>CAJOIX010000004.1:0-12631 GCA_905234815.1 uncultured Prevotella sp. | reverse complement strand
ACTTCGTGCAGTTGGAACTCATTTTCCGGAGTTTCATTGATTTGCCCATCCTTCACAGGCATTTCTTTTACCGACTGGCTCATGAAGATTTTGCAGCCAGCATCAATCAACAAGTTTTGCAATTCTTGCTGCTCGCGAAATTCCTCTACACGCAGTGGGCTGACGAGCACTGCTGTTATGTGATTGCTCTTGATGACTTTGCGTAGTCCTTCGTTGGCAGGATATACCTGCACGCCCATCAAATTGTACTTCATTTCTTGGGCATCGTGAGAGATAAAACCGCGCAAAAGAAATTTTCTTGGGCGTTGTGTCTGGATGTTTTTGGCCAGTCCTACGCCTCCGGCACCTGCTCCATAAATCAGTACAGGCATTGTTTTAAGCGTCGTGGCTGAGACATCATAAAGAATTTTAATCAGAATACGTATGGCCCACATCAGCAATGTGGCAATGCTGAAGATGCATATAATGCTCATGAAGGTCATTCCTACAAAGATGTTTGGTGCGATGTGAGGTAGTATTCTTGAGAGAATTCCAGCCATGATGGCTGTGCAGAGGTTCGCATATCCGACTTTGAGTAAATCGATAAAGGATGAATAGCGGATAATACCTGAGTAAGTGTGAAAAAGTCGCGTACTTAACAGACTGGGCAGAATGTATAGTAATGCAGTATATAGTACGCTAAAACGGTGCTCAATAAGTTCATTGGTGCGATAAAACATCCAATAGGTGAGCAGTGTCGAAATAAAAACAATGAAGCAGTCTGCAGCTAACACGCACCAATAGGGGAGCGCGTTTTTTGAAAAATACCATTGAAGTAAGGAGCGGAAGGGGCTCGTTGCTTTTAATTTCATCGGATATTACCTATTAAAATCTGATATTACCTATTAAAACGGGATGCAAATGTACAAATAAACAATATATTAGACAATCTTTTGAAGAAAACTTTTGGGGTAGAAATGCATCAAACCCGCAACGCGGGGGTGGGTAAAATGCTCCTTTTAGCATAGATTTTTACAAGTTTTGACAGCAATATCTGGCAATAGTTTAGGGCTTGAACGCCGATTTTTATATTTTTGCTCCACGAATAATGTTTTTTTTCTTAGATGGCTATTTATCGAATTGATACACTCGACGACCCTCGTGTGGCTATGTTTTCCCGACTCACAGAGGCTCAACTGCGCTGCAGTCAAGATGCTGCGCAGGGTATTTTTATTGCAGAAAGTCCGAAAGTGATTCGTGTGGCGCTCTCGGCTGGTTACGAACCACTGGCTCTTCTCTGTGAGGAGCGACATCTTGCGAACGATGCACGCGATTTGGCAGAGACGCTCTCTCATGTACCTATTTATATTGGTGCGCGCGAGTTGTTGGCTGCACTCACAGGTTACACCTTGACACGCGGCGTCCTTTGTGCTATGCGTCGGCCTGCGGAGCGCACTCTCGACGAGGTGCTGCATGCAGCGCGGCGTGTAGTGGTTATCGACGGTGTGACCGACACGACCAATATCGGCGCAATGTTTCGCTCGGCAGCAGCATTAGGAGTTGATGCCATCTTGCTTACTCGCACGAGTTGTGACCCGCTGAACCGTCGCAGTATTCGTGTATCAATGGGTACGGTGTTTCAGGTCCCGTGGACATGGATTGACTGTCCGCAGCAGCAACTCAATGCACTTGGTTTTCAAACGGCAGCCATGGCGTTGACCGACCAAAGCATCCCCCTGGATGCTCCTTGCTTGAAGCAGATTGAACGCTTGGCTCTGATCATGGGCACCGAGGGTGACGGGCTCCCGGAACAGACTATCGCCGCTGCCGATCATGTGGTGCGCATCCCGATGAAGCATGGTGTCGATTCGCTCAATGTGGCCGCTGCAATGGCTGTGGCTTGTTGGGAATTGCGCCAGAGGGATGATTGAAAAATGCACACAATCGAAAAAAGTGAGTAAAAATTTTTTCACAAAATCATAATTTTTCTTTGCAGTTTGATAGGTTTCCATTACCTTTGCACGGCATTTTTGAAAAAATAAGAATACAACACATAATCAATGGGACAGCTACAAGAGAAACATAAAGCCTATCGTGTGCCGCAGGAATTTATGAAGCAGGGTATCTACCCCTACTTCCGCGAGATTACCAGCAAGCAAGGCACAGAGGTTGAGATGGACAATCATACCGTCTTGATGTTTGGCTCCAATGCTTATACTGGTTTGACAGGCGATGAACGTGTGATAAAGGCCGCCAAGGATGCACTTGACAAGTATGGCTCAGGTTGCGCCGGCAGTCGTTTCCTCAATGGAACTCTTGATCTGCACGTAAAGTTGGAAAAAGAGTTGGCCGCCTTTGAAGGCAAAGATGATGCCCTCTGTTTCTCCACTGGTTTCTCCGTAAACCAAGGCGTTCTGGCTCAGGTGGTTGGCCGCAACGATTATATCATCTGCGATGATCGCGACCATGCCAGCATTGTAGATGGCCGTCGTCTCTCTTTCGCCACTCAGTTGCGCTATAAGCACAACGACATGGAGGACTTGGAACGCACATTGGCAAAACTGCCCCACGAAGCCATCAAGCTCATTGTTGTAGATGGTGTGTTCTCTATGGAGGGCGACCTCGCAAAATTGCCTGAAATTGTTGAACTGAAGCATAAATACAATTGTTCCATCATGGTTGATGAGGCCCATGGTCTGGGCGTATTTGGCCGTCAGGGACGTGGTGTTTGCGACCATTTCGGTCTGACCGACGAGGTGGATCTCATCATGGGTACCTTCTCGAAGAGTCTTGCTTCAATTGGTGGTTTCATTGCCGGCGATAAAGACACGATTAACTATCTGCGTCACTCTTGCCGCACTTACATCTTCTCTGCATCCAATACTCCCGCTGCCACTGCAGCCGCCATGGAGGCATTGCACATCATTCAGCAGGAACCCGAGCGCATTGAGAAGTTGTGGGAAGTGACCAATTACGCTTTGCAGCGCTTCCGCGAAGAAGGATTTGAGATTGGCGATACTGAAAGTCCAATCATTCCGCTCTATGTGCGTGATATCCAAAAGACGTTCTTGGTTACGAAACTGGCCTTCGATGCAGGTGTCTTCATCAATCCTGTGATTCCGCCAGCCTGTGCTCCTCAAGATACCTTGGTACGCTTTGCGCTGATGGCCACTCACACCAAAGAGCAAGTTGAGCGTGGCGTAGTAGCCCTGAAGAAGATATTCAAGGAGCAGGGAATTATTAAGTAGGATTTAATATCACGACGTTAGACAAGTTCACAAGATAACTATTCGGGATGTAGCGCAGTTGGTAGCGTTCCTGGTTTGGGACCAGGCTGTCGCAGGTTCGAGTCCTGTCATCCCGACTTTCAAAAAAGCGAGTCATTTCTTTCTTAGAGATGACTCGCTTTTTTTGTGTTGTGGTTACGGTGTTTGATACAAGATGCTATTATCAGGGGAGGATTTCTGCTGCGGTTTTCACAAAGCAGGTGGCGCCATGCTGGCGCAGAAACTCCTCATCGCGGAATCCCCAGAGCACGCTGATGCAGGGCAATTGGGTGTTTTGAGCAGTGAGGAGGTCCACATCGCTGTCGCCAATATAGACCGTTGTGTCGGGTGTGGCCTGGAGTTGCTTCATGACCAGGCGCAGCATATCAGGTGCGGGCTTGCAGCTGACACCTTCGTGTTCGCCCATTGCCACATCAATCACATCGGGAAAGAATTGCTTACAGAGTTGCTGTGTGGCAGCCAAAAACTTATTGCTCACCACGGCCGTCTTCTTTCCGCGTCGTTTCAGTTCTTCCAGCAGCTGGCACACGCCAGGGTAGGGCGCAGTGTGGTCTTCGCTGTGGAGTTGATAGTAGGCTTTGAATTCTGCGAAAATCTCTTCAAATTGTGGATGCGCAGCCCCATTGGGCACAGCGCGCTCTATGAGTTTTCTGACGCCGTTGCCCACAAATTGGCGCACTTCCTCCAGCGTGCGTTCCGGCTGATGGAATGTTCGTAGCGCGTGGTTGGTTGATAGGAAGAGGTCTTCAAGTGTGTTGAGCAATGTGCCGTCGAGGTCGAAAATGTAGGTGTCGTACGATTTCATGCTGCAAAGTTAATCAATTTTGCGCACTTTCGTTGCCGCATTCTTTCATAGTTTCATTCTTTTTCCTACCTTCGCGCCATGATTTTCAAGTCTGATTGTAACGCTCGCTATCGATTGCCCATTGTTGTATGCGGGCTCTTGATATTCCTGCTCACGTTTTGGTTCCTGTTTGGCTCCCTTTCGCGTAGCAAAGAGAGCACATATTTATATATTGACGCCGACGATACGGTCGATTCCGTGTGCGTGAAACTCCGCCCGTATGCCCACAAAGTGGCGTGGAACGGTTTCAGCACGCTGGCTCGCCATTTGGGCTTGGGCAGCCATTTACGCCCCGGTCGCTATGTCATTGAGCCAGGCGAAGGAGCCGTTAAACTGTTCCGTCGTATTCGCAGTGGTAGTCAATCGCCCGTTCGTCTGATCATTCCCAGCGTTCGCACTGTCGATCGCTTGGCCGGATATCTGGGCAAGACGCTCATGGTCGATTCCGTGGATTGGCTTGCAGCCCTGACCAATGCCGATACTTGTCGAGCCTACGAGCGCGACACGGCCACGATGATTGCCATGTTTCTGCCCAACACCTACGAGGTGTATTGGACCACGAGCATCAACCAGTTGCTCCAGCGTATGCAGCGCGAGAGCGATGCCTTCTGGACCGATGTGCGTCGCGACAAGGCAGCGCAGTTGAATCTCACCCCCGACCAGGTGATCACGCTGGCTTCGATTGTCGATGAGGAGACCAATGCACAGGCCGAGAAACCGGCCGTGGCAGGTATGTACTACAATCGGCTGCAGCAGGGTATGCCCCTGCAGGCTGACCCTACGGTGAAGTTTGCGCTGAAAAATTTTGAGGCCCGCCGCGTTTATCGCAATATGCTTTCGGCCGACAGTCCCTATAACACCTATCGCTATGCCGGACTGCCGCCAGGCCCCATCCGTATTCCAACGCTTGCCGGCATCGACGCCGTGCTCAACCTCGAGCACCACGATTACCTTTATATGTGTGCCAGTCCAGCCTTCGACGGTACGCACCGCTTTGCACGCACCTATGCCGAACATCAAATCAATGCTCGCGCATACACTAACGCTCTGAACGATCGCGGAATACATTGATTTGGAACCGCTCGTTTTCGTGATTGTTAATAAACCTTTCATTTGTTAAAAGATTTGGAGTGTGCAAAAAAATCAGCACGCTAAGAAATCGCAAAATCACCATTTCTCAGACCAAAATGTGGTTTTTCGCGGACTAAAAATCCCATTTTCGGGGGAAAAAGTATCATTTCCCAATGCTAAAAGCATACCTTTCCCCTTTCAAAAGCATAGGAATTGCCCACCAAAAGCATAGCTTTTGCACGTTAAAAGCTATGCTTTTGGTGGCTTGAGAAATAAGTCTTAAACTTCGATTTTTGCTAATCGACTGACCATCAGTTCGTTAATCGAAATCGGACAAATAAGCGCTATTTTCGCTTATTTGTGTTTGCGAGCGGATGAGTCCGCCTGGAAATGTTAAAATTTCCGAGTGTGCAATTTTTTTCTTGGGTGCCGTTTTGGCTGTTGGCGTGTGCAAATGTTGCGTTAATTATTTATAAAAGCCCTCTAATAATTTCGCCAATCGCTCAAAAAGTGCTACTTTCGCAATATGAAGAATTTTCCACATTATATACATTTCTTGTTCCTCTCCATCGTATTCTCACTGATTGTTCCCTCAGCGGCTAGTGGTCAGAAAGTGACGATGGGTAGTTGCACCACGCACGATGGCGGTCAGTATCAGGGCGAAATGCTCTCCGGCAAGCCACACGGCAAAGGTCGCACACAGTTTCCCGACGGTTCTGTTTTTGACGGAAATTACGTGAAAGGACTCCGTCAGGGCTTTGGCATCTACTCTTTTCCCGACGGCGAGCGCTACGAGGGCGAGTGGTTTCGCGACCATCAGCACGGCAAGGGCATTTACTATTTCCAGAATAACAACCGCTACGATGGTCTCTGGTATCGCGATTGCCAGCAGGGCGAAGGCACAATGTACTACTACGACGGCTCCGTCTATGTCGGCTCGTGGCACATGGACAAGCGTCAGGGGCGCGGCCGCTACACCTTCAAGGGCGGTGCTTTCTACGACGGCCAGTGGAATCAGGACAAGAAGCACGGTCAGGGCATTTTCGACTGGGGCGACGGTACGCGCTATGAGGGTGAATGGCGCGATAACAAGCGTGCTGGCAAAGGCACGCTCCGCTATGCCAATGGCGATACCTACGTGGGCGACTGGCGCGACGACAAGCGTCAGGGCCGTGGCGTTTATGTTACCTCCGATGGCGACAAATATGAAGGCGGTTATATGAATGATGAGCGCGCGGGCGAGGGTATTCTCCATTTTGCCAACGGCGATGTATATACCGGACATTTCGAAAACGGCGAGCCCAACGGCCAAGGCAACTTCCGCTGGCGCAACGGCGATACCTACAACGGACAGATGAAGGCTGGAAAATACGACGGCCGCGGACGGCTGACCAAGCGCAACGGCGATATATACGAGGGCCAATTCTCGCAGGGAATGCTCAACGGCGAGATGGTGATACACCATAAGGACGGATCAAAATTCCGTGGCACCTACAAGAACTCCCGCCGCAACGGTCCGGCCATCGAGATAAGCAAAGACGGAACCCGCTTTGAAGGCAACTATAAAGACGACGAGCGCGACGGCGCGTTCGTAGAGAAAGATGCCAACGGCGCCATCACCGCCCGGGGAACCTATCGCAACGGCAGGAGAATACTGAATTGATTACTGATCATTGATAATTAATACCTATGAAAAAGAAAACACCTCAACTCGGCATCATCAAGCGCGACGGATATCTCGCACCTTTTGCCGAAGCCATCAATGGCCGACATCAACACGCTATCGACAAAGAAAACGAACTGACCCAAGGCGGTAAGCAGTCGCTGTCCGACTTTGCCAATGGTCACGAATACTTCGGACTCCACCACACCAAGAAAGGGTGGGTCTATCGTGAATGGGCTCCCAACGCCACAGCCCTGCAGCTCATTGGCGATTTCAACGACTGGAAACCGACGGAAAAATACTCCGCCAAATCGCTCCACAACGGCAACTGGGAACTCACCCTGCCCGAAAGCGCCCTGAAACATGGGCAGCACTACAAGGTGCTCGTGAGCTGGAACGGCGGTCAAGGCGAACGAATACCAGCCTATGCGCGCAGAGTGGTACAAGACGAAGCCACAAAGATATTCTCCGGGCAGGTGTGGAATGCAGCGCCCTACACCTGGCACGACCAGAAATTCAAAATAAAGAAAAACCCGCTGCTCATCTACGAAAGTCATGTAGGTATGGCGCAAGACGCCGAGCGGGTGGGCACGTACAATGAGTTTCGCACCGAGATACTGCCGCGCGTGAAGCGTGCAGGCTACAACTGCATACAGCTCATGGCCATACAGGAGCACCCGTACTACGGCTCGTTCGGCTATCACGTGAGCAACTTCTTTGCCCCCTCGTCGCGCTTCGGCACACCCGAAGAGTTGAAACAGCTCATCGACGAAGCCCACGCTGCAGGAATAGCTGTGATCATGGACATTGTGCACTCGCACGCCGTGAAAAATGAAAACGAAGGTCTGGGCAACTGGGCCGGCGATCCCAACCAATACTTCTATCCGGACGACCGCCGCAACCATCCCGCATGGGACTCGCTCTGCTTCGATTATGGCAAAAACGAAGTGCTTCATTTCCTGCTCTCCAACTGCAAATACTGGCTGGACGAATACCACTTCGACGGCTTCCGTTTCGACGGCGTCACATCCATGCTCTACTACAGTCACGGACTGGGCGAAGCCTTCTGCAATTATCACGATTACTATAACGGTCATCAGGACGACAATGCCATTTGCTATCTCACACTCGCTAACCGGCTCATTCATCAGGTCAACCCCAATGCCGTGACCATTGCCGAGGAAGTGAGCGGAATGCCCGGCCTGGCCGCCAAGTTTGAGGATGGCGGAATCGGCTTCGACTATCGCATGGCCATGAACATTCCCGACTACTGGATCAAGACCATCAAGCACCTCAAGGATGAGGACTGGAAGCCCTCCAGCATTTTCTGGGAAGTCAAAAACCGCCGCGCCGATGAGCGCACCATCTCCTACTGCGAGAGTCACGATCAGGCATTGGTGGGCGACAAGACCATTATCTTCCGACTGATTGATGCCGATATGTACTGGCACTTCCGCATAGGCGACGAAAACGACATGGCACACCGCGGCATAGCGCTGCACAAGATGATTCGCCTGGTCACAGCATCCACCATCAACGGCGGATATCTCTGCTTCATGGGCAACGAATTTGGCCACCCAGAGTGGATTGATTTCCCACGCGAAGGCAATGGCTGGAGTCACAAATATGCGCGCCGCCAGTGGCATCTCGCCGACGATAAAACGCTGTGCTACCACTATCTGGGCGACTTCGACCGCGCAATGCTGAAGGTGATTAAGTCTCAGCGCGGATTCATCAATACTCCCGTGCAGGAAGTATGGCACAACGACGGCGACCAAGTGCTCGCATATTCCCGCGGAAAACTGTTGTTCGTGTTCAACTTCTCGCCCAACCGGTCGTTTACAGATTACGGCTTCCTCGTGCCCGAAGGTGCATACGAGGTTGTGCTCAACACCGATGCCAAAGCCTTTGGAGGCAATGCACTGGCCGACGACAGCATCATCCATTTCACCAACCCCGACGAGCTCTATGCCAAAGATCACAAGGGCTGGCTCAAGCTCTATATACCCGCACGCTCGGCCGTGGTTCTGCGCCTAAAAGAAAAATAGGTAAAACAGTAAAATTGTCAAATCATAAGATGGAAACACTCGACCTGCAGGCCATCACGGCCCGCATACAACAAGAAAGCCAACTCATCAATCGCCTGCAAGACGGCATGCACCAAGTCATTGTGGGACAGCGCCATTTGGTAGAATCGCTCATTGTGGCGCTCCTCTCCGATGGGCACATCCTGCTCGAAGGCGTGCCCGGACTGGCCAAGACACTCGCTATCCGTACGCTGTCGCAACTGCTCGACGGTGAATACAGTCGCATACAGTTCACCCCCGATCTGCTGCCTGCCGACCTTATCGGCACGCAAATCTATTCGCAGCGCGACGAGCAGTTCCGCGTGAAGCGTGGACCCGTGTTTGCCAACTTCGTGCTGGCCGACGAAATTAACCGTGCACCTGCCAAAGTGCAGAGCGCACTGCTTGAAGCCATGCAGGAACATCAAGTGACCATTGGCGAAGAAACCCACCAGCTGCCAGCACCTTTTCTGGTCATGGCCACGCAAAACCCCATTGAGCAGGAAGGCACCTATCCGCTGCCTGAAGCCCAACTTGACCGTTTCATGCTGAAAGTGGTGGTGGGCTACCCCACACTCGAGGAGGAGAAACGCATCGTGGAGCAGAATCTGGCAGTCTCGAAGCAATCGCTCAAGCCTGTGGCATCGCTGGCCGATATTGAGCAGGCACGGGCCGTTGTGGAGCAAATCTATATTGACGAAAAGATTCTTCACTACATTGCCCAGCTGGTTCAAGCCTCACGCCAGCCCGCCCTCTATGCCATGGATGAACTGGTGCCGATGATTGCCTTTGGCTGTTCGCCACGTGCCAGCATCTCACTGGCCAAGGCTTCGAAGGCTTTCGCCATGATGAAGGGTAGGGGATATGTGGTGCCGGAAGACGTGCGCCAAGTGGCTCACGATGTGATGCGCCACCGTATCGGCCTGACCTACGAGGCCGAAGCCAATGGATTGACCTCGGACGACATTGTGAGTAAAATCCTCAACTCTGTAGAAGTACCCTGATGGATGCAGCGGAACTCATACGGCGCGTAAAGCGAATTGAGCTCAAATCGCGTGGTTTGAGCCAAAACGTGTTTGCAGGTCAGTATCGCTCGGCCTTCAAAGGGCGCGGTATGTCGTTCTCCGAAGTGCGTGAATACCAGGTGGGCGACGATGTGCGCGACATCGATTGGAATGTAACGGCGCGCTTCAACCATCCCTACGTGAAAGTGTTCGAGGAAGAGCGCGAACTCACCCTGATGCTTCTCATCGACATTTCAGGTTCTACGGGCTTTGGCACCGTGAACCAGACAAAGCGCGATATGGCTATCGAGATTGCCGCAACCATGGCCATGAGTGCCATACAGAATAACGACAAGATTGGCGCGATACTCTTTTCCGACCGCATAGAGAAATACATTCCACCCAAGAAAGGGCGCCAGCATGCGCTTGTGCTCATTCGCGAGATGGTGACCACGGAGGCTTCAAGCCGTCAGACCGACATAGGTCAGGCGCTGGAATTCTTCCAGAAAGTGATGAAACGCCACTGCGCCGTCATGCTGTTGAGCGATTTCCTTACTGCCAATCCTATGGAACAGCAGTTGCGGATGGTGGCCGGCAAGCACGACCTGATGGCCGTACACCTCTACGATCCGCGCGAACAAGCAATTCCAGATGTTGGACTGCTTTACCTTGAGGATGCTGAAAGCGGCGAACGGCTGCTGGTTGATACCCATTCGGCCAAGGTGCGCAACATCATTGCTCAGCAAGCCCAACAGCGCCGACAGACCATTAAGGAACTGCTGATGAAGACGAATACCGATTTCGCCTCCATCTCTACCGATGCCGATTATGTCAAATCTCTACAACAACTGATGTCATTGCGGAAATGAAAAGGGTAAAGCTATTGTTCATTGTTCAGTGTTTGTTGCTCGTTTGCCTGTCGCAACACAGCGTGGCGCAGGTGAGCGTGAAGGCAGAAATCGACTCTGTGCAGATTCTGATTGGCTCGCAGGCACAACTGTCTATAGAGGTTGTGGCGCCGGAGCAATCGCTTGTGCAGATGCCTGCTTACCAACCGCGTTCCTATCTGACAAAAGGCGTGGAGATTGTTGAAGTGTTTCCGCTCGATACCATTCAGCAGTCAGACCGGACCATCACGCTTCAGCAACGACTGAGCATCACGGCCTTCGACGAACATCTCTATCCCATACCCGCCCAGCACATTCGCGTGAACAATAAAGACTATAAGACCAATGCGCTGGCACTGAAAGTTGTGACACTCGATGTTGACACCCTGCACCCCGAAAAATTCTTTCCCCCGAAACCCTTACAGCGCAACCCTTGGTGGTGGAGCGATTTGTTGCCTGCCTGCTGCTGTTGGTTGGTTGCATTAATCTTCGCACTGGCGTGGGCCTATGCCAACAGGCTCTACAACTCGCGGCTCTCGTTCCTCAAGCAGTGGCTGCGTCGGAAACCGTTGCCGCCTCATGTCGTGGCACTGAAAGCCCTCGGCGACATTCGGAATATGTCGCTTTCGGCACCGCTTTTTTATTCGCAAATCACTGAAATACTGCGCCGTTATCTCGCTGCGCGCTTCCATGTCAATGCGATGGAGATGACCACACGCGAAATTCTCCGCGCAGTGCAACAAACAGACGAACTGCTTTTTTGCGCGAGTTGCTCGAACGGGCCGATTTGGCCAAGTTTGCGCAGTCGGACACTACCGTCGCAGAGCAGCAGGTGCACTTCGATTATGTGGCTCATTTGGTGGAAACGACCAAACCTACTGAGGAGCAGGAGGCGCACAGCAGGCAACAAGAACCGCAAACAAAGACCGAGCGCCGACTCTTGCAGGCACTCATGCTGCTCTTCTTTGCCGGTGTTATGACCTCACTCACCTATCTTGTACTCTCGCTCATCGAGCTTATTTATTGATAAACTTTCTGAAAAGCACCTGAGCTGATGCCAATGCTTTTAAATAGTCTGGCTTTTTTGCCTTTCGAGGCTGAATCTACGGCGTTTTGGGTATTACTGGCCATTATTGTCGGTTCGCTCATTTTCTCACTCAGGTTTGGGGGAGGAATTGGCCGATATCTCCTGTTGAACGTGGTGTGTGCTGGTGCAACGTACTTGCTCACTGGCTTGCGTGGCGAACTCTTCTGGTTTCTGAATGTAGAGAAAGTGGGATGGTTTCTTTGGATTTTCTGCTATATACTGACTTCCTTCTTCTTCGGTGTGATTATCGGAAACGCTTGGGCATTTTTCAAATGGGTGTTTCGCATATTTGAAAACCCGATGCTGGGAGTTGTCGGATTGGTGCTGTCCGTCGTATGGGGATATCTGTTGTGGCGTATAGTCCCAATCTTCTTTGAGGAACATCAGATAGTGTTTGTCCTGACATTGATTGGTGTCATCGGACTTGCTAACAGGTCAATGAGTGGGCCCTCGGTGTCATCGGATGCAGCAACTGACCAAGACACGGAGAATGATTATTCTGCAGGTGGCAGCAGTGACTATGACGGGAGCGGATTCAGGTGTTGCAGAAATTGCAAATGGAATATGGATCGCGGCTCTTTTTCTACCCGTTGTTTTCAGGGCCATGAAGGTATGGCTTCCAATGATAGTTGTTGGGAGTGGCAGAAAGCGTAGAATCAGGCTCTTGAGTTATTAAGTACGACTTCTCTCCTTGTGGACCGCATCTTTCATAAATCTTTTCACTCGTGGGCTGCTGCGGGCTC
>CAJOIX010000003.1 GCA_905234815.1 uncultured Prevotella sp. | reverse complement strand
GGTGTAATCGTTGACGAAGCTACCGGTAAGGGCGTACAGGGTGTAACCTCTAACCGTCTGGCTGTAGTTTACGTGAAGTAAAAAGATATAGATTCTATCGCATATAGATGTTTTAGACCATATAGTCTTTTATCGAAGAAAAGAAGCCCCGCTGCTTGTGTCAGCGGGGCTTCTTCTTAATTTAAATCAAATAATCAAAAGTTTTTAAACTTTTTTAGTGAAATCTTTGGCAGTTAGGATTTTTATTTCTTACTTTGCGTTTGATTTAAAAAGAACTTATACATTATTCTAATAATTTATTTAATTTCTTAAGAAAATGAAAAAGTTAGTACTCTTTATTGCTGCAGTTGCACTGTCAGCATCTGTATCGGCTCAGACCGTAACAGAGAGCAAGACCATGGACAACTTCTACATCGGCATCAATGGTGGCGTAGCTACTAAGGTTACCGGTCAGAATGGTTGGTTGGGCGGCTTGAACCCCAACGCTGGTCTGCGTATTGGTCGTTACTTCACTCCAGTATTTGGTCTGGCTGTTGAAAGCAACGCTTATTTTGCTAATAAGCCTTTCGGTACCAACAAGACCGCTTTCCGCGCTTTGAACACTTCTCTGTTGGCTACTGTTAACTTGAGCAACCTTTTCTTCAAGTACAATGGCAAACCTCGTTTCTTTGAAGTAAGCCTGCTCGGTGGTTTTGGCTGGGGCCGTGTATTCGGTCAGCCTTACTATGAACCCGCTGGTGTTGACGCTTGGACTGTTGGCGAACGTGGCGAAGCTTATGACCTGCAAGGTACAGTTGCTTATCGTGGTACTGAGAAGACCAAGGACAACATCACTTCTAAAGTTGCTCTTGACTTCGCATTCAACTTCGGCAACGACAAGCAGTTCCAGTTCTACATTGAGCCTGCTATCATCTATGGTATGAATGACAAAGTGATCAAGATTGGTGACGGTGATGAACTTCACGAAGATTTGCACGTTGCAATGCTCGGCCACAGCGACATCAAATACAATCTGAACAACGCTTTCGTTCAGTTGAACGCTGGTCTCGTTTACAAGTTCAAGAACTCTAACGGCACTCACAACTTCACTCTCGCTAATCTCCGCGACCAGGCTGAAGTTGACGCACTGAACGCTCAGATCAACGAGCTCCGCAACAATCCTCCGAAACCCATCGTTAAGGAAGTTGTTAAGGAAGTGCTCCTGCCTGTTAAGGAAGTTACCATCACTGAAAACGTGGTATTCGTTACCTTCGCTCAGGGTAAGTCTGTTCTGACCAAGGAAGCTAAGGCTGCTCTCGACAAGGTTGCTGAAGGCACACACGTACAGGTTGTAGGTACCGCTTCTCCCGAAGGTTCTGCTGCTCTGAACCAGAAGCTCTCTGAAGCTCGCGCTAAAGTTACTGCTGAATATCTGCAGGGTCGTGGCGTAATCGTTGACGAGTGCACTGGTAAGGGTGTACAGGGTACTACCTCTGGCCGTCTGGCTGTTGTAGTTGTAAAGTAATTTAAACACAAAACAATGAATAATGAATCCCCAATGCGCATTAGTGCATTGGGGATTTCTTTTTAGAATATGGATTCAGTAGGTCATTACGAATTTCTCTGCGAGCCATTCCATTGCGACTTCTCGCACCGCTTGTTTCTCGGTCATCTTGGTAATCACTTGCTCAATGCAGCTGATTTCCATTCCAACGACCGTGGCTTCGGCATGACACATCTCAATGCACAACATAAGACATGGGTGCTTTCTCGGCTCGCTGTCGAACTGGAAGAAGCCCCACCCATGTACCATCGCTTCTTCGTAGATACCTGGGTAGAGTCGGCCATGCGCTTTTTCACCAATCGTAATTTTCATCTCTACGATGCGCAGTCGGATAAGACCTATGGCTATGGCCGTTCCGTTTGGGCCATGATTGATACGGAGACCCGCCAGCCGTGCAATTTGCTTGAGATCAATGGTGGGGTCATTGCCGATTATGTAGTGCGCGACAAGGAGAACCCCATGTCTCCGCTCTCGCGTGTCAAGATGAGTGATGCAGCACAGCAAGTGCGTGTGATAGATACAACCTATGGCGATGTGGATATCAACGGGCACATCAATTCACTGAAATATCTCGAGCATGTTCTCGATCTCTATACGCTTGATTGGTATCAGGAGCATCCCGTTCGCCGTTTCGATATAGCCTATGTGGCCGAGACGCATTTTGGCGACCAGCTCGTGTTCTATCGCGAGACGGCCGATGAGCTGACCCACCTTATCCGCATTTGCAAGCGTGAACCAAGCACCAGTGCTGAAACAGAAGTGGTACGCTGTCAGTTACAGTTCCGCTAACGTATCGTTTTGAGAATATATCGCCACCGCTTCTATTTTTTTCATTATTTCTATTCTCCCTATGAAAAAACTTCTCTTAATAGTTGACCCTCAATATGATTTCATAACAGGCTCTCTACCTGTTGGCGGAGCCGCTGATGCAATGACTGCGTTGGCTGGCTATATTCGCGACAATGACGGTGATTATACAGTGAAACTTGTCACCACCGATTGGCATCCGTATCACCATTGTTCCTTTGTGGAGCAGGGAGGTCCTTGGCCTCGCCATTGTGTGCAGGATTCTCAGGGCGCAGCCATTTGGCAACCCCTGCTCGAAGCGCTCAACGAAACATCGGGCGACACCTTCGTCCTGCGCAAAGGCACTCAGCAGAACCGCGAAGAGTATTCTATCTTCAAGAACCGTGCTTCAGCCATGCAGATAGCCAAGACGCTGAAGGCCTATGATATTGACCAAATTGATATCTGCGGACTGGCTGGCGACATCTGTGTGCTCAATACGTTGAAAGACGGCGAAGCAAAATACGGCAAATCTATCTTCCATGTACTCACCGACTTCGCACCCTCGCTCGATGGCGGCAAAGCCCTTGCCGCCCATCTCGCTGCACTCAAGTAATACTTTTTATGTGCGTGCCTTCTTCTCATTCTGATTCTAATTGAAGGAGTAGTTCAATAGGAACGCGTTCATACGCTCACAACAAAAAAATCCCTCGGTCTGGTTGGACCGAGGGATTTTTGTTTCTTTCACTTGTCTGCTGTCTGACAAGCGGCAAGCTGATTACTTACGCAGACCGAGAGCCTTCACAATGGCACGATAGCGGTTGATGTCGCGATCGTAGAGATAGGTGAGCAGCGAGCGACGCTTACCAACGAGCTTGGTCAGCGAACGGGCTGTTGCGTGGTCCTTGTGGTTCTTCTTCAGGTGCTCAGTGAGGTGAGCAATACGATAGGTGAAGAGTGCGATTTGGCTTTCAGCTGAACCGGTGTCGGCAGCGTTTTTGCCATGCTGGCCAAAGATTTCGGCCTTCTTAGCTTTGTCTAAGTACATGATGTAAAAGTGATTAAATGTTGTGTGCATTACATTCTTCCACTGCCCTTGCCGCCTTTAATCACCAACGGCCGACCGTGTCGAATGCATCGGATTTTCCGAATTGCGGGTGCAAAAGTAACAATATTTTTAAGAATTGAAAAATGAAAGGACGAAAAAATGCGCGTGTAGTCTGCAATTCATAATAATTTCGTAATTTTGCCGAGATAAAATCTGAGTTTATGAAACAAGTTATCGTGAGTGACGCCCGATTGCAGCAAGCAGCGGCCGAGGGCATGGATGCTTTTCTCGATTGCATTATCGACGCCGTCAATTCTTCCATTGCAGGCGAATTGACAGCCGAGACAATGGCAGAGTTGAACAGTCAGCAAATCACGTTGCTGGCCTATTCCATCCTGCGCTCCGAGGTGATGGACGGCGGTTTTGTGCAGTTGATTCACAACGGCTACGGCCCGTTCTTCTTTCGCAATCCCTTCGGCACCGCCATTCGCCAGTGGGGATTGGCCGATTTGAAGGGACTTCTCAACCGTGCGCAGAAGCTCTACCAGCGCTACCACGAAGAGATTGAGCGAGATTGTACCGACGAAGAGTTCATGGCGCTCTTTGAGCGTTTCCCTGCCTTCGACGATTTGGACGACCAGTTCGTGGAAAATGAAGAGCAGTGGACTGCTGCTGTCGCTTTCTATGTAGATGAGCACCTCACGGACTTTGTAGAAATTCAAAAATGAACAAGAAAGAACAGGATATAAGAAAGAAGAGCCCAGTGCAGATTCGCAACAAGAAAGCCTCTTTTGAGTATTTCTTTGTCGATACCTATACGGCAGGCATCGTGCTGACTGGAACGGAGATAAAGTCTATCCGCGCCGGTAAGGCCTCTCTTGTCGATACTTACTGCTATTTCGTGGGAGGTGAACTATGGGTCAAGGGCATGAACATCTCACCCTACTTCTATGGTTCTTATGCCAATCACGAGGCCAAGCGCGAGCGCAAATTGTTGCTCAGCCGGCGCGAGTTGAACCGTCTGGCCGAAGATGCCAAGCAGATCGGATTCACAATTGTGCCCACGCTCTTGTTCATAGATGAGAATGGACGTGCCAAGGTAGATATTGCGCTGGCCCGTGGTAAGAAAGAATTCGACAAGCGCCAAAGTCTCCGCGAGCAGGAAGACCGCCGCGAGATGGACCGCGCCATTAAACACTATTGATAATCACTGAACAATGAAAATACTGAAGAAACGCCGCTGGCGTCCCATCCCAGGTGAGCCACTCACCGAGATGGACAAGAAAATACTCTATTGGGAGAACCGTGGAAAGTTAGTGCCTACACGCGACTTGATCAAGACGCCTGAACAGATTGAAGGCATTCGCCGCGCAGGTGTCATCAATACGCTTGTGCTCGATACCGTGGCCGCTGCTATTCACGAAGGCATGAACACGCAGGAGATTGACGATATCTGCATGGATGTGTGCAAACAGCACGGTGCCATACCTGCCTGCCTGAACTATGAGGGATTTCCCAAGAGTGTCTGCACCTCCATCAACGAGGTGGTTTGTCATGGCATACCGAAGAAAGAAGACGTGCTCCGCGAGGGCGATATCGTCAACGTAGATTTCACCACCATTCTCGACGGCTATTATGCCGATGCCTCGCGTATGTTTATCATAGGCAAGACCACACCTGAAAAAGAACAGTTGGTGCGTGTGGCGAAGGAGTGTTTGGAAATCGGAATGGAGGTGGCCAAGCCCTATTCCTTTGTGGGCGATATCGGTCATGCCATAGAAAAACACTGCGAGCCGTACCATTATGGCGTGGTGCGCGATTTGACCGGCCATGGCGTAGGCTTGAAATTCCACGAAGAGCCCGAGGTGGCTCACTATGGTCGTGTGGGCACTGGCATGCTGCTGGTTCCAGGCATGGTGTTCACCATCGAACCCATGATCAACATGGGCACCTGGAAAGTGTTCATCGACAGTGACGATCCCTATGGATGGGAAGTAATCTCAGGCGACGAGCAACCCTCAGCACAATGGGAACACACCCTTGTCATGACAGACCATGGCGTAGAGATCTTAACTTATTGATATGAGCAATCCTGTATATATATTATCTATAGAATCCAGTTGCGACGATACGTCGGCTGCCGTGCTGCGCGACGGAGTGCTGTTGAGCAATGTAACGGCTTCGCAGGCGGTACATGAGTCTTATGGTGGCGTGGTACCCGAATTGGCATCGAGAGCGCACCAGCAAAACATTGTGCCTGTGGTCGATACCGCACTGAAACGTGCAGGTGTGCAACGCGAACAACTCTCAGCCGTGGCTTTCACGCGTGGCCCGGGACTGATGGGCTCGCTGCTCGTAGGTGTGAGTTTTGCCAAGGGCTTTGCCCGTGCGCTCGGTATTCCGCTCATTGATGTGAACCACCTGCAGGGACACGTCATGGCGCACTTCATCAAGGAGTCTGACGACGACCAGTCGGCTCCTCCGCTGCCATTCCTTTGTCTGTTGGTGAGTGGAGGCAACTCGCAGATTGTGAAGATCAATGCCTACAACGATATGGAGGTGCTCGGCCAGACCATCGACGATGCTGCCGGTGAGGCCATCGACAAGTGTTCGAAGGTGATGGGGCTGGGCTATCCTGGCGGTCCTATCATCGACCGGCTGGCCCGTCAGGGCAATCCCCATCGTTTCCAATTTTCCGAGCCGCATATCCCCGAACTCAACTATAGTTTCTCCGGTCTGAAAACATCTTTCCTTTACAACCTGCGCAAATGGGTGGCCGATGACCCCGATTTCGTGGAGAAGAACAAGGAAGACCTGGCAGCAAGTCTGGAGTGGACCATCGTTGACATCCTGATGAAAAAACTCCGTCTGGCTGTGAAGCAGACAGGCATCAAGCATGTGGCCGTGGCTGGTGGCGTATCGGCTAACAATGGCCTGCGCAATGCCTTTCACGAGCATGCCGACCGTTACGGATGGAAGATTTACATTCCGAAATTCTCCTATACCACCGACAATGCTGCGATGATTGGCATTGTGGGCTACTATAAATATCTCGATGGCGATTTTTGCGACATCAGTGCGCCCGCTTTCAGCAAAGTAACTTTTGATTCATAGCCGCTGGTATTTTTTTTAAACTATGAAACGATTGAGCAAACAACTCTTCGCCTTGCTGCACGGCAGTGGCAAGACACTGTCCACAGCCGAGAGCTGCACAGGTGGCGGAATTGCGCAAGCCATTGTGCAGACGGCAGGAGCCTCAGAATACTTCAAGGGTGGGGTGGTGAGCTACTGCAATGAGGTGAAGGAACAGCTCCTGGGTGTCGATCATCAGGTGCTGGAAGAGCAGACCGCCGTGTGCGAAGAGGTGGCCCGCCAGATGGTGCAAGGTGCCTGCCGCGCCTTACAAACTGATTTTGCCATTTCGGCCACAGGCCTGGCCGGCCCGGGCGGCGGCACTGATGCCATACCCGTGGGCACTATCTTCATTGCCTGTGGTTCGCAGGACCGCGTTGTGGTCAAGCGGCTCAGCGGTGACAATGGCCGCGAGCGCAATCTGCAGCGTGCCATCGGCGAAGCCCTCCAACTCTTAATCGACTTTTTGAAAGGTCAGGCCGAAAATAATTGTTAGCCCTATTTTTTTGATTTCTATATTGTTGAAATTCAGCGCATTATGAATCGCGTTTCAAAAGCTATGCTTTTAGGCTCTAAAAGCATAGCTTTTGCGTTGTAAAAGCATAGCTATTGGAGGGTAAAAGCATAGCTTTTGAAAATGGGTCTTTCACACCCTGTTTTCTGCGCAAGTGTAAATTCCGTTTTTTTGAGAAAAAAATCGGCATAATTGTACTTCTATTAAAAATAATTTCCAGCCTGCGTTTTCAAACGAAATTGATGTAAATCAAGAGGATAAATGAACGAGTGTTAAAAGTGTTAAAACACTTTGGAGCATACGTCAAAAAAAAAGTAACTTTGCAACGATTTTGGGAAAAATTATTGAAAAAACTACTATTAAAAACACCTCGTATGAAGAAGATATTTATCTTGTTCAATCTTTTGTTCACAGCAATGTTGGCTGTTGCCAACGATAATCTTGATTTTACTAACAACTGGGGTAACAGCGTGACGTTGACCGTGAAGCAATCCGGCCAAGCCGCTGCAGGTATTGCTGCGCTGTCCGAATGGGATCGTCAGACACTCCGCGAGGCCTATACGCTGACGCTTTTAGGCTCTGTTACCGAGGCTGATATGGATGCCATCGTCAAAGCTGCGTCGGCACTGACGCTCATCGATGCCGAGGGGCTCACCTCTGTCGTGCCCGACAATGCGAAGGCGACTGGTCTGGTGGTGCCCAAAGGTACGGCGCTCTCGCCTGGACGGTATGCTCAGGCTGCTTATGTACTCTCACGCAGCAAAACGAATGATCGCGATTTGACGGTGTTGCTCAATCGCGATGGCGCCTTTGCAGCCTACGTTTCGCGCGACCCGAAAATGATGCAGTGGCAGCAGCCGACAGTGCATCTCATCGGCACTCTCGGGGCAGCCGATATCGACGCGCTCCACACCAACAGTTTCCCCATTTTTGACCTCAGTCAGACCAGCGGTCTCCTGGTGCAATCCATGCTCAGCCAGGGCGACTGGGGCAATCACTCGTTCATCATTCTGCCCGACAACACCACCTTTCCCTCAGAGGAAATCCTGCGGCGTTTCTCCAGTTCTTGGGGTTGGAGCGTATGCCGCATCGTGATAAAGTCTGGCTCGCAGATAGCCATCTACACCCACAACCTGAGTTGGGCCACCTGTCCGACCCTATCGTTCGCGGACTCCTATCTCGAGGGAGTTACCTCTTATGTAGATAAAAACTCCAGCCTTTCCGATGCCGACAAGGCCTATTTGAAAGCGCACGACATCAGCGAGGGTGAAGCCGTGCAGCCCTTCGACGGCACGCTCGTGCTGGTCGATTTGTCGGAAAAAACGCTGGAAGAAGCCCTCAATGAGCAGTTTGCCAACTCTGGCTTAGATCCGAAGGTCACGCTGCGCCGCTTGTATGTCCGTGCCGGTTCGCTCAAGGGGCAAGACCTGAGCGCCTATACCGCACTTGAAAGTATCATGTTGCCTACGGAAGAAGCCCGTCCCGCCACTCTGCCTGCCTCGATGAAATATATTGCCTATCAGAATATCGGCATTGAACTCATTCAGCCAGGAAGTATGAAGCAGGCCGTTGACGAAGTGGTGGAACTGCTGAAACTCGACTACCTGAAGATAAAAGGAACGGTCAGTGCAGCCGACTTGCATCTCGACGATTTGAAGTTCAACATGAACAATCTCAGTAACATCGACCTGAGCGAAGCCACTGGGGTGGATCTGAAAGAACTCCGCTGGTCTGTCATCTGGGGCAATGAACCACCGCACGTAAACATCTTGGCCCCTAACGGTACTACCAATTTGGCCAGTTACGTGAGCACCAACTGGGGAATGCGCAACATGACTGGAACACTCTTTATGGCTGACGGCGAAGATGGTTATGCCCACGTTGTCAATCTGTTCGAAGTGGATAACAGCAAGATTGTTCCTAACGGCAAACTCCATATCACCGTGGAAGGCAACAACGTGATGCAGACCATCAATGTGATCCAGCGCCTGCAAAATCTTGACGTTCCGGAAATCGACCTGCAAGGCATCATCTTTCCCAATGCCACTCCGCTCATCGTGGAAAACAACTATCTGAAGCGCGGTGTTGACCTTGGCACCCAAACCATCTATGGCAATTATACCCTCTCGGTTGCCAATGAAGCCTTCACCACCTACACCCTGAAAGCCACCATCTGCGGCAATCTCGACCTTTCGGGATCTGTTTATCTTACCAGTGTGAACCTTGCCAAAGCCACCATCGATGGCACCATCACTCTGCCCAATCCCGAAAATATGGTTGTGACCATCGCCGAGGGTGATGCCACGATGCGCCAGAAAGTTGTGGCTGCTGGCGTGCCCGACGACAATATCCATATCAAGGTGGAGCCCGTGTCGGGCAAAGCCATTGAGCGAGGAAACTATATCGTCATACGCATAGACATTGCAGAAGACGATTTCCCCAACGTGCTCAATCAGGCCATTCAAACCTACGGCACCTCGAAAAGTTATGTCATTCAAGTGGCAGGGAACGGATTTGACTTACCTAATCTTATGAAAATTAAAGAAAAGCAAGCAGCCGACCCCAATTTTGAAGTCTATTTCGACCTTTACGATATTGACACTACCACCGAATCCAATGCCGCTGCGGCCGTTGCTGGCTTGAAGAGTTTTCTGCAAATGATTGACGATGGCAAGTTCAAGAAGCCGTTGGGAATTCTGATGCCGCAAAACATCAGCGACAGCGAACTCACCGTTGACCAAGTGGCCACACGCTGTGTTGAGTTTGCGGGGCGTGCCCGTGCCATCAACGATACTCAAATCGTTTCGCTTATGTTCGTCAATAAAGGCGCGGACGACAACGAGGAAATCCGCAACGACCAAACCCGTCAGCATTTCAACGCAGGTGCCGACATAGCCATGTTCCATAGCGATTTGCGCCAGAAATCAATGATGTATCTCGTGGGTACCGACGATAGCAATTTCGTCAACACCGACGACCGCATCCCCCTGGAAAGCCGTGTCACCCTGCTGAAACTGCAACGCTACGGCGGCAATTCCAATGGCGAAGTGACTGTCTATCGCTCTGGTGAACTGGGCGATATCATCTCTCTGGCCAGCCGAATGGTAGAGCAAGAAGCGGTCAACAATCTGGTAGTAAAGACCGCTACCTATCCCGAGATGGTAAAACTCAACGCTGCCGATATTGCTGCCCTCAATGATTACACCCGCTTGAAAGGCTTGAATCTTTTCAATGCAGAAATAGAAGAAAAACTCTCGCTCAATGCCGCCACCCTGCCAAACCTTGAACGTCTCGGCGTGACCAAGGGCGCTATTGATTATTCTTCGCTGAAGCCTCAACTGAAAACCCTTGTGGAATACGATTTGTCGGGCGAAGAAAACAAAAACATAGTCCGTGTAAAAGTATCGGAGGCGGGCCAGTGCGAAAATGCCTTCCTGCTGGTGGAACCCACTCAGCGCGAAGTGCTCAAATATCTCACCATACAAGGCACTCTGAACAATGCCGATTTGAAATACTTTGGCCGTTTGCCAAACGCGTGGCTCATTGATCTCTCTGATTGCAGCCTTGCCCCTGGCACCGAATTGCGTAATATCATCACAGGTAATAAGGAATACAACGACCAGGTGGCTTATATCCTGCCCACTCCCGCCACAGCAACGGACTCAAAAAACGGTGTAACAGACTTCCAATACGATGGCGACTGGAACCGACTCCTCACCTTTGCACGGTACGACGACAACACAAAGAAGCGACTCTCTATCTGGACGTATCCGGGTAAACTCAATATGCGCCACTATAGTGCCGTGGTAAACGAGGAAACCACCATCTCGTTCATGCCAAAATTCCAGAGCAACGGCACCTTTGCCGACTATCCCTATATGAATTGGAGCGTGAACGATGGTAGCAAAAATCCTATCTCTCTCTGGGATGAACTTGCCTATTTGAAGTGTGGAGCCGTTGACTTCACCTGGGTGAACATCTCACAACTGGGCTATGATTTCTCTAAGTTGAACAGCACAGTAAAGCATATTATTATCCCCACCAATGCCACGAATAAAGAAGGCAATGAGGCGTACGCAGGTTTTAACGACGAGAAGTCCTATACCTATCCGGCAACCCTCGAAACGGTTTCTACCTTTAAGAATGTGGTGGCACCCTTCTCCAACAACTGTAAATACAGTGGAGGCGTGTTCACCTGCGACCGGCCAACCCTGATCAGTTATATCCGCACTGCCGGTTCGTTTGCAGGTGTACGTAACTGTTTGAACAGCAGCACACAACGGACACCGCGTCTGAACCTTATCGGCACCATCAATGCTGCCGATGTGGCTGAATTGAAGAACTATACCGCCGCCACACAGGTGGATCTCCATCTGGCAACACTCGTCAGCGGCCTTAACTTGACTGAAAGTATTACAGGTAACGAGGTGGTTCAACAGCTGGCCTTGCCCGACAACGACACCTCGCTCAGCGCATCAGACTACAAAAACTGCAACTATAAGACAGCTTGCAAAAATCTTAAAGTCGTAGGTTCCTACAACACAACGACCAATACCTACACCGCTTGGACTGCCGAACCAGGCCAGATGCGCCCGCTCACACTTATGATTCATCCAACTACCAGTGAGCAGCGCATGGAGAAAAACACCACCTTCTGCGACGGATTGCAACACATTGTGCTCGCAGGTCGGTTGAATATGGACGATATTCAAGTGAGTGCAGGTGGCGGACTGGACAATGCCCGCATCCAGACAGCCGATCTCTCCAAGGCTGTATTCCCCACGCAGACGGATATGGTCTTCACTGGTCATGGTGGCGAGAATGTTGAAAATGCCCATTGGGGAGCAGCGGTTGAAAGTGTGAAACTGCCCACTGATGTTTCGATGACCACCCTGCCTGACTATATGCTTGGCAATGTGAAACAGATGACCTATATCTGCATACCTGGCAACTACAAGCACATAGGTGCCTATGCCTTCTACGATAACGATCCTCTCGTGACCGTTACCACAACCGAACTCGATGAGGATGGCAACGGCACAGGACGCGAACTCTGCTATAATGCCGATGCAAAGCTCGAAGAGGGCGATATTGCCACTATGGACGTTGCCGATCGTCCACACACCATCACACTGCCTGCAAATCTGGAAAGCGTGAAGCACCGCGCATTCTCGCTCGATGAGCATTTCACAGATGTATTCTTGCTTGGAACAGGCGAAGCGCCCACTTGTGAGGCTTTCTCCTTTGGCGAGGGCACACTTGTTGGTTGGGGCGGATTTAACAATGTTTCGCCCATCACACGCGAAAGTTATGTCAATGGCGAAGGCGAGAGTGGTAAAGTGTTTGCTATCCTGCACTGGCCTGCTGGCCTTTCGAAAGAGATAGTGAAGTGCTATACCGATACGACGCGCCAGTATTCCATCTACGATGAATTGCAGAACATTGATGGTGACGGTCATGTGCTCGTTTGGCCCAACCAAACGGAATATCTCCACGCCTTCATTACCGGTACTTATGGTTATTTGTGGGATGCCTACGACAAGACGCTTTCTGCCGGAATGTCAGGTTATCAGACCACAGCCGAACAGGTATCAGCAGCCAAACCAAGCGATGATGACCAGTACAAATTTGATACCGCCTATGCCGGCTGGCATCAGTTTGTGCTCACAGGGTCGGTAGATTATAATCCAACCGTCACGCCCGATGCAACGGAATATCGCGAAATGGATTACTATACCATTTGTCTTCCCTTCGATCTTACCTACAAACAGTTGATGGAAATCTTCGGCGCCCCCGCTGGAGCGAAGGTGCAGACTCTGAAAAAGGGTGAGATTACTGCCGGTGAAACGGGTTATGAGCCTCTGGTGAGCACCCTCTATCGTGTCACTCGCAATTACGATACCCGCCAAATCACCCTCCACTTTGCCGAAAACCTGATGACCAAAGCCCATGACACAGGTTTGTGCTGGTGGAACACTGATACGGAAACCTACGACCAAGCCGAAAAAGGTACTGACGGAAGCCCCATCGTGATGCGGGCTGGTTATCCCTACCTCATTGTGCCTGTTGTGCCCAAGGATATATACGAAACGGCTGCAAAAGATATCCGTGCATATGCCAAACTGCAGTTTGAAGCTAGGGGCTATGAAATTGGTACAGGCGACGAAGCGAAGGTTCCTTACCAGGATTGGAATGTCTGGGCTTACAAAAAGAGCGGCAAAACTGAAGAGCATGAGACCTACGGCGAGAATGGGAAGTACACCTATCTTTTCCTTGGCACCTACGATCCTATGGGCCGTATTCCCGACTACTCCTATTTCATGTCCTATAACAGCAAAAAGAGCTACAACACTTGGTACCGAAATGTCTGGGGCGATGCCTATAAGGGCCAGTGGAATGGCAATTCCGCTCTTATTGGGGCCAATCCCAAACTCATTACCAACGAAACGGAGATTCCCGTTCAAACAAAGTCGGCCAAGAAACATGCGATGATGGATGTATCCACGCGTACCTCCTACCACTTTAACTTCATACCGCAAGAAGACCACTTCGTTGTTGATGGTCAGGTGCAGCGCGCCTCCTATCTCATGGCTTTTGACGACACCAGCAACGAACAGACCACAGGCATCAGTACGTTGGATGGCGAGCCAGAAACGCTGAACGCTGACAACTGCATCTACACCCTTGACGGCCGCAAGGTAACTGATGGCAATCACGACTTATCACCCGATGGTCTGGCAAAGGGTATTTACATTATTAACGGGAAAAAAGTAGTAATAAGATAAATGAAGACTTCCAAACTTTATATAGCTCCTCGGTGCCATATAATAACGATTCATCTGCAGCAAATCATGGTTACCTCCCCTGGTGATCGTGACATAGAAAATGGCAGCCAGGATGGAGAAGTTCACGATGACGAAGGTGATATGCCTGGCGGTGGCTCGGCTGCACCCCGCTGGCACGACTTTGACTTCGACCTCGAAGGCGACCTGTAATCTCGTTCGACTATCCCTCGCGTAGGAAATCGAAAGCCTCAAAGATTTCTGTGTCGGAGAGAACTTGCCCAACACAGGGCTGGGCCATATCTTTCAGCAGCGTGAAGCGAATCGTTCCGTCGTTGTTTTTCTTGTCGCTCAGCATGAATTGCTTCAGTCGGGGGTAGTCATCGCAGGTGATACCCAGCGGCGAGAAGTGTGCTTTCACCCATTGAGCGGTTTGTTGGAGGATGCCCGATGGAAAGCAGAATTTAATGACCGACGCATACAGTGCGCAGACCAGTCCCAGTGCCACGGCATGGCCATGTCGGAGAGGCTGTTGTTTCTCCAGTGCCCATTCTTCAAAGGCGTGGGCAAAGGTATGTCCGAGATTCAATGCCTTGCGCAGTCCTTTATCGAGCGGATCTTGCTCGGTGAAGGATTTTTTTATTTCGCGCGAACGGTCAATCATCGGTTCTAAGGCATGGAAATCGGGCTGCTCCCAATTGAATGTGATGGTCTCGGCCCAGTGTATGGATGAACCCACCAGCCCGTGTTTCAGCATCTCGGCTGCCCCTGACATCAGTTCTTCGTGTGGCAATGTGCCCAAAAAGTCAGTATTGATTACCACCTCTGTCGGCTGGGCAAAGAGTCCAATCTGATTTTTCAATCCGTCGAAGTTAAACCCTGTTTTGCCTCCTTCCGCCGCATCGACCATGGCGAGCAGTGTGGTGGGGATGTTGATAAACTGTATTCCGCGCTTGAAAGTGGCGGCTGCAAAGCCTCCCAGGTCGCACACTACTCCGCCGCCAACATTGACCAGCGTGGAGTACCGGTCCAAGCCCATCTGCTCCATCGCGTGCCAAATCTGCATCACGGTGTCGGGCGATTTATATGCTTCGCCAGCAGGAATGGTGATGACGGGCAGGTTTGAGCCTAAGCGCGGTAAGCACAGGCGGGCAGTATTTTCGTCAGCGAGAAAGACTTTTTTCATAGTCGGCGGTTCGAAATTTACGATTCATCGCTCACAAAAGTAAAAAAAACTCACAATCTATTAAACTTTCCGCCTGCGAAAATCGTCAAAACAACAATGAAAATCAATGAACAAATGAAAAATATATTCTTTTCTCTGATTTTGCTTTTTGCCGCTTGCCTCTCGCTGCAAGCGCAAGAGCGTGTGATAACCGGTACGCTCACCGACCGCGACACGAAGGAAGTGATTGAACAGGCCACTGTGCAATTGCTGCGTCGCGACAGTACCTACGTGAAGGGAACGCTCTCTAACGAGCAGGGCGAGTTCCGGCTCGAGGCTCCCGAAGACGGTGCTTACATTGTGAAAATTACCAACGTGGGCTATCTTCCCACCACGAAGCGTGTGGAAATAAAAAATGGTGGCAACGTAGTTCTGGGCCGGATTGTCTGTGGTGCGGAGGCCATCATGCTCAAGGGCACCACTGTTACGGCCCAGGCGCGGAAGGTAGTGCTCAAGGAGGACACCTTCGTTTACAATTCCTCGGCCTATCGCACCCCCGAAGGCTCGGCCGTGGAGGAACTGGTCAAGCGGCTGCCTGGTGCCGAGGTGAGCGATGACGGTACTATCAAAATCAACGGAAAGGAAGTGAAGAAAATCAAGGTCGATGGCAAAGAATTTATGACCGGCGACACAAAGACGGCGCTGAAGAACCTGCCAACGTCGATTATCAATCAGCTGAAGGTCTATGACGAGAAGAGCGACCTTTCGCGTGTGACCGGTATTGACGACGGAAACGAAGAAACCGTGCTCGACTTTGGCATCAAGCCAGGCATGAACCACGGCCTCTTTGTCAATGCCGATGCTGCCGTTGGCACCCGCTCGCGCTATTCCGAAAAACTGATGGGTGCTTATTTTAAAGACGATTGGCGCGTGATGCTCTTCGGTTCGGCCAACAATACCAACGACCAAGGGTTCCCCGGCGGTGGAGGATTCGGCCGTTTCGGGGCTGGACGGCAGGGACTGAATGCCACCAAAATGCTCGGTACCAACCTCAACTACGAAAAGAAAGATACGCTGAAAGTGGACGGCTCCATCCGTTGGAACCACAACGATGCTGATCTGAACACGCTGCAGAGCATTGAAAACTTTGTGAGTTCGACGGGAGCCTTCACCAACAGCCGCACGCAGCAATATTCCCGCGGCAACTCGTGGGACGCGCGACTGCGACTGGAGTGGACCCCCGACTCGCTTACGAGCATCATGTTCCGCCCCTCGTTCTCCTATTCTGCCAGCGACAGCCGCTCGGAGGGCATCTCGGCGGCCTTCAACAGCGATCCCTACGAGCAAGTGGACAGTCCGCTGTCTGAAGCAGGACTGGAAAAGATGAAGGAACTGGGGCTGCTGGTCAACACGCGCTCGACCACTTCAATCACCTATTCCACGTCGAAGACGGTGAGGTCGATGCTTCAATACAACCGCCGCCTGAACGCCATGGGGCGCAATATCACCTTCCGCGTGGATGGCAACTGGGGCAATACGCTGGCTCAGTCGCTCTCTACCACGGACGTGCACCTCTACCAAGCCACCAACTCGTTGGGGCTGACCGACTATCAGACCAACCGCTACAACTATACCCCCACGCGCAACTGGGGCTACTCGCTCAAGACAACCTACAGCGAACCGCTCTGGCGTGCCACCTTCCTGCAGTTTGGATATACCTACAACTATAGTTACTCGAAGTCTGACCGCTCCACGTTCGATTTTTCCGACCTGGGCGAAGCCTTCATCGACGGCGTGCCGGTGATTTATCGCGGCTGGGCAGGCTATCTCAGTAGGGTGTCGGGCGACTTGGCGCAGTATCGCGACGAGGCCTTGAGCCGATACTCGGAGTATAGGAACTATACCCACGAACTGGAAGTGATGATGCGGTTTGTGCGCAAGAAGTATAACCTGAACTTCGGTGTGATGCTGCAGCCGCAGCGGTCGCACTTCACGCAGGACTATCAGGGTCTGCATACCGACACCACACGCACGGTGACCAACTTCTCGCCGACATTGGATTTCCGCTATCGGTTCAATAAAGTGTCGAACCTCCGCATCAACTATCGCGGCACCACCTCGCAGCCAGGAATGACCGATCTGCTCGACATTACCGACGACAGCGACCCGCTGAACATTCGCAAGGGTAACCCCGGGTTGAAACCCTCGTTCACCAATCGCTTCCGTCTGTTCTACAATACCTACATTCCAGACCACCAGCAGGCCATCATGACATTCATCAACTACAGCAATACGCGCAACGCTATTTCTGATTTGGTGACCTACGACGAATCGACCGGCGGCCGCACTACGCGCCCGGAGAATATCAACGGCAACTGGGATGTGAACGCGGCGCTGATGTATAACACGTCGCTCGACACGCTCGGATACTGGAACATCAACACGTTTACGCGTGCGCAGTATAATAATTATGTAGCCTATCTGGCCGATGCGGCGCTGCTGGCTCAGCTCTCGCCAACGCTTGACGGGGCTATCAAGAACCGCACGCGCTCTACCTCTATCAGCGAGCGCATTGCCGGCTCCTACCGCAACTCGTGGCTGGAGCTTGCGCTCGACGGTTCGTTCACCTATACATCGTCGAAGAACAAACTGCAGTCGTCGGCCGATTTGAACACTTGGCAGTTCGCCTATGGCGGTACGCTTACGCTCACCGCTCCCTGGGGCACACAGCTGAACACGTCGATGCACATGAACTCGCGCCGCGGATATAACGATGCGTCGCTCAATACCAACGAGCTGGTGTGGAACGCGCAGCTATCGCAGGGTTTCCTTCGCGGCAAGCCGCTCACCGTGTCGCTGCAGTTCTACGATATTCTTGACCGTCAGAGCAACCTCTCGCGGTCTATCAACGCTACGCAGCGTACAGACACGGAGTACAACGCGATAAATTCGTATGCCATGCTCCATGTCATTTACCGGATGAATCTCTTTGGCTCGAAAGATGCGCGGCAGCAGATGCACGGTCGTGAGGGACGGCCCGACTTCGGTCGGCCAGAGTTCCGTGGCGGTCAGGGCGGTCGGCCAAGCGGTGGCGGCGGATTTCGCCCGCGCAGCGGCGGTTTCGGCGGTCCGATGATGATTGACTAAATGCCCATTTCCGAGGGTTCTGCTTGACCTGTATCAAAGTTTTGACGCAGGTCAAAAAAAAGGGCGTTTTATTTGCTTAACTCATGATTTTGTTTCCAACGGCGCTGAAAAGGCATTACTTTTGCAGTGTCAATTAAGGTAAAAAGATTTCAGGATTAACATTTAGTCATGCCGAGAGCGACTGACTGAAAAGAATTCAGGAATAGAAGTTTAACTCTAAAAAACTGAAGAAAAATGATGGAAACAATGTTGTTTAGTAGTGCCGTAGTAGCAATCATGATTGCACAGGCCATTCACGTAAGCCACAAATTGGACAATAAATAAAGTCCAAGTGGCTTTCCCCCAAAAAGGAAAGTTTTAGTTGTTATAATAATAAAAAATGAGCCCTTTGGCAAGTAATTGCGAAAGGGCTTTTTCGTGTCTTTAAGTTTCCGTTTTTCAGGTGTTATTCTTCCGTTTTTCAAAAGCTATGCTTTCGGGTTGCGAAAGCATAGCTTTTGGTGGGTGAAAGCATAGCTTTTGAAGGGTAAAAGCATAGCTTTTGGAACGGGGGTTGTAAGTGGTTGATTTTCAGTGGGGGTTGGTTTATTGTTCGAAGGCGGTGGTGATGGCTTGTCCGATGCAGGCGTTTGGTTGCTGTATGTGCAGCATGGCACAGATGGTTGGTGCGATGTCGACGATGTGGTTGGTGGCTGCGGTGGCGCCATGTTGGATGTGCCATCCGTAGAAGATGAGTGGTATGTGTGCGTCGTATGGGTTCCATGCTCCGTGGCTTGTGCCTATGTAGTCGGGTTTGTCGGAGCCTGGCACTACTCCTGGTGTGGTGATGATGAGTATGTCGCCGGAGCGTTTGGGGTGTGTGCCGTTGATGATTCGTTCGCGTAGGAGTTGTGGTATGGATTGGGTGGCTACGTTTTGTCGGTCAACGACGTAGGCTACGCGTGGGTCGGGCATGAGGAGGTTGCGGATGTCGCTGATGACTTGTTGTCGCTGCAGGTTGTTTTTGTCGAGGAGTTTGTGGTCGAGGTATAGGCTGTTTGAGCCTGTTCCGAGGATGATGTTTCCTTTGATTTGGTATTTTTTTGCGAGTGTCTTGTTGAGTTCCTTTGCTGCCTCCCATGCGGGGAATCCTGCTCCGGGGAGGTGGTGCTGCTTGAGGTAGTTGGGGTTGTGCACGGCTCCGTGGTCGGCTGATAGGAAGAGGAGGTAGTTGCCTGGTCCGACTTGTTGGTCGAGGACTTGCAGGAAGTGGGCGAGGTCTCGGTCGAGTTGGAGATAGACGGAGCGGTTTTCTTTGCCTCGTGTGCCTGTGGCGTGGCCTATCATGTCGGTGGATGAGATGCTGACGCAGAGCATATCGGTTTGTGGTTGTTGTCCGAGTTGCTCGTTTTGGATGAGTGCTTCGGCGAGTTTGAATGTGAGTGTGACGCCTTGGTCAGTGGCCCGGATGTCTTCGGTGGTTTTGTTTTGCTGATTGAATTGGTTGAGCCATTGTGGGAGTTGGTTCATGTAGTAGGTGCTGGTGATGAAGTGTCCTGCTTCTTTGTCGTACCAGTAGGCTGCGTTGGCGCTGTGGCCTGCGGGCAGGATGGCTGCGCGGTCTTTGAGTGCTACGCCGAAGACGCGCGATGAGAAGTTGGTGGCGAGGCGTAGTTGGTCGCCGATGGTTGTGGCGAGCATATTGCGTGGTGACATGAGTCCGGCTTTTCCTTTGCTGCCTACGGGTTTGACTGTTTCATCGCCGCAGCAGTAGAAGGATTTGCCGTCTTGGTAGAAATTGTTTCCTGCGATGCCGTGTAGTGCCGGGGTTGTGCCGGTGTAGATGCTGGTGTGTCCGATGGCTGTGACGGTGGGCACGTAGTTGATCATGGTGTTTTCGCAGGAGTAGCCTTCGGCGAGCAGGCGTTTGAAGCCTCCTTCGCAGAATTCATCGTTATAGAAGTAGAGGTAGTCCCAGCGCATTTGGTCGACGACGAGTCCGACAACGAGTTTTGGTCGTTCTACTTGTGCTTGGAGGTTGAGTGCTATGCAGCAGGCTGCGAGTAGCAAGAATAGTTTGTTTTTCATTGTTAAGAGTGAAGAGTTAAGAGTGAGGAGTTAAGAGTGAAGAGTTAAGAGTGAAGAGTTAAGAGTGAAGAGTGAGAAGTGAAGAGTGAAGAGTGAGGAGTGGGATGGCTAATTTTTAAATTATTACATTCTTAATTTTTTACATTTTATATTGTTCCGTGGCGGTAGGCGTGTGGTCGTTGATTTGTGCGCGGAGTTCTTTGCCTTTGTCGGTATCGGCTACGCGCATACGGTGTGTGGACATTTCGACGATTTGGGTGGTTGACTTGATGTCGGTGCCGTTGAGTATGGCGTCTTTGGTGGTGGTGAAGGGCTCGTGCTGTACGAGTTGGAATCCGCGGCTGTGGTAGATGAGTGTGTAGCCTGCGATGCCGGTTGTGGTGTGGTAGGCTTCGGAGAATCCTCCGTCGATGACCATGAGTCGTCCGTTGGCCTTGATGGGATTTTCGCCTTGGGATGCATGTACGGGTACGTGTCCGTTGATGATGTGTCGGTTGTCGCCATCGACTTCGAAGGCGTCGAGTATGTAGTCGCAGACGTCTTGGTTGTCGCGGAGCTGGAAGTAGTAGCCTTTTTCTTCGATGTGGGTTTCTTTATTGATAAGGAAGTATCGCTCGAAGGTGGCCATTTTGGATTTGTCGAAGAGTGGGGAGTCTGGTCCGCACCATAGATAGAGGAAATAGTCGCGGGCGTATTGTTTGTATTCGGGCTCGGTGTCGGCCGCGAAGGCGTCGCGAATGATGTGTGTGGTTCGCTCCATGAGTGCTCGTCCTGCGAAGCGTTCGCCGCAGATTTCGACTTCTTTGAGTGTGCCGTCGGCATTGAGTGGTACTGATGCGTGGAAGAGGAGGTTGGAGTTGCAGACGCGGAACATGCTTCCGTGGGCGAGGATGGTGTTTATGTGTCGGCGTAGTTTTTCGCTGACGCGGAATGAGTGGTGGAGTTTCTGCATGAGTTCCTGCTCGGCGGGGGTGAGCTGCTCGAAGTCGTTGCCGACGAGGGTGGGGAAGGAACAGGATTTCATGTCGTATTCCTGGCCATTGAGTGTGCAGACTTGCTTGGTGAGGTTGATGTTGTTGAGGAGGCATCGGTCTTGCATGTGCCACTCGGGGTGTCGGCGTATGATGTTGGCTTCGGTCTTGAGTTGGATGATGGTGATGGCCTTGTGCATCTTGGCTATGAGCTGCTTGGTCTTGTCGTCCATGTTGGAGGGTCGGAGGAGTCGGGGTAGGAAGTCGTCGCAGGGGTCGTCGGCATAGGTGTCGAGTGCGAAGGTGGCGAGTGGCAGGAGGTTGATGCCATAGCCGTCTTCGAGGGTGGCCATGTTGCCGTAGCGGAGGGAGAGTCGGAGTACGTTGCAGATGCAGGCGTCGTTGCCGATGCGTGCTCCCATCCAGAGGACGTCGTGGTTGCCCCACTGTATGTCCCACTGGTCGTATGTTTGCAGGGTGTCGAGAATGATGTGTGCTCCAGGTCCGCGGTCGAAGATGTCGCCGAGGATGTGGAGCTGGTCGATGATGAGTCGTTTGATGACGTTGCAGAGTGCGCAGATGAAGTCGTCGGCGCGGTCGGTGGTGATGATGGTATCGACGATCATATTGACGTAGTCGGCTTTGTTTTTCTCGTCGAGCCGCTCGTGGAGGAGTTCTTCAATGATGTAGGCAAATTCCTGTGGCAATGCTTTTCGCACCTTGCTGCGGGTGTATTTGCTGGAGACATCGCGGCAGACGCGCACCAGCTGGTGGATGGTGGTGTGGTACCAGTCGTCGATGTCGGTTTCGTTGGCGCGGATGAGTTCGAGTTTTTCTTCGGGATAGTAGATGAGGGTGCAGAGTTCTTTTTTCTCTGTTTCGCGAATCTCGTTGCCAAAGATTTCGTTCACTTTCCGTTTGATGTTGCCTGAGGCGTTTTTGAGTACATGGCGGAAGGCGTCGCTTTCGCCATGGAGATCGGCCAGGAAGTGTTCGGTGCCCTTGGGCAGATTGGTGATGGCTTCGAGGTTGATGATTTCAGTGGCGGCGGCGGCTATGGTGGGGTAGGATTGTGCCAGGAGGCGAAGGTATCGTTTGTCCATAGTGATGTGCGATTTTAAGGGTTTAGAGTTTTGGTTGGGGCGATGATTTGTGTGAGCATTTTTTCGGCACAGCCGTAGAGCATGTTTTCTATTTGCCGGATGCGCGGCTGGGTGTCTTGTGTGTTTCTGTATTGCTGATAGTAGGTGAGGGCTTGGTTGAGGGCGATGTAGGCTTCAACGTAGTTTTCTTCCCGGATGAGGCAGAAGGCTATTTTGTAATAGGCATCGCCGCGTTCGTTGGGGTAGCAGAGGGGCATCATTTGTTGGTAGTATGGCCGTGCTTCGGCAAATTTGTCCTGATAGAACAGGCTTTCGGCCGTGGCGAAGAGATAGAACGACTGTTCGTGGGGTGCGAGCCCTTGGAGCTGCGGCAGCACTGCAACGAATATCTTTGATGCCTCGGCAAAGTTCCATTCGTAGTAGTGGCACACGGCGAGGTAGGCTCGGAAACGGGGATTCAGTTTGTAGGTTTTGTCTAAGTCGGCAAGGATGAGGAGACACTCGTGGTATTGCTGGTCTTGGAAATAGTTGATGGCCATTCCCAGTCGGTCGCTGTCTTTGACCTGTGCAGAGAGCCGGCACGGCAGGAGGCAGATGAGGAGCAACAATATGTGGGTGTAGTGTCTCATTTGGGGTTTAGGGCTTGGTGTAGAAATCGATGACGTGTTGGATGGCTTGTCGGCATACGGGGCAGAACTCCGGGTTTTCGTTGGTGCGCATACGGCAGTCGAAGTAGGGGCGATAGATGCCTTCGGTGTTGTAGCCAGCACCTTCGTAGAGTCCTGCTTCGGGGTCTTGGCCAATGAGGTCGCTCCATTTGGAGTAGAAATTGACCAGCGTGGTGATGTTGGGCTCCCATGGTTCTACGTCGTGCGGATACATGGGAATTTGCTCATTTTCGTAGGCATATTCGTCGGCCAGACCCGCAAAGGAGTGGCCAAATTCGTGAACGACGACTTGCTTGTAGAGCCGATGGTGGGTCATGGAGAGATTGTAGAAATTTAGGATGCCGCCTCCTCCGTAGTGAGATGTGTTGGCCAGCACGATGATGTGGTCGTAGGGGATGCCAGCCAGCGTGTTGTGGAGTTGCTTCATGTGGAGGGTGGTCAGGTAGCGCGGCATGTAGAACGTGTCGAACTGCGAGCCTACGGCTGTGTGTCGCCAGAGGTGATTGCCCGGCTCGCTGACGCCAGTGTCCTGCGATGGCGACTCTACTGCAACGATGCGGAAGGCGTCTCGGTTGCTCTTGAATGGCTCGTGGGCAAAGAGGGCTACCAGTGCCGTGTCAACATCGGCAAGAAAGGTTTTCATCTCGTGCTCTTGGTATCCCTCGGCCACGAATGCAATGTTCACACAGTGGAGTGAATCTTTGGGTTGCTGAATGATGCGGTAAGGCTGCACACTGGTTTCTCCGATGGGATGGATGAGTATGTCGCTGGGGTGGATGATGTGTGACAGCTGTGTCATCACTTCTCTTCGATTGTTGTAGAGTTCCACCTGGATGCGAACGGAATCTTTGGGGTAGGGCACGAGCAACACCTGCTCGAACGAGCGGTTCACTGTTTGTGCTTCGGGGTAGGAGAGCCACTCCTGAAAGAGTGTGGAGAAACTTTGCTTATAGATGAGTTCGCCTGTTGTGGAGAAGACTTTCACTTGTGCGTTTCCCTCGACGGGTGTTTCAGACAGATGTATTCGTTTGCCCCACCAGTTGGGCAGCGAATAGAGCTCATCGAGCGCAATGGCCTGTTGCTGCGCATTGCCCACGAGCGAGTAGTCCAATCGGAGGGTCCGGTCGGTGAAATAGGTGGAGAAGTCTTGTGCCTGCGATGTGCAGCAGCAAGCAGCAAACAGCAGCAAGATGCCTCTCTGGATGGTTGTCCTAAACATTTCTCGAATGTAGGGGCGTTTTATTAGTCGTTTCATTTTCAGTAACCGATTCTTGATTCATTAATAAACGCGCAGCTGCTGGCCCACGCTGATGTTGCTGTCGGGTGTGAGCTGATTCTTCTTGTAGAGCGCGCGGAGCGTGATGCCGTATTTCTGGGCAATATCGTAAAGACTTTCGCCAGCCACGACAGTATGTGGGCGGTGCTTGAAAGCTTTGTCGGCCTTGGTGCGTTTGTGCTTGAGGTATATGATGTCGCCCTGATGTAGCGGCTCTTTATGGCTGCGTTCGTTGTAGCGTGCCAGTTTTCGCTTGCCAATGCCCAGTTCTTTGCTCAGCGACAGCCATGTGTCGCCATCGCGGGCAATGACATAGAGGTTTTTGTTGTAGATGTAGATTCTGTGTTCATCGGCCGGTTGCGGGAGCGAGAACCTTTGCGTGTGGTGTCTTGACGACTGGGAGTCGTACTGGTGGAGCTGGTAGCGCTCTATGATGCTGATGAGTTGTTCTGCGTAGCGGGGATTGGTGGCATAGCCGCAGGCTTTCAATCCGCGTGCCCACCCTTTGTAGTCGGTGGGTTTGAGGTCGAAGAGGCGTCTGTATCGCTGCTTTTTCACGAGAAACATGGAGTGGTCTTCGTAGCTTTCGCGTGCTGACCGGTAGGCTCGGAAACACTCATGGCGTTCATCGTCGTCATGATAAACGGTTGCGCCGGTCCATTCATGGCATTTGATACCGAAGTGATTGTTGCCCTTTGTGGCCAAATCGCTCTGTCCGGCACGGCTTTCCAAAAGGCCTTGCGCCAGTGTGATGCTGGCTGGTATGCCGTGTTTCTTCATCTGTTCGATGGCTATCGACTTGTACTGGTTGATATAGTTCAGATATTGCGGGCTTAGATAGCCTTGTGCATCCGAACAGCAGGGAACAATCAAGAGGAGTAACGACAGGAGATAGCGCATCATGGTGGAAATCAGGCAGAAATTACTTCGTTTTTGGCAGGATGAGATTCAGCAATACGGCAATGAGCGCGGAGAGGCCGATGCCGCTGATAGAGAATGTGCCGAAATAGACAACGGCTCCGCCGATACCTGCTGTCAGAGTGACGCCGATAATGATGGTATTGCGGGTCTCGTTGAGGTTTGCTTTCGACTGTATCAGGTTCTGTATTCCGACGGCAGCTATTGAACCGAAGAGCATAATCATGATACCTCCGAGCACAGGTGTGGGGATAGATTGAAGCAATGCGGTGAGTTTGCCTGCCACGGAGATGAGTAAGGCTGTTATTGCTGCAATGCGTATCACTTGCGGGTGGCTCACTCGTGTGATTTGCATGGCACCGGTCACTTCGCTATAAGTTGTGACGGGCGGGCCTGCAAAGAATGCTGCAAAAAGGCAGGCGAGTCCATCGCCCAACATTGTGCGGTGCAGTCCAGGACTTTTTACGAAGTCTTTTTCTGCTACGGCGCTTACCACATAGATATCGCCGATGTGCTCAATCACTGGCGCAATGGCCACAGGAATCATGAAGAGAAAAGGTTCCCAGGCAAATTGTGGCAGTTGGAAATGAGCAATAGATGAGGGCAGGGCGAACCAGGGTGCGGCTTCCACAGCGGAAAAATCGACTACTCCCATGATGATTGCTGTGATGTAGCCCACAATAATACCGCAGATGACAGGCAGAAGTTTCAACATTCCGCGTCCAAAGGTCAGCACGATGATGGCTGTAGCCAGCGAGATGATGGCCAAGGTCCAGTTGCCTTTTGCCATATCAATAGCTGTTGGCGCGAGCGAGAGGCCGATAAGAATGATGATAGGGGCAATGACTACAGGTGGAAACAATCTTGCCAGCAGTTTTTGTCCTTGCCATTTGATCAGTGCCGACATGATGAAATAAACGAGTGCGACACCGATTAAGCCAGCCAACGTGCCAGACATTCCCCATTGTTTCGATGCAGAGATAATGGGGGCAATGAATGCGAAGCTGGAGCCGAGGAAGATGGGTACTTTCCCTTTTGTCACCATGTGGAAAATCAGCGTGCCGATGCCTGCTGTGAAGAGTGCTGTGGCGGGGTCAAGTCCTACAAGGAGGGGCACCAATACTGTTGAACCAAATGCGACGAAGAGAAACTGGATGCCGACGATTGTTTTGTGGATGGGTGAGAGCGATTGCATAGATGCCTTTACTGAGTGGTGGATATTGAGTTGTGAATGTTTATTCTGTTCAATTGGTGAGAGAGGTCAGAAGGGAAGTCCGACGGCAAAATGCACCGAGAGATCTCGCCCGATGGATGGATGATAGACGGGATAATGCTCGCGATGTGTGTTGTAGGCGGGATTGATGGCTTTCATACCGAGGTCGAGACGGACGAGGAAATAGTCGAAGTCCAGTCGCAATCCTGCTCCGTAGGCCACGGCCATCTGGCGTAGCAGGTTTTTTAATTTGAATTGTCCGCCAAGTTGATCTTCGTAATTTCGCAGCGTCCAGATGTTTCCGGCATCGACAAAGAGTGCTCCTTGGAATTTCCAGAAGAGGCGTGAGCGCAGTTCTGCGTTGAAGTCAAGTTTCATGTCGCCCGTCTGGTTGATGAAATCGATGCGGCCGTCAGTACCGCGGAAGCGACCCGGGCCGAGTTCTCTGACGTTCCATCCGCGCACCGAATTGGCACCGCCAGAGAAGTAACGCTTCTCGAATGGGAGAATCTTGCTGTTGCCATAGGGACAGGCAATGCCCAGACTGGCGTGCAAGGCGAGCGTGTTTCGCTGGTCGAAATGGAGCAGGTGCGTATAGTCGAAGTCGGCTTTCAGATATTGTGCGTAGGCAATGTTGAACAGTGTGTGCTGTCCGTTGTTGTTCACTTTTGTGTCGGCAGCCGAGGCAATGGCATCGAGCAGATTGCCGGCGGTTTCGATATTGAAGCGGAAAATATCGGTGGGGCCCGAATATGTCAGTCCGAAGCCGATACGCATGATGAAGAGGTCCTCGTAGTTGTAGCGCAGAATGGCATTGCGCGAGGTTTCGTTGTCGAGATAATCGGCTCGGAACGTAGCGCTAATCCAGGGCATATAGATGTAGTTCAGGTCTATCAGATCGAGTCGGTAGGCCAGGTTCTTGCGTGGGTGTGTCCATCGGTAGCGCCATGCCGTGGTGAAGACTCGCCGGTGGAACTCGGGACGGTTTTGCATATTCCACGAAACGGACAGGTTGGATCTGGTGCCGTTCAGCCGGTTGTGCTGTCCGATGTGGAATGGGGCCAGCAGGCGGGGGAAAGAGAGCGCGGCTTCGATGCCGTATTCCTGATAGTCTTGGTCTTGATATCCCTCCAGTCCGGTTATGGCTTCGAAGGCTCCGCGCAGTCGCAAGGAGAAAGATTCACTGCCGTGGAAGAGGTTTCTGTTTTCGTATGTCAGTGCGATGGCTGCGCCTAAATCGCCGGCGGTGTTGGTGCCTTCGGGCTGAATGGAGATGGATTTCGGCTTGTGGGTGGATATGGTGATATCGCAGTTGAGCGTGGTGTCGGGCTGCTCGGTGAAGCGTATGTTGGTATAGCGCACAGCTCCGAGGCGTGCAAAATTGTTGTAGGTGTTTTGCAGGTCGCGTTGCGAGTACCATTGTCCGGGCTTGATTTGAGTGTACATACGCAGTATGCTCTCGCGCAGATAGGAATATGATTCCTGGCTGTTGTGAAAGCGCACTTCGCCTATTTTGTAGCGTGGGTGGAGGGGTAGGGTGAAGACAGAATGACGGTCGTTGGCCGCAGAGTCGCCGGCTTGTGCCGTTTCGGTAGTCGGAGCGCCTTGATAGGCATGGAGCACGAGCCGCAGGTGAATGTCGTTTTCATTGCGTGCGGAGTCGGCTTCAAATCGGATGTAGTCTTTGTGGAATTTATAGTAGCCTTCGTTATTCAGAATATTGGTAATGCGCTTGCGCTCTTGGTCCAGTCGGTCAACGGTGAAGGGCGAACCGCTTTTCAGTTGCTGATTGTCAGCACGCTCCAAGTGCAGCAGGCTGCTGATTTGCGGGTCGAACACGTAGTATTCCACCTTGCCGATTTTATACGCTTCGCCGGGCGATAGCTGGTAATTCAGGCGTATCTTCTTGCCTTTGTGCTTGCGGGCCACCTCCACTTGGGCGTGCATATAGCCCAGATTGTGCATGGCAGCAATGAGATCTTTTCGCGAAAGTTCTTCCTGTATGGGATCGTAGATAACGGGCTCTTCGCCGATGCTTTTCAGCTTGCGGTTGAGCCAAGCGGTAGTGTCGCGTCCGGCAAGCGAATAGGTGTAGAGTGGAATTTTAAATACCGAGAACCATTTGCTGTTGGTCTGCTGGCGGATGTATGGCTCCAAGGTGGCGGCGTCTAAGCTCTTGTCTTGGCAGGATACCTCCACGCGATCGAGCAAATACTCGCTGTCGGGCACAAACTTTGTACTCGAGCAGGCTCCAAAGATACATACGGTGAGTGTTAAAAGTAAAAACCGGTGAATGTATTGGCTGGTGGTCACGGCTGCGTGTTTATTTCTGCAAAAATAAAAAAATCTCTTCAAACAGCCGCCTGAAAGCCCTAACAATTTTGTACTTTTGCCAAAAATAAGGGATTTGATGTTTTGGAAGTTCCGCTTCCTCTACTGTTGAGTGGTGCTCCGCGCTCCCACGCTCCCGCAACATAACGTATAAACAAGGGTATGATGTTGAGTAAACCGAAAATAAAACTCATCCGTTCGCTGGCGCAGAAGAAGTACCGCCGCGAAACAGGATTGTTTGTGGCTGAGGGCCGTAAGGTGGTTGAAGAACTGCTTGCTGTCTTTGAGCCCGAACTGATTGTGGCGCTGCCGGCTTGGCTGGATGCCCATGCTACTGGTGGCGAGCGCATTGCCGTTTCGCCCGACGAGCTGCAGCGCATCTCGCTGCTTCAGGCTCCGCAAGAGGTGTTGGCGGTGTTTCGCCAGTCGCGCAAGGTCTCTCCTCATGATTCGGCGTCGCCCATTGCGCAGCGCTCGAAGCTGATACTTGCGCTCGACGGTGTGCAGGATCCGGGCAATTTGGGCACGATTCTTCGCACGGCCGATTGGTTCGGCGTGGAGCACTTGGTTTGCTCGCTCGATACGGCCGATGTGTTCAATCCGAAGGTGGTGCAGGCATCCATGGGCAGCTTGGCGCGCGTATCGGTGCAATATGTCAATCTGCCGGCATGGTTAAAGCAACTTCCTGCCGAGACCCCTGTTTATGGTACCGTGCTTGACGGCGAGAACCTCTATGCAACCGACCTGACTGCCGGCGGAGTGGTCGTCATGGGCAACGAGGGCAACGGCATCTCGGCCGAGGTGCGCGCCCTGCTTACGCACAAACTGCTGATACCTCGGTTCCCAGCCGACAAGCAGTGGCCAGAGAGCCTGAATGTAGGCACGGCCACGGCATTGACGCTGGCTGCCTTTCGCCAGTCGCAGCTCTCCAGTGCTGGCATGATGTCTGTGAAAAAATAAATTTTTACAATTTTAAATTTTTCCATTTCCCAAATTATATATACCTTTGCCCTCCGAAATGCGCAGCGCGTGTTTCGCCGTGAAAACTTTTGCCGATATGGCTCAGTTGGTAGAGCAACGCATTCGTAATGCGTGGGTCGGGGGTTCGAGTCCCCCTATCGGCTCTTTGCGGTAGTAGCTCAGTTGGCAGAGCACTAGCTTCCCAAGCTGGGGGTCGCGAGTTCGAACCTCGTCTACCGCTCATCGCAGATGCAAGAAAATCAGACCAAAGGCGGTTGTTTTCTTGTATTTTTTTTGTGCCGTTCAGATTTGTTTGCCCCGAAATGATGGTTAATCGCCAATTTCTTTCTATCTTTGGCCTTTGAAACAAATTGAACATTTCCCGAAAATGAAATTTATTTTAGGTATCGACGTGGGTATCAGCACGACCAAGATAGTTGGGCTGAACGAGCAGAAGAAAATCCTTTCACCCTTGCGCATCACCGCCACCGATCCGGTTACATCGCTCTATGGTGCCTTTGGTAAGTTTTTGCACGACAATGAGATAGCCATTTCCGACGTGCAGCAAGTGATGCTCACCGGCGTAGGGTCGGCATATATACAGGAGAACGTGTACGACTGTCCAACGCGACGGGTGGAAGAATTTCTGGCCGACGGCCTGGGTGCGCAGTACGACACCAATCTGGAGCGTATGCTCGTGGTGAGCATGGGCACCGGCACCAGCATCGTACAGTGCGATGAAAACGGTATTCGCCGCATTGGCGGTTTGGGACTGGGCGGCGGTATGCTGGCCGGACTGTCGCGCATTATGCTCAAGACCGACGATATCAAGCAAGTGACATCGCTGGCCATGCAGGGCGATTTGAAAAACATCGACGTGCAGATAGGCGATATCAGCCCGTCGGCATTGCCCGGACTGCCGCAGAATGCCACGGCCTCGCTCTTTGCCAATGCCAAGAGCAACGCCACACGCGAGGACATTGCCTTGGGTCTGATCACCACCACGCTGCAGACCATTGGCTCAGCCACCATCCTCTCGGCCATCGGCTTGGACATAAAAGATTTTGTGTTGATTGGAAATCTCACGCGGCTGCCGCAGTGTAAAGATGTGTTCCCTGGTCTGGAAAAACTCTTCGGCGTGAAATTTATCATACCTAAGCACAGCGAATTTTCTACTGCCATCGGGGCAGCGCTGGCTTATTTCAAGTAAGTTTTTTTTTGTATTTGTATCTTGCTGATTTTCAACAGATTGCAAATCGGTTTTCAAAAGCTATGCTTTTGCGCTCCAAAAGCTATCCTTTTGCGCTCCAAAAGCTATCCTTTTGCCTTCCAAAAGCTATGCTTTTAGCGCCTAAAAGCATAGCTTTTGAAATTGAATGAATTCAGTCTTGAAAATCACTGCTTGCAAAAAGGCAAAAAAATAACCGCTGGGCTTATGGCCTAGCGGTTTTCTCTGTTCGAATTCGTAACCTACGAATTATTCAGCTACAGAATCAACAGCTGCAGGGGCAACAGTGTCAACAGTGTCAACAACTACAGTGTCAGTGTCAGCAGCAGGAGCTTCCTGAGCCTTCTGTCCGCAAGAAGCGAAAGAGATGGCTGCGATAGCTACGAACATGAATACCAATTTCTTCATTTTCTTTTTGCTTTTAAATCTGTAAAACAATCAATTGTGTTATAAACAACGCTGCAAAGGTAAGGACTTTTTCGATACCTGCAAGTTTTTTTTAATAAATTTTTCAAACTTTTTTGTAACTTTTTCGCAAATAGTTGAAAATCAATAGTTTAGAAAATGTGCAAATTTGCGCGTTTTTAAGATTTCTCCTTTATCTACCTCTAAATACGAAAATACTTTGTACTTTTGTACTGTCGTTTCAAACATTGACGGCATTTAGCAATGATTGACAGTTCACTCTTTCACGGACGCAAGGCGTTTTATTATACGTTAGGCTGCAAACTGAATTTCTCAGAGACGGCCTCGTTTGCCGCGCAGTTGGAAAAACTGGGCGTTGAGACACTGTCAGATTCGGGTGGGGCAGACCTCTGTTTGGTCAACACCTGCTCGGTCACGTCCGTGGCCAATCAGAAGTGTCGGCAAATCATCAAGCGGCTGGTGCGCGAAAATCCCGACGCATTTGTGGTTGTCACTGGTTGCTATGCCCAGCTGTCACCTAAGGAAGTGGCCCGAATCGACGGTGTTGATCTGGTGCTCGGCTCGGACGAAAAGGCCAATCTTGTGCAGCATCTCCACGACGCGCTGATTGCCCGTGGCCAATCGACCGCGGTGCGCTCCATAGCCCAGGGCCAGACCAAGGACATCCAATCGTTCGCCCCTTCGTGTTCGCGCGGCAATCGCACTCGGTATTTCCTTAAGGTACAAGACGGCTGCAACTATTTCTGCACCTACTGCACCATTCCCTTCGCCCGTGGTTTCTCGCGCAATCCCGGCATTGCGTCGCTTGTGGCACAGGCTGAACAGGTGGTGCGCGAGGGAGGAAAAGAAATCGTGCTCACCGGTGTGAACATTGGCGATTTCGGTCAGACCACGGGCGAGAACTTTCTCGATTTGCTCCGCGCCTTGGATCAGGTTGAAGGCATTCATCGATACCGCATTTCGAGTATCGAGCCCAACCTCCTGACCGACGAGATCATAGATTTCTGTGCCCAGAGCCGTGCATTTATGCCTCATTTCCACATTCCCCTGCAGAGTGGTAGCGATGAAGTGTTGCGGCTGATGCACCGCCGATACAACACCGAATTGTTCGCCCATAAAATATATTATATAAAGGAACGTATGCGCGAGGCTTTCATTGGCGTGGATGTGATGGTGGGCACGCGAGGCGAACGACCTGAACTATTCCAAGAGTGTTTCGACTTCCTGAGCGGGCTTGATGTGACCCAGCTCCATGTCTTCCCCTATAGCGAGCGCCCAGGCACGGCTGCACTGCGCATCCCCTATATCGTGTCGCCCGAGGAGAAGAAACGGCGCGCACATGAATTGCTGCAGCTTTCCGAGAAAAAGACTCACGCTTTCTACGCCCGGCACATTGGCCAGGAGGCCGAAGTGCTCTTCGAGCGGGCTGCCGCCGATAAGCCCATGCACGGCTTTACGCGCAACTATCTGCGGGCGGAGCTGCCCGCCAGCGTCCAGAACGAACAGTTCGACAACCAGCTGGTGCGTGTGCGGCTCGGCAATTTCAATGCCGACGCAACGGCACTCATGGCCGAAATTATAAAATAAATCAAGATGAAACGGATAGCAATCGTCATTCTCAACTGGAACGGGCGGCAGATGCTGGAGAAATATCTGCCCTCGGTGGTGGCTCATTCGTCGCACCTGGCCACGGTCTATATTGCCGATAATGCTTCGACCGACGATTCTGTTGACTTCCTGCGGCGCGAATATCCGCAGCTGCCGCTTATACTGCTCGACCAAAATTATGGCTTCGCCGAAGGTTACAACCGTGCCCTGCAGGAGACGAAGGAAGAATTTCTGCTGTTGCTCAACAGCGATATAGAAGTGTCTGAAGGCTGGTTGGAACCGATGTTAGTATTTCTCGACGAACACCCTGACTATGCTGCCTGTCAGCCGAAGCTACGCTCGATTTTCGATCGCTCTGCGTTTGAATATGCAGGAGCCTCCGGCGGCTACATTGATAAGTGGGGCTATCCCTACTGCCGTGGGCGAATCTTCGATACGGTGGAACGCGATGCCGGACAATATGACGACATTGTGGATATCCACTGGGCAACGGGTGCGGCACTGATGGTACGCCGCGACGACTTTTTTGCCGTAGGCGGACTCGATGCCCGCTTCTTTGCCCATCAGGAGGAAATAGATTTCTGTTGGCGATTGCGGTTGGCAGGGCGGCGATTGGCCTGCATACCGGCCAGTGTGGTTTATCATGTGGGTGGCGGCACGCTGCCAAAGTCAAACCCCATGAAGACTTTCCTCAACTTCCGCAACAATCTGACCATGCTCTACAAGAACCTGCCGGCCGACGAATTGCCCTCCACCATGCGCATCCGTTTGCTGCTCGACCTGTTGGCAGCCTTGCAGACGCTGTTGCTCAACCGGAATCTGGCCGACTGTATGGCCATTATCCGCGGTCGGCGCGCTTATCGCCAGTGGCGCAAAGATTTTGAAGGTGACCGCCAGCGCATACAGCAAAACCGCCGAATCAGCGGCTGCGAAGAGAAGCATCAGCACTCCATTCTGTGGCAGTACTATGCCAGAGGAAAGCGTCATTTCAGCCAGCTGAGTGAAAAAATAATTCAAAAAAACTCTGTAAAAGTTTTGTAGGAACGAAAAATCTTACTACTTTTGCAACCGCAAATCCAAAAATGGAGGCGCAAAAAGGTTAATATGCTGGCTCCCTAGCTCAACTGAATAGAGCATCTGACTACGGATCAGAAGGTTGTGGGTTTGAATCCCGCGGGAGTCACAAAAGAAAAGACCGCAGCGAAAGATTTCTTTCATGCTGCGGTCTTTCTTTTGTGTAGCTCGGCCCGTGGCAGGGAAGGGATGGACGAAAGTCAATCCCGCGGGAGTCACAAAAGAAAAGACCGCAGCGAAAGATTTTTTTCACGCTGCGGTCTTTTCATTTATGTAGCTCAGCCCGTGGCAGAGTGGGGCAGGCCCGCTGGCGGATTGGGCCAGCGAAGGAAATTTCTCGTTCGGTGGTTGTTTCTTTTTAATTTTCGTATTTTTGCAAAAAGTAACCACCTCATTGATAACTATGGATACAATTCTTATCGGCCTGCTCATTCCGCTGTTAGGCACTGTGCTCGGTTCAGCCTTTGTTTTCTTTATTCACGGTGAGCTTTCGGATCGCCTGCAGAAGTCTCTGCTTGGCTTTGCATCTGGCGTAATGGTGGCCGCATCGGTGTGGTCACTGTTGATTCCCGCGATAGAGATGATGAGCGATAGTGGCAAGTGGGCTGTTGTTCCCGCAGTGGTGGGCTTTCTGTTAGGCATAGGTTTCCTGTTGTTGGTTGACGAATTGACGCCCCACCTGCATATCGGCACGGACAAGCCCGAAGGTCTGCGTGCCCGTTTGTCAAAGACCGCCATGCTGGTGCTTGCCGTGACGATACATAATCTGCCCGAGGGAATGGCCGTGGGTGTGGTGTTTGCTGGTGCCGAGCATGGTGCAGCGCAGTTATCTTCGGCGGCAGCCATGGCCGTGGCGATAGGTATTGCCATTCAGAATGTTCCCGAAGGCGCCATCATTTCCATGCCGATGCGAGCCGCTGGCAACAGCCGTTGGCGCTCTTTCCTGATAGGCTCGGCCAGCGGTGTGGTAGAACCTATCGGCGCATTGGCCGTGATGCTGCTGGCATCGGCGCTAATGCCGGTGCTTCCCTATATGCTCGCCTTTGCGGCAGGAGCCATGCTCTATGTAGTGGTGGAAGAGTTGATTCCCGAGGCATCGAGTGGCAAACACTCCAATCTCAGCACGATTGGTTTTGCCGTTGGCTTTGCGCTGATGATGGTGCTCGACGTGGTGATGTGACCGACGGGGAAGAAAAAGTGCTGAAAGCCCGAAAAATTGTAGGAGCGGCGACGAAAATGCGATGCCCGATCGACTGCAAAGAATGAATTTTTTTATAACTTTGCAGTTCGTATGAAGTTGAAGTTTCTTTCACTGGGCAGTGGCAGCAGTGGCAACAGCTATCTGCTGAGCGACGGTCGCACGTCGCTCTTGATTGATGCGGGCATTGGCATTCGCACGATGAAGAGCACGCTGTGGCGTTATGGTCACGCGCTGAATAACATCCACGCGCTGTTGCTCACACACGACCATGGCGACCATGCCCGCACGGCCGGTAAACTTGCCACGCGCCATAAGATACCTGTTTATGCTACCCATAGCACGTTTCAGGGTATAGACAACAATCCGGTCATCCATCCGAAGGTTCCTTACGAGCTGCGTCGCGAGGTGGCAGTGGGCAATGAGTTTACCTTGGGTGCGTTTACTATATGCGTTCAGCAGGTCAGCCACGACAGTTGGGACTGCGTATCGTACACGCTGAGCCACGAAGGCCGCCGGTTCGTGATTATCACCGATTGCGGAAAGCTCACTGAAGAGCTCTGTCAGGAAATAAGTCAGGCCGACTATCTGGTGCTGGAGTCGAACCACGATGAGGAAATGCTGCGCGCAGGCCGTTATCCGGAGATGCTGAAACGGCGCATATTGAGTCCGCGCGGGCATTTGAGCAATGCTGCGTGTGCCCAGGCGCTGAGCGATTATCTTTCCGAACGCTGCCAGCACGTATGGCTTTGTCATCTCTCGCGCGACAACAACCGCCCCGAAATTGCCTACAGTTGTGCCGCCAGTGCGCTGGAGCGTTTCCCCGATGTGCAGTTGACCGTGCTCAACAGAACTGAACCAATGTTATTTGAACTCGATACGGAGTGATGTCCTTTCAACAAGACATCACTTTTTTTTAGTTTACTAAGCACTTGATTTTCAATAAGATAGAAACCCGCTTTCAAAAGCTATGCTTTTGGACGGCAAAAGCATAGCTTTTAGGCTGCAAAAGGATAGCTTTTGAAGGGCAAAAGCATAGCTTTTAGAAACCGATAGTTCTGCACCTGTTTTTTGAGGGGGTGTAAAATGCAAAAAAAAGAGCAAATGAACACTGCGTTCATTCACTCTTTTTTCGTTCTCTCTCGTTTTGTCTTGGTACAAGAATGTACCAAATGTTTTTCTTTTTACCTAACCTATTAAAGACTTGAGCTTGATTGCTGAGACAAAAATACAGGGTAATCGTTAATAATTTTAAACTTTTTTATCGGAAATTTTTGAAAATTTGTTTATTTTTGATTTAAATCAAGTAGAATCGTTAGACTGCGGTGTATATTTTGGCACATTGGATACATTTTCTTACTTTTGTGGGCACTTTTTAGAGGAGCCGTGCTCGGCCCGCAGGCGCGTTCAGCGCATGAAGAGAGCCGTGCCGACCTCGCCCATCAGTGGACAAGAAAATTAATAATATATAAATCAAAAAATGGATTGGATAATTAACCTGTTCACAGCTACAGACTCTGTGGCTCACATCATTTTGCTCTACGCAAGTGTAATTTTTGTGGGTGTCATGCTTGGCCGAATCAAGGTGTTCGGTATCAACCTCGGCGTGACCTTCGTGCTCTTCGCCGGTATTCTGGCCGGTCATCTGCACTTCACGGGTCCCCAGCCGGTGCTCACATTCATGCAAGATTTCGGCTTGGTGCTCTTCGTCTTTTGCATCGGTTTGCAGGTAGGCCCGGGCTTTTTTGAATCGTTCCGCGCCGGCGGCGTTCGCATGAACATTCTCACCACTTGCATTGTATTGTTGAACATCGCCGTGATGTTCGGTTGTTATTATCTCTTTTTCGACACAACCACCACTCAGCATCTGCCCATGCTTATCGGTACGCTCTATGGCGCCGTGACCAATACGCCAGGTCTGGGTGCAGCCAACGAGGCATTGGGTGCTTTTTTCCCCAACGGCAATGCACCCGATATCGCTTCGGCCTATGCCTGTGCCTATCCGTTGGCCGTTGTGGGCATCATCCTCTCCATGATAGCCATTCGCTATATCTGCAAGGTAAGCTATCAGGCTGAAGAGCAGCAGCTGGCCGATGCCGAAGCAGCCAACCCGCACGAAAAGCCCCACCAGATGATTCTGCGCGTGCAGAACGAGTTTATAGCCGGTCGTACGCTGATGGAAGTGAACGAATTTCTGAAGCGTGACGTGGTTTGCACCCGAATCTTGCACGATGGTCAGATTTCTATCCCCAATCGCGACACGCAGCTCCACATTGGCGACGAGGTGCTCATCGTCTGCGCCGAGGCCGACGCCGAGCCCATTCAGACCTTCATCGGCCCGCGCTTGGAGAAAGAGTGGGAGCACGTTGACGAGAATATGCCGATGGTATCGCGCCGACTGGTTGTCACTTCGCAGAAAATCAACGGAAAAACACTGGCCAAGATGCACTTCTCGAGTGTGTATGGCGTGAATATCACCCGCATCACCCGCCACGGCATAGAACTCTTTGCCTCGCGCAACCACCACTTCCATGTGGGCGACCGCGTCATGGTGGTTGGTCCGGAAGACAATGTGCAGCGTGTAGCCGAACTCTTTGGCGATTCGCAGCAGCGACTGAACCACCCCAATATCGCCACTATCTTCATCGGTATCTTCGTGGGCCTGATCTTCGGTAGCATCCCCTTTGCCATTCCCGGATTGCCCGTTCCCTTGAAGCTCGGTTTGGCCGGCGGTCCGCTCATCATCGCCATCCTCATTGGGCGATATGGACACTTGCTCAAACTCGTGAACTACACCACCACATCGGCCAACCTGATGCTGCGCGAAACCGGTCTGGCGCTGTTCCTGGCCAGTGTCGGCATTAAAGCCGGTGCAAGTTTCTGGAACACGGTTGTGGCAGGCGATGGCATCAAGTTTGTCTATTGTGGATTCCTGATCACTGTTATCCCCATTCTGCTTGTGGGCACCTTCGCCCGCCTGAAGTATAAAATCAATTACTTCACGCTGATGGGTATGATAGCCGGTTCATATACCGATCCGCCCGCATTGGCCTTTGCCAACGGCGAATGTAGCAAGCAAGCCCCCGCCGTGGGTTATTCAACGGTTTATCCGCTGGCCATGTTCCTGCGCATCTTCACCGCACAGCTCATGGTGCTCGCTTGTTAAAAAAATTAGGAAAAATAGAGGCATATAATAAAAAATGTATATATTTGCCCGTTACTTTAATTAAATACCAGATGAAAAAACTTCTCGTATCTCTCTTTGTAGCCTGTCTCGCCCTTACGGCAAACGCTCAGGAGAAAGAAAAGACCATTAAGATTCCCGATTGGATTCAAGACGTGAAACTTACAGGCTATGGTATGCTTCAGTATCAGGCCAATGGTCAGGAAGGGGCAAAGTCCAACTCGTTCAGTTTGCGTATGTTGCGTCTGTCGCTCGATGGCCGCATTGCCAACGATTTCTATTGGAAAGCCCAGATTCAGTTCAACGGCAATACCTCAACGCTCGGCTCTTCGCCCCGTGTGGTAGATCTCTTTGCCGAATGGCAGAAATATCCCTTCTTCATGGTGAAAGCAGGTCAGTTCAAACGTCCGTTCACCTTTGAAAACCCCATGCACCCAATCGATCAGGGCTTCATGAGCTACTCGCAAAACGTGAGTGCTCTGGCTGGTTTCAGCGATCGTGCCGGTATGCACGCATCCAATGGTCGCGACATCGGTGTGCAGATTCAGGGTGATTTGCTGAAAAACGCGAAAGGTCGCGCACTGCTCCACTACCAGGTGGGCGTGTTCAACGGCCAAGGCATCAACATTAGCGATGTTGACCAGCGCAAAGATCTGATCGGAGGTTTTTGGGTGATGCCCGTCAGAGGAATGCGCATTGGTGCATTTGGCTGGACCGGCTCTTATGCCCGCAAGGGAACATGGACCGAAACCGACGCCAATGGACAACAAGTGGAACGCACTGGCACACGCTCGCTCTCGCAGCGCCGCTACGCCCTCTCTGCCGAATACAAAGTGAACGACTGGACATTCCGCTCGGAATACATCCACTCTACAGGTCAGGCCTTCAAAACCCGTATGCAGAAAGCCGAACACTCGGGCGACTGCACTCTGAACCCCGCTATTGGCGATAAGGCCGACGGTGTGTATGCACTCACCATTGCACCAATCATCAAGAAGAAACTCTACGCCAAGGCCCGCTACGATTTGTATCGTAGCAACGCAGAGTGGTCCAAGGCCAAGACCATGTACGAAGTCGGTGTGAACTATCTCATCCACAAAAATATTCAGATCAATGCCGAGGTAGTGCGCGTGAACGACCGTTCACTGGCCGACCATAACTACAACATGGCCGACATTGAACTTGATTTCCGATTCTAATACTATTACTAAATACTTAAATTTTTTACACTATGTTTGAGAACATTCCTCAAGTATTTTGGCTTGTGCCCATCGCTTCTATCGTGGCATTAGGCATGGCCTACTACTTCTTCTGCACCATGATTAAGGCAGACGAAGGAACTCCGAGAATGAAAGAAATTGCCAAGTATGTGCGCGACGGCGCTATGGCTTATCTGAAACAACAGTACAAGGTGGTGTTCTACGTATTCATCGCCCTCTGCGCCCTGTTTGCCTTCATGGCTTACTACCTGAAGGTGCAGAACGAATGGGTACCCTTTGCCTTCCTAACTGGTGGTTTCTTCTCTGGTTTGGCAGGATTCTTCGGTATGAAAACTGCCACCTATGCCAGCGGCCGTACAGCAAATGCAGCTCGTAAGAGCCTCGACGCAGGTCTGAAAATCGCCTTCCGCTCAGGTGCCGTGATGGGTCTGACCGTGGTTGGACTGGGTCTGCTCGACATTGCCATTTGGTTTGTTGTGCTCAACTGGTTCTATCAGGGCGACTCTGCCGCACTGATTATCATCACCACCACTATGCTCACCTTCGGTATGGGTGCTTCTACTCAGGCGCTCTTTGCCCGTGTGGGTGGTGGTATCTATACAAAGGCAGCCGACGTAGGTGCCGACATCGTGGGTAAGGTGGAAGCCGACATTCCCGAGGACGACCCCCGCAACCCTGCAACCATTGCCGACAACGTAGGCGACAATGTGGGCGATGTGGCTGGTATGGGTGCCGACCTGTATGAGAGCTATTGCGGTTCAATCCTTTCCACTGCTGCACTTGGTGCCGCTGCTTATGCCGGAATGGGCGAGGAACAACTCCAAGCTGTTATTGCTCCTATGCTGATTGCCGCTGTGGGCGTATTCCTTTCGCTCATCGGTATCTTTCTGGTTCGTACCAAGGAAGGCGCCACCATGCGCGACTTGCTCAAATCGCTTGCACTGGGAACAAACGTCAGCGCCGTACTGATTGCCGTGGCCACGTTTGCCATCCTCTATCTGCTTGGCGTTAAAAACTGGATTGGCCTCTCCTTCTCAGTTATCAGCGGTCTGGCAGCTGGTGTAATCATTGGTCAGGCAACAGAGTACTACACTTCTCACTCATACAAACCGACTCAGAAAATTTCTGAAGCAGGTCTCACTGGTTCTGCTACCGTGATTATTAAAGGTATCGGCACAGGTATGATTTCTACCTGCATCCCCGTTATCACCATCGGTGTAGCCATCATGTTGAGCTATCTTTGCGCCAATGGATTCAACGGAGAAATGACAGCCGAGGCTTTGGCTCATGGTCTGTATGGTGTAGGTATTGCCGCTGTTGGTATGCTCTCAACCCTTGGTATCACTCTTGCCACCGACGCCTATGGTCCTATCGCCGACAATGCTGGCGGTAATGCTGAAATGAGTGAACTGGGCGAAGAGGTTCGTCATCGCACTGATGCACTTGATGCACTTGGTAACACCACTGCTGCCACAGGTAAAGGCTTCGCCATTGGCAGTGCAGCCTTGACAGCATTGGCACTCCTTGCTTCCTATATCGAAGAAATCAAGATTGCTATGGCGCGTGCTGGTATGGAATTGACGAATCTGGCTGGCGATACAATCGCTGCTGCCGATGCTACCATTCCCGACTTTATGAACTATTTCCAGGTGAACCTGATGAATCCACGTGTGCTGGTTGGTGCTTTCATTGGCGCCATGGCTGCGTTCCTCTTCTGCGGTTTGACCATGGAAGCTGTGGGCCGTGCTGCTCAGAAAATGGTGGTTGAAGTGCGCCGTCAGTTTAAAGAAATTGCCGGAATACTTGAAGGTACTGGTACTCCCGACTATGGCCGCTGCGTAGAAATCTCTACTCGCGCTGCTCAGCACGAGATGATTTTCCCATCTATTCTTGCCATTATCATTCCTATCGTCGTTGGTATGGTACTGGGCGTAGCAGGTGTGCTGGGTCTGCTGGTTGGCGGTCTGGCTGGTGGCTTCACGCTGGCAGTATTCATGGCCAATGCCGGTGGCGCATGGGACAATGCTAAGAAGAATGTTGAGGAAGGCAATTTCGGCGGTAAAGGCTCGTTTGCTCACAAAGCAACCATCGTGGGCGATACCGTGGGCGACCCCTTCAAAGATACATCCGGTCCATCGCTCAACATCTTGATTAAGCTCATGTCGATGGTGTCCATCGTTATGGCTGGCCTCACCATCATGTTTAATTAATCTGATTGGTAATTTTACAATTATAAAACAATGCAAGATCATCATCACCATCATCATCACCACCATCATCACGACAGCATAAAGAGATCTGAGTCGCTATTTGATACACTGAATCCATTCAAGGATTATGCTTTCAATCGGAGACGCTGGCGCAAACTATTCTCCAAGTGGATGCGCATTATTCTGTTGGTGGTTGCTGTAGCCTCCTTAACCTATGCTGCAGTGATTTGGACGATACCTGATCCTAATCCTGAAGAGGAATCAAATATAGATGTGATGACGATTGAATAAAAGTAATCCCTGCTGGCAACTCATGCCAGCAGGGATTTATTTTTATTTGAGTTTGTCTTTTACCAAGAGTTCTATTCGGCGATGGTAAAGACAAATGCCACACCGCCATTGGGCACATCCTGAATTTTTATCTGCCCGCCATGGAGCTTTACGGCATTTTTAACGATGGATAGTCCCAGTCCCGTGCCGCCCAGATTGCGGCTTCGCCCTTTGTCTATGCGATAGAATCTTTCGAATACCCTGTTGCGGTGTTCAGGCAAGATGCCGACGCCATTATCGCTGAAAACAAATTTCCAGTATTTCTTTTCTTTGGTGGCCGAGAGGCAGATGGTAGTATTCTTGCCTGCGTATTTGATACTATTGTCAAGAAGATTTTGGAAGATGCTGAACAGCAGTTCACGGTTACCTCTTACATGAAGCGTTTCAGGTAGATTTGTTATAAATGTTTGCTGTTGTTGTTGACGTGCCAGGTAGGTGTTTGTATCTACCTCATGAACAATTTCTATAATGTCAACCTCTTCTCTTTCGAGGCATTGAGTGGCATAATCCATTCGGTTTAATGTGGAGAGATCGTGCAGCAACGCGGTGAGTCGGTGCGTCTGCGCAAGACTTTTTTCCAAAAACTGTTGTTGCTGCGTTGGTTTAATGTCAGGATTGTGGAGCATAAGTTCCAAATATCCTTGAATGCTTGCCACGGGTGTTTTCAGTTCGTGTGAGATGTTTTGCGTGAGTTCACGGCGCATTTGGTGTTCTTTCTTGGCTTGTTCTCGGCTGATGCGTTCGTCCATGCGTTTGGAGTAGCGATGCAGCACAACAGCAACTAAAAAGAGCGTGATGACAAAAAACAGCAGCAATTGCCAGTCTATTAAGTCGTGGAGCGGCTCAAACTGGTTGCGATCGATATCTTCGAAGAGCATGAAGAACAGGCCATAGAGGAAGAATATGGCCAACAAGTTCCCGAACATCTTTTGTCCTTCAGTCATTTTTTTCATTATTGTGGAGTGTTTTCTGTTGTTGAAGTGAAGAAACCATAGCCGTGTCCGGTGCGTGTGACAATGTATTGTGCATACGCACCGAGTTTTTTTCTCAGTCGAGTGATGTTTACATCTACTGTTCGTTCTGTAACAATCACATCACTGGGCCATACAATATCAATGAGTTCCTCGCGTGAGTAAATTCTGTTTCTGTGTGTCAGAAAAAGCTCCATGAGCTGATATTCGATGGGGGTTGCGCCAATGGACTGGTTATCGACAATCACATATTTCTGCTCAGGATGAACTTCGAGCCCTTTGAAACTGAGCAATGGTTGATTGTTGTCGGTGCGGTGGAGCACAGCACGTATGCGAGCCGTGAGTTCTTTGAGCGAGAAGGGTTTTGCAATATAGTCGTCGGCTCCCAGCTGGAAACCTTCCAGCAGGTCTGTTTCCGTGTCTTTGGCGGTGAGAAAGATGATGGGCAATTCGGCTGAGTTGGCCTGTTGCTTGAGTTGTCGGGCCAGTTCAAAGCCATTCATCCCCTCCATCATCACGTCGAGCAACAGCAGATTATAATTTTCTGGATGCAGTTCAAGTGCGCTTTGCGCCGAGGCTGCCGTATCAACTGCAAACCCTTCGTGCGAGAGATGAAACTGAAGAATGTCGCGAAGGTCCTGCTCATCGTCGACTACAAGAATACGTTGTTGTGAGTTCATGTGGCGAAGATAAGAAAATCATGGCAATAAATAAAAAAAAGAAAAATGGAAGTTAATTTTTTGCGTTAACTTCCATTTCTCATTTATGGTATCAGCCTTGCGTTATTGGTTAACGTACTGACCTTCGGCAGTGATGTAGATGTAGAGATCTGCAGCGCCAGCCTTTTCAAGTTCCACTTCGTAATAGTTGCCGTTGGGCGTTTCAATCCAATCCACATCATCTATAACGTATTGGGCATAATCCCGTGTGATAATTTCTTTCAGATTGGCAGGCAGGTCGCTCACCTGCAGATCGGTCTCACTCTTCACCCAAGTGCCATCTGCCTGGAACCAGGCATCAACTTCAGCGCCATTTTTGACGAACTCTGCTTTGTAGAGATTGTTTTCAAAACCCCATTTTGCAGTGGTGTTGGGATATTTTTGCTGGAAGGCAGTTATCACGGCTTCGTTTACAGCAAGATTGTCATCGCTGCTGCAAGCGGTAGCCATCACAGAGCAAATACAGGCCAAAATGCCGAGAATCAAAGATTTTGTCTTCATTGTTTTTGATTTAAAAAGGGTTAAATACTAAATTATTTACACACTCTTATTTCAGTTGAGGAATGAGCCAGTTGCGTATCAATCTGATCTGCAATGCCCTCTTTGTTTCTTTTAATCCAACGGCCACGGATGGCGGATGTAGTCGTCGTGTGCGAATGTTTGTATCACCTTGGCGGGCACCCCGGCAACGGTGGTGTTGGAAAGGCAGTTTTTAGTGACCACAGCCCCTGCGCCAATGGTTACATGAGAGTGAATCATCACATCATCTACGATACAGACATTGGGTCCGACATACACATTATCGCCAATCACTGCGGCTTTGGGCAGATTGCTGCCAATGGTGGTGAACTGTCCCATGTTCACATTGTTGCCTATTATTGCGTTGGAATTGATGACCAATCCCAGGCAATGCTGGATGTAGAAGCCGTAGCCAATCTTCACGCTTGTGGGGATGAAGAGCCCATAGCGCCGCTTGTATCGTCGCAACATCCATTTGCACAAGGGGTAGAGAAAACCTTTGTGCTGGGCCAATCGCCACCAGAAGGCGAAGGCCACGGAAGTGCGTGTGATGCCGTTCAGATAGATGCTTAACAGCGAACTGCGCCGTCCATTGTGGCGATATGCGTCGGAACGAATCAGTTCTGCACAGTCGTGATAGTTTTCGGCTATTGGAATTCTGATTGTTTCGCCGTCGGTTTGAATGAGTTCGTACTTCATAGTGTTCAGTCGCCGGTTTTTGCAGAAGCGCAACCTTATGGCGTGTTGTTTTCTTTTTGCAAATGTAAAAGTGTGGTAGAATTATAGAGAAGAAAAAGTGTTACATTTCTGTTACATTGCACGAGCAATGGCCTGCGCCACGGTGTGGGCAGTGGTCCAGGCTGCTTGAAAGTTGAAACCGCCGGTGATGCCGTCAATGTCGAGCACCTCGCCTGCAAAATAAAGGTTTGGGCGGTAGCGGCTCTCGAGGGTTGAGGGATTAACGCTGGTCAGAGATATGCCGCCGCAGGTGACAAATTCATCCTTGTTTGCGGCTCGTCCGTCTATCGGGTAGCAATCGTTGGTCAGGGTGTTGACCAGCCGGTTGGCATCTTTTCTGCTGAGTTCGGCCCAGCGTTTTTGTTCTGTATTGCCCATAGCGCGGTGCAAGAGATATTGCCAGAGTCGCGCAGAGCAAGATTCGGGGTGGCAATTGGCGAGCAGTTTTTTGCCTTCTTGGTTGATTTGCTGTTGTATCCACGTGGTGGCATCTTGCATATTTTCCGCAATCCAGTTGATTTGCAGGGTTGCCTTGTAGTTTTGTTCGGCCAGATGACGGGCTGCCATGCTGGACAGTTTGAGTACGGCCGGTCCGCTCAAGCCTTCGTGGGTCACAATGATGGGTCCTTCAGCCTGAAACTTTGTGCCCTGTAGGCTCAGTTGTGCGTGTTGCAAGGCGGTGCCCGACAGCTGGGCGTCGCTATCGGCGAGGGCCGCTATGCGGAAGGCGAAAAGCGACGGGACGGGTGGGATGATTTCGTGGCCGAGTTGCTGTAGTTGCTGCGAGAGCGTGTCGTTGGCAGAGAAACTGCCGGTGGTGATGACAATGTGGGTGAACTCTTTCAGCTCGTCGAGGTTCGCAATGGCTCGCTGGTGCACAATTTTGACGCCGTATCTGCCGCAGTAGGAGGTGAGGCAGTTGATGATGGTTTGCGATGAGTTGGACTTGGGAAAGATGCGCCCGCCGGCTTCTTCTTTGAGTTCTACTCCGTGTGTCAGAAACCATTGCCGGGCTTCAGCGGGCCCGAAGGTCGGGAAGAGTCGTTTCAGCAGCCGATATCCTCGCGGATACACCTGCTGCAAATCAGTAACATCGGCGAAGGTGTTGGTACAATTACACCGCCCGCCGCCCGATAGTCCCACCTTGATTAGTTGACTGGCCGTGCGCTCAAAGATGGTTACTTGCGCTTGGGGCAGCAATTCTTTGATATTGATGGCACAGAAGAATCCTGCAGCGCCGCCGCCAATGATGGCGATATTGGGTTGTGTGCTCATGAGGGCATTAAAGCAAGGGTGCGATGAGGTGGGCCGCCCATCCCACAAATTTCTTCCAGGGTGTGCGCCATTGGTCCCAGCGTTTTTCGGTCAGCTTGAAGCAGTCGTGCTTGTCGCGCTCGAAGAGCTGGTCGAGTTCGGCCGTTGTTTCCTGATCGAAGATGACGGCATTGTCTTCGTAGTCGAACGAGAGGCTGCGGGCATTGAGGTTGGCACTGCCCACAGAGCAGATTTTTCCATCGACCATAATGATTTTCGTGTGGTGGAATCCTGGAGTGTACATCCAGATGGTGCACCCGCGTTTCATCAGTCGGTGGGCATTATAGAAGCCGCAATCGGGTGTGAGCGGAATATCGCTCTTGGTCGATAGCATGATTTCCACTTTCACACCGCGCTCTACGGCTCGTCGCAGTGCGCGTTTGAGCCGGCCGTTGAGCGTGAAGTAGGGGTTGATAAGTTTGATGGAATCTTGTGCCAGATTGATGGCTCCTTCGTAGAATTTTCTGATGATTCTATTTGAGGTGTGCGGCTCGCGGTTGATGATGCCGATGGTTTTCCTTCCGGCGGTGGAAGAGGTATCGCGCTTGAGGTGGGCAAAGCGCGGCGAGGGGTACACACCGAAATAGTATTGCGGGCCGTAAATGTTTTGCTTGGTGGTCTTGTTCCAGATGTTGAGAAAAATCTTCTGCAGGGTGTTCACTTCGTCGCCCTCTATGCGGCAGTGCATATCGTGCCAAGAGCCGACCACCTCCGTACCTTTTATATAATAGTCGGCCACGTTCATGCCTCCGGTGTAGGCCACTTTCCCGTCGATGACCACGATTTTTCTGTGGTCGCGATGAAAGCCGTGGTTAATCCAAGGGAAGACGATGGGGTCGAATTTCACGATTTCTATGCCTCTCTCCCGAATGGCTTTGAGGTGGCGCCGCTTCAGCGGTTGATTGTTTGACGAATTGCCGAAGGCATCGAACAGTGCGCGCACTTCCACGCCTTCCTTGGCTTTTTCGGCCAGAATGTCGAATAGGAGCGACGCAATGGAGTCATTGCGGAAGTTGAAGTATTCCAGATGCACGCTGCTTTTGGCTGCGCGGATGGCGGCGAACATATCGTCGAATTTTTCTTGTCCGCTGCGCAGAAGCACGAGCGAATTGTTTGTGGAGAAAGTCACCCCGTCCCGGCGGAGTTCTTCCATGAGCAGCGAGTCGGCTGTCTGTGCTTGTGCAAAGAGGGGCGCGAGCATGACGGCTGTGAGAAAAATCAGTCGCCGCAGGTTCCTTCCGCCGAAGTTGAACAATCTATCTGTGGATGTAGTCATTATTGTCAATTTTCAATTCTCAATTGTCAATAATGATTAAATCATGCAGGAATAGTGGTCAACAACTCCCAGCAGCCGGCGTTCCTTGTCGCAAACGAGCACGGTGTGAACCTTGTGCCGGTGCATGATGCGTTGTATTTCTGTGATTTTTGTGTTTGGGGCCACAATTTTGGGTTCGCGCGTCATGATTTCCTCAACGGTATGCTCCACAAATCCGGCCTGCCACCGTTCCATGGCGCGTCTGATGTCGCCGTCGGTGATGAGTCCTTCAACGCATCCGGCGTCGTCGAGCGATACGCCGAGACCGAGTTTCCCTTTGCTCACGTGGATGATGGCCTCGCCCAGATGCATTTCTTTAGGAATGATGGGCATATCCTGCGTGCGCATCACGTCGGCAGCCGTGGTGAGCAGTCGCCGTCCGAGCGTGCCGCCCGGGTGGAAGTGTGCAAAATCTTTGGGTTTGAAGTGTCTCACCTGCATGAGCGCTATGGCCAGCGCATCGCCCATGGCCAGTGCGGCAGTGGTCGATGAGGTGGGTGCCAGATTCAGCGGACAGGCTTCTTTCTTTACGCTCACGGTGATGTGTATCGTGCTATACTTGGCCAACAGCGATTCGGGGTTGCGGGTCATCGAAATGATGGGCACTTCCATTTGCTGCAGCATGGGAATGAATCGCAGTAGTTCGTCGGTCTGACCGGAATTGCTCAAGGCGAGCACCACGTCGTCGGGAGTCATCACGCCGAGGTCGCCGTGGAACACGTCGAGCGGATTAATGAAAAACGAGGGTGTTCCGGTCGATGAGAGGGTGGCGGCAATTTTTGCGCCGATGTGGCCGCTCTTGCCCACACCGGTGACGATGACCTTGCCCTTGCAGTGGAAAATCAGATCCACGGCACGGTCGAATGTTTCGCTGAGCTGGGGTATCAGTTCGAGCACGGCTTGCGCTTCATCGCGCAGGCATTGCTCGGCATATTCGCGGGGAGTGAGTGTTTTCATTTCTTTTGGTTCCAGTTTTTATGGAAAGTTTGAGTTGCAAAATTACAATTTTTACTGTTGAAAAAGTCAAAAAAAACGAAAATTTATCGACAGTGTTTAACTCCTGTTTTTCAAAAGCTATCCTTTTGGCCGCTAAAAGCTATGCTTTTGCCCTCCGAAAGCTATGCTTTTGCCGCCTAAAAGCTATGCTTTTGAAGCACGGTTTCTATGCGCCTGATTATCAGCTACTTGCGAATGGACGAAAAAAGTCTGGATTTGCCGTTTCGTTTTGGAGCGAATTTTGTATTTTTGCGGTTGAAATTTTTGAAAAAGGTAACCCATGACCGAGCAGGAAAGAATCTATCAATTGCGGCGCGAGCTGCACGAGCATAATCATCGCTACTATGTTGATAACCAACCCATTATTAGCGACCAGGAGTTTGACTTCCTTATGCACGAGTTGCAAGACCTCGAGGCGCGCCATCCGGAACTCTACGATGCCACATCGCCAACCCAGCGTGTCGGCTCCGACTTGAACCAGGAATTCCGTCAGGTGGCCCATCAGTACCCGATGCTCTCGCTGGCCAATACGTACAACGAACAAGACGTGGCCGACTGGTATGAGAGCGTGAAGCGTGGATTGGAAGGACAGGACTTTGAGGTGTGCTGCGAGATGAAATACGACGGACTCTCCATTTCGCTCATCTACGAGGACGGTCGGCTGGTTCAGGCCATCACCCGCGGTGATGGCGTTCATGGCGACGATGTGACGGCCAATGTGCGCACCATCCGCACCATTCCCCTCGTGCTGTCGGGCCAGGGCTACCCTCGGCGCTTTGAAATACGCGGCGAGATTCTTCTTCCGTGGAAAGAGTTTGAACGCATCAACCGCGAGCGCGAAGAAGCCGGCGAACCCCTCTTTGCCAATCCGCGCAACGCTGCCAGCGGCACGCTCAAAAGCCAAAATTCGCGCGTGGTGGCCGAGCGCAAGCTCGATGCCTATCTCTACTATCTCCTGGGCGACGACATTCCCGCCGGCGGACATTTTGAAAATCTGGCCGCTGCTGCCTCGTGGGGATTCCAAATCAGCAAGGGCATGAAGAAGGTGCACACGCTCGACGAGATCTATTCCTTTATCAAATACTGGGGTGCAGAACGGAAAAACCTGCCAGTGGCAACGGATGGTATCGTGCTGAAAGTCAACTCTTTGCAGCAGCAGCGCCACTTGGGCTCAACGGCCAAGTCGCCGCGCTGGGCCATTGCCTATAAATACCCTGCCGAGCGAGCCCTGACGCGGCTCGAGGAAGTGACCTATCAAGTGGGCCGCACCGGCGCCATTACCCCTGTGGCCAACATGCAGCCCGTGCAGCTGGCCGGAACCACGGTTCGTCGCGCCACGCTCAATAACGAGGATTTCATCAAGGCCTTCTCGCTCCATGAGCACGATTGGGTCTATGTGGAAAAGGGTGGCGAGATTATTCCGAAGATTGTTGGCGTAGAAACCTCGCGGCGCGAGCCCTCGGCCCGGCCGGTGGAGTTTATCAAGACCTGTCCGGAGTGTGGCGCAGCACTGGCGCGCTACGCGGACGAAGCTGCATGGTACTGCCCCAACACCACTCACTGCCCGCCCCAAATCAAAGGCCGTATCGAACATTTCATTGCCCGCAAGGCGATGAACATCGATTCGCTCGGTCCTGAAACCGTCGATGACTTCTATCGGCAGCACCTCATCAGCAATGTGGCCGACCTCTATACCATCACCGTCAGTCAAATCAATGGCGACGGCTCACGCGAGAAATCAGCGCGGAAAATTGTCAATTCCATTCAAGCCTCTAAGCAGGTGCCCTTCGAGCGCGTGGTTTTTGCACTGGGCATCCGCTTCGTGGGTGAGACCTCGGCCAAGATTCTGGCCCGTAAGTTTCAAAACATCGACGCGCTGATGGCTGCCAGCGAGGAGGAACTCACCGCCTGCGACGGAGTGGGGGATGTGATGGCCAAGAGCGTGCGCGACTATTTCGACAATCCCGACAATCAGACCATCATTGCCCGTCTGCGCAGCTATGGGCTGCAGATGCAACTGTCGGACGAGAGCCGTGCGGCTTCCTCAGATATGCTGCAAGGCATGAACATTGTTATCAGCGGAGTGTTTGCCCGCCACAGCCGCGACGAATACAAAGATCTGATTGAACGCAATGGCGGCAAGAATGTTTCGTCGATCAGCAAGAAGACCACCTTCGTGCTGGCTGGCGAGAACATGGGGCCTGCCAAGTTGGAGAAGGCCCAGTCGCTCGGCGTGGAAATCCTTTCAGAAGATGAATTCCTGAGCCGTTTCCCGATAGAGGAATCTGCCGCTCAGTCCTCGACGCCTGCCCCTGCGCAACCTCAGGAGCTGTCGCTCTTCTGACCCAATTTTGTGGGCGACGTTTACGAAAAACACACTTTGTGTGCCCTCAAATGAAAATAGTTCAACAAGAACATTGCCCAATCATAAAAAAAGACTACTTTTGTAGCTTGAAAATTTGCATAGACAGACACAATGAAAAGTAAAAATACCACCCGCCGGAAAAAGAAAACACAATCGTTGGCCGAGGCCACTGGCTTCAGCCAGTTGCTCACCGAGCGAATCGACATGATTCTGGGCGTGATACTCATCGCGTTCAGCATCTATATGGCCCTGGCCATGGGCTCTTTCTGCACCACAGGTGCCCACGACCAAAGCATTCTGGAAAACCTCCGCGAAGGCGATTTCCTCAATCAGCGCAAGGAACTTACCAATTACTGCGGTTCCATGGGAGCCTTGCTTTCCTATTGGATGCTCTCGCGCGGAATCGGACTGGCAGCCTTTCTCCTGCCTGTCATCCTCTTTATTTTCGGCCTGCGGCTCACAGGAGCATGGAAGCCGAACCTGCTGAAGTGGTTCTTCTCCCTCGTGCTCGCAGCCATCTGGGGATCGGTGTTCTGTGCAGCAGCCGTCACGCCGCTCTTTTCGTCGCTCCACTTCGATTGCGGTGGAGACCATGGCGCGTTTGTAAAGAACTATCTCACCAATATCGTAGGCGAGCCGGGGCTCTGGGCTATTCTCTTCCTTGTGGCCCTCATTTTCCTCATTTTCATCAGCAGCGAGACCATCAATATCATCAAGAAAACGCTCAATCCCATCAAGTATGTGATGAGTGGTGTGAAAACATCAGTCACCAACGACCTCTTTTCCGACAAGGACAAAGCAGATGAGCCTGTCGCTGCTGAGCAGCCTGCCGAAGAGGAGCATCCCACGGTGGTGGACCTCACGCCCCTGCCCACTGAAAAATCGCAATCCGCCAGTAAGAAAAAGCAGGAGGGCGCTCAAAATGCTCAACTGTCCGATACCAACACACCCGACCTCGTGGTAGATACCATGGAGGAAGAGGCTGAGGCCAAAGGCAAACGCCTCAATGCCGAAGTTGATCTCAGCAAGCCGATCAATCCGCTGGAGCCTTTCACCCGCTATAAGTATCCCACGCTCGATTTGCTGAAGAAATACGACAACGACCAGCGTCCGCAAATTGACTACGACGAAATCAAAGCCAACAATGCTCGTATCGTCGAGGTGCTGCACTCGTTTGGCGTGGCCATCAAGGAAATCAAGGCTACGGTCGGACCTACGGTAACCCTCTATGAAATCACGCCAGCCGAGGGTGTACGCATCTCGCGTATTCGCAATCTGCAAGACGATATCGCACTCTCGCTCGCCGCCCTGGGTATCCGCATCATCGCCCCCATACCCGGCAAGGGAACCATCGGTATAGAAGTGCCCAACCAGAAGAAACAAATCGTTTCGATGCACTCCATTCTGAACACCCAGAAATTCCAGCAGACCACGATGGAACTCCCTATTGCATTGGGCAAAACCATCACCAATGAACTGTTCATGCTCGACTTGGCCAAGATTCCCCATTTGCTTGTGGCCGGTGCTACAGGACAGGGTAAGTCGGTCGGCCTGAACTGCATACTCACCTCGCTGCTCTACAAAAAACACCCCAACGAACTGAAAATCGTGCTTGTCGATCCCAAGCAGGTGGAATTCTCTATCTATGCGCCCATAGCCGACCACTTCATGGCCACCGTCAATCCTGACGACGATACCATCATCACCGATCCGCAGAAAGTGGTGAAAACGCTGAACTCACTCTGTGTGCTCATGGACGACCGCTACACATTGCTTCGCAAGGCCGGCGCCCGCAACGTGAAAGAGTACAACGAAAAATACCTTCAGCATCAACTCAATCCGGAAGAAGGACACGAATTCATGCCATACATCGTGGTGGTAATCGACGAGTTCGGCGATCTCATCATGACTGCCGGCAAGGAAGTGGAACTGCCCATTGCACGTATTGCCCAGAAAGCCCGTGCCGTTGGTATGCACATGATTATCGCTACACAGCGCCCCACCACCAATATCATTACCGGTACCATCAAAGCCAACTTCCCCGGACGTATGGCCTTCAAGGTGGCGGCACTCATCGACTCGCGCACCATTCTCGACCGTGCCGGAGCTGAACAGCTGATTGGCCGAGGCGATATGCTTATTCTCGACAATGGCGAGCCGGTGCGTGTGCAATGTGCCTTTGTTGATACACCAGAGGTTGAACGCATCTGTAATTATATTGCCAATCAGCCTGGCCCGGTAGAACCCCTTATCCTGCCCGAACCCGTCAACGATGACGGCGGTACGGCAGGTGCTGGAGGGGCAGGCATGGGCAATCTCGACCCCATGTTTGAAGAGGCTGCCAAAGCCATTATCCTGACCCAGCAAGGCTCTACCAGCATGATTCAGCGTCGACTCTCCATTGGCTACAACCGCGCTGGCCGCATCATGGACCAGCTGGAAGCAGCAGGCGTGGTTGGACCGGCACAGGGTGCCAAGCCTCGCGATGTGCTCATTCAAGACCCCAATGCACTGAGCGGCCTCATGCTTCGCCTCCGTGGGCAAGAATAACAATCCCCCGGCGCCTTGGCCGCCAGCGTGAGGTGGTTGAGCGCTTTAATATGAATCATTGTAAAACACGACTCCCGATATGAAAAAAATACTGTTCTCTTGCTTAATGCTTGCCGCCTGTCTGTGTGTTCAGGCGCAGACAACTACTCAGATACTCGACCGTGCCGCAGCCGTTGTAGGTCGTTCTGGCGGATGCAGCGCTGCCTTTACCCTTTCACATCCGCAAACGGGAAAAGCCACTGGCAACATACAGATAAAAGGCCAGAAGTTTCATGCCGTGCTGGGAGAAATGGAAGTGTGGTTTAACGGTAAGACCCAGTGGGTCTATCAGGCATCGACCGAAGAGGTGAGCATCAGCAATCCTTCTGCCGTTGGGCGCCAGCAGATGAACCCCTACACCTTCATCTCGCTCTACAAGCGTGGCTACAACGCCAAGCACGTGAGCAGGGCAGGGTATTATATAGTGACGCTCACACCACAAAAAAACACCAAGCCTACGCTCGGTGTCATCACGCTTACCATCAGAAAAAAAGATTGCGTGCCCACGGAAATACGTTTCCACCAAAACGGACAGCCTGTCACCATTCGTATCAACTCGCTGCAAGCAAAGAACCAGCCAGACGGCCTGTTCCAATTCAATCCGAAGAAATATCCTAACGCAGAAATTATTGATCTCCGATGAATAGATTCCAACTGTTTCTCCAGTTGCGTCGTCACCGCCAACTGGCTGAGCGAAGAGCCCTTAACTTTCAGCAAAACAAGGTAGCCAAATGGGTAATGGGATTTCTGTCCGTATTCATGGTTGGCTACTTAATCTTCTTTGCCGTAATCTTCTCGCTCGTGGCCAATGAAAGTTCGTATCGCACACCGCTCGAAACTATCATGGGCATACTGCCATTCGTTCTGCTCGTGGATTTCTTTTTGCGGTTCACTGCGCAGCAGACACCCTCGCAGTTGGTGAAGCCTTACCTCACGTTGCCCATCAGCCGCTACGCCTGTGTAGATACTTTCGTCATTACATCCATGATTTCTGCCACCCATCTGTTGTGGATGTTCCTCTTCGTGCCCTACGCATTGATGTCGATTGTATTCAGTTTCGGTATCGGCAAGGCACTAATTTTCCTGCTCGTGGCTCATCTTTTGGTGGTGGCCAACAGTCAGTGGTACCTCATTTGTCGCACAAAAATTATTGATTCCCAGCTCTGGTGGTTGCTCCCCATTGCCGTTTATGCGCTGATGGCCATGCCGCTTTATGTAGGTAAGAAAGCGTCGTTGAGCCAATTTGTAGATATCTATGGCACAGCAGGCACCTGGATAGAAGAGATGCCGTGGCTGCCTGTGGCGCTTGCCATAGCACTACTGGCAATCTTGGCTGGTATCAATCGCATCTTGCAATATCGCCATATTCTCAGTGAGGCCCTTTCCGAAGAGAAGACTACGCTGAAGAGTGTTTCCAAGTTCAACTTCCTCGACCGCTACGGCGAAGTGGGTGAATACCTGAAACTGGAGGTGAAATCGATTTTGCGCAACAAAAATCCCCGCAAGTCATTTATTATGTCCACTGCAGTGGTGATTATGTTCAGTCTGCTGATTACCTTCACACCAGTTTACGACGGGAATTTCTTTACCAATTTTTGGTGTATCTACAATCTGGTCATCTACGGAGCCATGTCGCTCACTCGCGTTATGTGCTACGAAGGCAATTATATCGATGCCCTCATGGTGCATAAGGAAAACATTATATCATTGTTCAGAGCCAAATATTGGTTCTCCTGCGCCTTGCTCGTCTTGCCGTTCGCGCTCATGCTTCCCACCGTATTTGCAGGGAAATGGTCTATTTGGATGCTACTGGCATATACCCTCTATACTGCAGGAGCACAGTATTTCCTGCTATTCCAGATGGCAGTTTACAACAAGCAGACCATACCGCTGAATGCAAAGTTCATTGGCAAGAACAGTATGGAGAATAATTATATGCAGTTAGTGGTGCAAATGGTTGTATTCTTCATCCCAATCCTGTTGGCATCAGTACTCCAGGCTTTGGGCGGCGAGTGGGTTTGCAACAGTGTAATGGCCGTTATCGGAATTGCTTTCATTCTTACGAATCGTCTGTGGCTGCAAAATATCTATAAGCGCATGATGGTTCGCCGATACGAAAACATGGCCTCTTTCCGTGCTTCAAGGTAAACGACGTCTCAATTCTGATTGCTTTTTCTAATGGAAAAATGGATAGAACTGAAAGGCGTACGTGTCAATAACCTGAAAAATATTGACATAAAAATACCCCGCAATAAGTTGATTCTTATTACGGGGTTAAGCGGTAGCGGCAAATCATCATTGGCCTTCGATACGCTCTATGCCGAAGGGCAGCGCCGCTATGTGGAATCTCTTTCATCCTATGCCCGACAGTTTTTAGGGCGTATGCAAAAACCTGCCTGCGATGCCATCAAAGGGTTACCCCCTGCCATAGCCATTCAACAGAAGGTCATTGCCTCCAATCCGCGTTCCACAGTGGGCACATCGACAGAAATTTACGATTATCTGCGACTACTCTTTGCACGCATCGGACGCACCTATTCTCCTGTTTCAGGGCAGGAAGTGAAGAAGCACACCATTGAAGACATTGTCAATGCTACACGCCAATACAGCGAAGGAACTCCTTTTCTTGTGCTTGCGCCCATTCATCTTCACGAAGGGGAACTGCTTGAAACCAAGTTGAAAACACTGCAGCAGCAAGGCTTTTCGCGTGTATATGTTGATAACGAGATACAATCTATCGAAGATTATCTCGCTGCACAGCCACAATCGGGGCATTCGGCAGTGACAATTGTAGTCGATCGCTTGCGAGTAGATTTCTCCAACGAGGCGCTGTCACGACTGACCGATTCCATCGAAACGGCTCTTTTCGAGGGGCATAACGCTTGTTCGCTCTGTTTCCTTCCTGCCAATATAAAATACGACTTCTCGTCTGAGTTCTCAGCTGATGGCATCAATTTTGAAGAACCAACCGAACATCTTTTCTCCTACAATTCGCCCATCGGAGCTTGTCCGCGTTGTGAGGGCTACGGAAATATCATCGGTATCGACGAGCGACTCGTCATTCCCAATACCACGCTGAGTGTTTATGATGGTTGTGTGCAGTGTTGGCATGGTGAAAAAATGGGTATGTGGAAAGACGAATTCTGTCGTCGGGCAGCCATCGACAATTTCCCCATATTCACTCCCTATAATCAACTCAGTGCCGAACACCGCGACTGGCTATGGCATGGGCTCCCCTCTGACCGGAAACGTCCACGTGAGGAACAAGTATCTATTGATGCTTTCTTCCAAATGGTGCAGGATAACCAGTACAAAATACAATATCGTGTCATGCTGTCACGCTATCGTGGAAAGACAGTTTGTCCCGAATGTAAGGGTGGCCGGTTACGCAAGGAAGCCAACTATGTGCTGGTTGGTGGCCGGAGTATCACGCAAATGGTTTCCATGTCGGTAGAAGAACTCGCTGCATGGTTTGAACAAGTAGAACTCACAGAGCAGGAACAAGCCATTGCCAAGCGCCTTCTCATAGAAATCAAATCGCGACTGGGCTATTTAATCAATGTCGGATTGGGCTATCTCACGCTCAATCGTGCCTCGAATACCCTTTCTGGCGGTGAATCGCAACGTGTTAATCTGACAACAGCTCTCGGCTCTTCGCTCATCGGTTCGCTCTATATCTTGGACGAGCCATCTATCGGACTCCACTCCAAAGACACGGCGAAACTGTTGAAAGTATTGCGGGCACTTCAAGAAGCAGGCAATACCGTCATTGTGGTTGAACATGATAAAGAGATGATTGCCGCTGCCGATTATCTGATTGATATAGGACCGAGAGCCGGACAGCATGGTGGAGAGGTGGTTTATGCAGGGCCAATTGATAAGATTGATGAAAAACTCCTGAAAAAATACCCCAACTCCCTCACATTGAAATACCTTGCAGGGAAAGACGAGATCCCACTGCCAGCATCTCGGCGCTCGTCTAACCGAGAAATTATACTTACAGGGGCTCGTATGAACAACCTTAAAGGTGTCAATCTGCATCTCCCGTTGAATGTACTCACTGTTGTAACAGGTCCCAGCGGTAGCGGAAAATCGTCGCTTATTACTTCTACACTCTACCTCGCATTGAAGCGCCATCTTGGCACACCTGCTCCCCAGCCAGGTGAATATCTTTCGCTTGAAGGCGATTTGTCAGCTATCGGTCAGGTTGAAATGGTCGATCAAAGCCCCATAGGTAAATCATCGCGTTCAAACCCCGCAACCTACACAAAAGCGTTTGATGAAATTCGCCGTTTGTTTGCCGAACAGCAACTGTCGCAGCAGATGGGCTTCACCGCGCAACATTTTTCGTTTAATGCCGATGGCGGCCGTTGCGATAACTGTCAGGGAGCAGGCACCATTACCATTCCCATGCAGTTCATGGCTGATGTCACGCTGACTTGTCCTGAATGTCATGGAACGCGCTACAAGCGGGAAATTCTCGATGTGAAGTACCACGGACAGTCTATCCACGATGTGCTCAATATGACCATTGAGGAAGCCGTGAATTTCTTTACAGAGCATGGTGAAAAAATTATTGCCCAGCGCTTGCAACCGCTTCTCGATGTAGGCCTCTCTTATTTGCATCTCGGACAAGCTGCCTCATCACTTTCTGGTGGAGAAAACCAGCGACTGAAGCTGGCTGCTTTTATCGCTGCCGGGCATCGTGAGACGCCCACACTCTTTATCTTTGATGAACCCACCACTGGACTTCATCACCACGACCTCATACCGCTGTTGAAAGCTTTCGATGCGCTTATCAAACAAGGCCATACCGTTGTTGTCATAGAGCACAATCAGGACATTATTTCCATGGCCGACTATCTCGTCACTCTCGGACCGGAAGGCGGTAGCCGCGGCGGACAAATCGTTTATCAAGGACCTCCTCAGCAATGAACTGCATCTCCATTCTCATCCCAGCCCGCAATGTCGATGTAAGCTCCCTCGTCAAAGTTCTTCACGAGCAGGCCGAGCGTGCCGCAATCTGCTATGAGATAATTGTGGCCGATGATGCTTCCGACAATGATGAGGTAAAGGCAAAGAATCAATCCATTCAGCATCTGCCCCATGTCAGACTGATGGAATTTTCTCATCGTCAAGGGCGTTCGGCAGTTCGGAATAAGCTCTGGCAAGCAGCACGCTATGAATGGTTCCTGTTTATCGATGGCGATATGCAGATAAAAAATCCCGACTTCTTGATAACCTATCTCAACTATATCAGCCCCCAATATGCGGCGATATGTGGCGATTATGAACTTGCCGAGCTCAGTCCTCAGCTCGCCCAAGCCACTTTACGCTATCGCTACGAACAGCAAATCAAACACCAGCGCACACGTTCTTGGCGTCAGCAACATCCTTACCGGGCATTTCGCGTTTGCAATCTCTTAATTCAGCGTGCAGCAATGGCTGCTCATCCTTTCGACGAGGCTATCCAGCGCTATGGATATGAAGACCTTTTGTTGGCCAAGGAGCTCCAGACAGCATCCCTCACTATACTCCACATCGACAATCCGGTTTTATTCGCCCATTTCGATAGCAACGAACAGTTCCTCCGCAAAACGGAAATTGGGCTCGAAACGCTCTTTTCCTTGCGCTCATCTCTCGCCGGGCTCTCTACGCTTCTCCGCACAGTACGGATGCTCCAGCGTTTTCATCTTGTCTTTCTCTTGCGTGCTTTGTCTGTACGTATGTTGCCATACCTGCGGCGAAATCTGCTATCCGCGCAACCTTCCCTGCTGTTCTTCAAGGTTTATAAGTTCAGCTATTTTCTACAGATAAAGTAAATCCATCACATCTGCACACTAATCAGAAAGATTTTTGTACTTTTGTAAGTTGAAAAATATCAATGTTAAAACCCCACTCGCGGTATGATTAGAAAAAGTTATCTCATATTGCTCTTCACTCTCAGCATGTCGATGATTGCATCTGCGCAATCGTTGCCGTCCATCAGTCCATCGCTCACCGCCGTCGATGCCACGGGAAAGGAAGAGTCTGGCACCAGTTTCACTGGTTCGGCACCTATTGAAGTTCACTTCTATGGTGGAGTCGAGCATGCTGATGGCTGGACCGCTCATTATGAGTGGCGCTTTTATCATGAGGATGATTTAACCGAACCTTATCTCGTGCGTAACAATGAAGAGGAAACCACTTTCACCTTCACTGAAGCGGGTACGCATTATGTGATGCTTTACGCCACATTTACGCAGGGTTCCGACGTGCAGGAATATACCGAAGAGTATTGGGCTACTGCCACTCCGCTGACAATCTCTGCATCGGAGAGTAAACTTGAAATGCCTAATGCCTTCTCGCCCAACGACGATAAGCGAAATGATCTTTATAAACCTAAGGATGGCTACCAGTCGATAGTCGAGTTTCATGGATATATCTACAATCGCTGGGGGCAGTTACTCTTCGAGTGGACCGATCCTTCCACCGGGTGGGATGGAACCCATAATGGTCATCCTGTTAAGGAAGGAGTATATTTTTGTTTAGTCAAGGCCCGAGGAGCCGATGGTCGCGTGTTCAACATTCGTCGCGATGTAAATCTGTTGCGTGGTTTCCGCGAAAATACATCCACAGCTGTTACTGAGTAACCTTTGTACGATGCCGTCTGAACTATGAAATCATCTAATCTTGAAGTTTTTGGAGCACGGGTTCACAACCTGAAGAATATCGATGTGTCCATACCCCACGGCACGCTCACTGTCGTGACCGGACTGTCGGGTTCGGGCAAATCGTCCTTGGCCTTCGACACCATCTATGCCGAAGGACAGCGTCGCTATATCGATACCTTCTCACCCTATGCGCGCAACTTCCTGGGCAATATGGAGCGTCCAGATGTTGACAAGATCACTGGCCTCAGCCCCGTCATCAGCATTGAGCAAAAGACCACCAACAAAAATCCCCGTTCCACGGTTGGTACCATCACTGAGATTTACGACTATCTGCGCCTCCTCTTCGCCCGCACAGCCGATGCTTACAGTTATCTCTCAGGCGAGAAAATGGTGAAATACACCGAGGAGAAGATTCTTCAGATGGTGGAGCACGACTACCAAGGAACAGCCATCTATATTCTCGCGCCACTGGTCAGACAGCGCAAGGGTCATTATCGCGAACTCTTCGAGTCTATGCGCAAGAAAGGGTATCTCCACATCCGTGTGGATGGAGAAATCAAAGAGTTGACGCGCGGCATGAAGGTAGATCGCTATCAGAACCACAATATCGAGGTAATCATCGATCGCCTCCGTGTGAAGGCAGGCATCGAAGACCGCCTGAAGCGCAGTCTGAAAACCGCTCTGCAGCAAGGTGAAGGCGTATTGATGATACTCAATGCCGATACCGAAGAACTTCGTTCCTATTCCCGCCGGTTGATGGACCCCGTCACAGGCATGGCCTATCCCGATCCGGCACCCAATATGTTTTCGTTCAATTCGCCCGAAGGTGCCTGCCCGCGTTGCAAGGGATTGGGATTTGTCAACGAGATAGATCTGAAAAAAGTCATCCCCGACAATTCGCTTAGCATCCGCGATGGTGGAATAACACCTCTTGGAAAATACAAAAACCAGATGATATTCTGGCAGATTGAAGCACTCTTGGAGAAGTACGATTGTTCGCTGTCCACACCCATCGGCGAGATTCCCGACGAAGCAATGAACGAAGTGCTCTATGGTGCCCTGGAAAACGTTAAGATTAAGAAAGAGCTTGTCCATACCTCGTCCGACTATTTCATGTCTTTCGACGGTGTGGTGAAATATCTTCAGAACATCATTGAGGGCGACGATTCCGTCCATGGACAGAAATGGGCCGACCAATTCTTGGCCACCACCACTTGCCCAGCCTGCAACGGAGCCCGTCTCAAACCGGAATCGCTTGCATTCCGTATCGGTGATAAGAACATTGCCGATGTATCCTCGCTCGATATCATCCAGCTTAAAGACTGGTGCAACCATATTGCCGATGTTCAAGACGCGACACAGCAGAGTATTGCGCACGAGATTATCAAAGAGATTTCCGCGCGTGTAGATTTCCTCCTGCGGGTCGGACTTGACTATTTGGCGCTCAATCGTCCCACGGCCTCACTCTCCGGTGGCGAAACCCAACGCATCCGTTTGGCCACGCAGATTGGCTCGCAACTGGTCAATGTGCTCTATATACTCGATGAGCCCAGCATCGGTCTTCATCAGCGCGACAACGAGCGCCTCATCTCGTCGCTCAAGTCCTTGCGCGACATGGACAATACAGTGGTTGTGGTCGAGCATGATCGCGACATGATGCTCGCTGCCGACTATCTGATTGATATCGGCCCGGGGGCTGGACGAAAGGGTGGGGAAGTAGTGTTCCAAGGCACCCCCGCTCAGCTCACCACTCCCGACTCCCAACCTTCAACGCTGACAGCCGATTATCTTTCCGGTCGCCGACAAATCCCACTGCCCGCCCAGAGACGGAAAGGCAATGGTCAGACGCTCGTCATTCGTGGCGCGTCGGGCAACAATCTCCAGCACGTTGATTTTCGTCTCCCCCTCGGCACTCTCACCGTGGTCACTGGTGTGTCCGGTTCAGGCAAATCAACGCTCATCAACGAAACCCTCCAACCCATTCTCTCGCAGCACTTCTACCGCTCATTGAAGAAACCGCTGCCCTACGATTCTGTTGAGGGGCTGGAGAATCTTGACAAGGTAGTCAATGTAGATCAAAGCCCCATAGGCCGCACGCCCCGCTCCAATCCTGCTACCTACACTGGCGTGTTCTCCGATATACGTTCACTTTTTGTAGAACTCCCCGAAGCAAAGATACGCGGATACAAGCCAGGCCGCTTTTCGTTCAATGTGCGAGGTGGTCGGTGCGAAACTTGTGGTGGCAATGGCTACAAGACCATCGAGATGAATTTTCTGCCCGATGTAATGGTTCCATGCGAGGTCTGTCACGGAAAACGCTATAATCGTGAAACCCTTGAAGTGCGCTACAAGGGAAAGTCCATAGCCGATGTGCTTGATATGACCATCAATCAGGCTGTTGAATTCTTCGAGTCAGTGCCCCATATCCTGCAGAAAATCAAAACGCTGCAAGAGGTAGGTCTGGGCTACGTGAAGTTAGGTCAGCCCTCATCTACGCTCTCAGGCGGTGAAAGTCAGCGCGTGAAGCTGGCCACCGAGCTCTCCAAACGCGACACAGGACGAACCATCTACATTCTGGACGAGCCTACCACCGGCCTCCACTTTGAAGATATACGTATTCTGATGGATGTATTGCAGCGACTTGTCGAACGCGGTAACACCGTCGTGGTGATTGAACACAACCTCGATGTGGTGAAGCTGGCCGACCATATCATCGACCTTGGTCCTGAAGGTGGTCGCGGTGGCGGCCTTATCATCAACGAAGGCACACCGGAAGCAGTGGCAAAATCGAAGAAAGGATACACTCCGCGTTTCTTGCGCGAAGAACTTCAGCGCTGCAAAGATACTATTGCCACCGACCGAGTTGCAAGTAAAAGAAAGAAAAAATAGTAATATAATAAATTTTAGACACATCTATGAAAGCATTTGTATTCCCCGGTCAGGGTGCCCAGTTCTCAGGAATGGGTAAAGACCTTTACGACAATTATCCTCAAGCCAAGCAACTCTTCGACAAAGCCAATGAGGTACTTGGTTTTTCCATTACTGATATTATGTTCACCGGTACTGATGAAGAGCTGAAGCAGACGCGTGTCACCCAGCCCGCCATCTTCCTTCACAGTGTTATTTCGGCGCTCTGTCTGGGCGACGACTTCCAGCCCGACATGGTGGCCGGCCACTCGCTGGGCGAATTTTCTGCCCTCACTGCTGCCGGAGCGCTGAGTTTTGAGGATGGCTTGCGCCTGGTCTATACCCGTGCCATGGCCATGCAGCAGTGCTGCGAAGTTGTGCCTGGCACCATGGCCGCCATCATTGGCCTGACCGATGAACAAGTGGAAACCATCTGTCAGGAAGCCAGCACAGATACGCTCCGTGTGATTCCTGCCAACTACAACTGCCCGGGCCAGCTGGTCATCTCTGGCGATGTGGAGGCTGTCAACAATGCCTGCGAGAAAGCCAAGGCTGCCGGTGCACGCCGTGCGCTGATTCTGCCGGTCAGCGGCGCTTTCCATTCTCCGCTGATGCAGCCTGCCAAGGAAGAATTGGCCGCCGCTATCGAGGCCGTGGAAGTGAAACAGCCCCGCTGTCCCATCTATCAGAATGTAGATGCCAAGCCTCACACCGATCCTGCAGAGATCAAGGCCAACCTGATTAGTCAGCTCACCAGCAGCGTGCGCTGGACTGCTTCTGTTGAACAAATGATTGCCGATGGCGCCACCGAATTCATTGAGTGCGGCCCAGGCAAGGCGCTCCAAGGCATGATTGGCCGTATCAACAAAGAGGTGTCGGCCCACGGCCTTGCCCAGTAATGCACGGAATCTACAGAACCCTTTTTCTATCATGCAAAAACCAATCATCTATCAGCTCCTCCCGCGGCTGCTGGGCAACCGCAACACCACGCGGAAGAAAAACGGCAGCCTGCAAACGAACGGCTCGGGAAAGTTTGCCGATATAGACGATGCCGTGTTGCAGCAAATCAAAGCGCTCGGTGTCAGCCATGTGTGGTACACAGGCATTATACGCCATGCCACGCAGACCGATTATTCCGCTTACGGCATTCCCACGCAGCATCCTGCAGTGGTGAAGGGCAAGGCGGGCTCGCCGTATGCCATTGTCGATTACTACGATGTCGATCCCGATTTGGCACTCAGCGTTGACCAGCGTATGCAGGAATGGAAACAGCTGCTGAAGCGCACCCACGCCGCAGGACTGAAAGTGATTATTGATTTTGTGCCCAATCATGTTGCGCGTCAATACTGCTCCATAGCCAAACCGGCAGGTGTGCGCGACTTGGGTGCCGACGATATTCGTGAACATCACTTCAATCCCAACAACAATTTCTACTATTGCTGGGGACAGCCGTTTGCGCCTCAGTTTCCCGTGGGCGACTATAAGGAGCAACCCGCACGGGCCACTGGAAATGACCATTTTGATGCCTCGCCAGGCGTGAACGACTGGTACGAAACGGTGAAGCTCAACTATGGCATTGACTATTGCGATGCCGGTGGACGCAGCGAGCATTTCTCGCCAGTGCCCAACACTTGGCAGAAAATGTTGGACATCCTGCTCTTCTGGGCCGGACAAGGTATCGACGGATTGCGCTGCGACATGGCTGAAATGGTGCCGGTAGCCTTTTGGCAGTGGGCCATTGCACAGGTCAAGGCCAAACACCCCCGTCTGATTTTTATTGGCGAGGTGTATAATCCCGCTCAGTATCGCGACTTTGTGGCAGCAGGCTTTGACTATCTCTACGACAAGGTGGGCATGTACGACACGCTCTTCGATATCCTGACCGATGCGTCGGGCACAGCCGAAATCTCTGCCCGCTGGCAGTCGGTCAGCGATATTCTCGACCATATGCTCTATTTCCTTGAGAACCACGACGAACTGCGACTGGCCAACGATTTCTTTGCCCGCACGGCTGAACGTGCCTTGCCTGCGCTGATGGTTTGTGCATGGCTGCACCGCGGGCCGCTCATGCTCTACTCCGGTCAGGAGTTTGGCGAGCAGGGCATGGACCAGGAAGGTTTTTCGGGATTGAACGGGCGCACCACCATTTTTGATTATTGGTGTGTTGATAAAATCCGTCGCGGGTTCTTCGACCGGAATAATCTCTCCGACGCCGAGCGGGCGCTTGAAGAGCGCTACCGCCTCATTGGCACGATAGCAGCCGGCGAGCAAGCCATTGCCTGTGGTGAGATGTTTGATCTGATGTATGCCAACCAACATTTGGGCCACCGCCAGTTTGCGTTCCTGCGCAAGTACAACGATGAAACGCTGCTGGCAGTGGTGAATTTTGAGGAGCATGCCGTCGATGTGCAGCTGAACATTCCGGCTCATGCGTTCGACTACCTGCACATAGCACCGCAGCAGGCCGAAGCCACCGATTTGCTCACGGGCCAGAAACTCGCTCTGAACCTGTTGCCCGACCAGCCGCTGGCGCTCACACTGCCGCCCTCATTCGGACTCCTCTTGAAGTTTAATTCTTAAATTTTTAAATTCTTAAATTTTTAAATATAAAAAGCGGCAACGTCTGCATGCAGATGTTACCGCTTTTTTGTATGTATAAGGGTGTGAGTGGATGAACCGCTATCCGAGATATTTCATCAGAATCTTGGAGTAACCGCTGTCGCGCAGCTTGGCAATGCTCTTCTCGCGAATCTGTCGTACACGCTCGCGGGTCAGTCCCAGATGTGAGCCAATCTCCTCCAGTCCCTGTTCGGGGCAGTCTATGCCGAAGCATTTCTTGATGATGGTGATTTCGCGCTCTTTGAGCACTTTGCCGAGCACGGTGTCGAGTTCGAGCGACATGCTCTCGTGGTCCACCTCGCGGTCTGCACGGCTGTCTTCTCCGCTGGGCATTACGTCGAGCATACAGTTGTCTTCACCGTCCTGGAACGGAGCGTCAATGCTCACGTGGTGGCCATCGGCCATGAGGCTCTGGCCAATTTTCTCTTCGTCGATATTGGTGGCCTCGGCCAGTTCCGTTACTGAAGGATGGCGCTGGTTCTCTTGTTCAAAGCGGTTGATTTCGTGGTTGATTTTATTGAGCGAGCCCACCTGATTCAGCGGCAGGCGCACAATGCGGCTCTGCTCGGCAATGGCCTGCAGGATGCTCTGGCGAATCCACCACACGGCGTAGGAGATGAATTTGAAACCGCGCGTCTCGTCAAATTTCTGAGCCGCTTTGATCAGTCCGATGTTGCCCTCGTCAATCAGGTCGGTCAGCGTGAGGCCCTGGTGCTGATATTGCTTGGCCACAGACACCACAAAGCGCAGATTGGCAGTGACCAATTTGTCCTTGGCGCGTTCCCCTTCCGGACCGCCCTTGCGAATCTTCTGGGCCAGTTCTATCTCTTCGTCGATAGAAATAAGCGGTGCTCGTCCAATCTCAACAAGATACTTGTCGAGTGCTTCACTGGAACGATTGGTAATGCTCTTTTGAATCTTTAGTTGACGCATAGTGTAGAAAACTTTCTCCTTTAATTAATTTCCTGAATATCAACTTCTTTTTGCTTTCATATTAACGCAAAAAGTGGTGCAAAATTATAAAAATCTTTGAAAAATAAAATAAAATTACGATTTTTTTGTTCCGACTCCTCTCACCCCCCCCTGTGGGCAAACCCCTTCGATGTATGCTTTCGGTCAGGGAAACAGGGAAGATTTTTCCTGCTTGCGAAGCGCTGAACCGAGTGCGCTGCACGGGTAGTTTGAATGGTGAAAAATCGGAAATTGTAAACATCTGAATATCAGTGGTTTAGTAATCCGTTTTCAAAAGCTATGCTTTCGGGCTTCAAAAGCATAGCTTTTAGCGTGCAAAAGCATAGCTATTGGAAGTCAAAAGCATAGCTTTCAGAAAGCGGGGGTGTAAGAAGCTAATTAGGACAAACGAAAAGGAGTCTTTCCCGCGTTTGTCCTAATTGGCTGGTTACGTCCTTTTTTTTGTTCCGTCTGGAAGCAAAAAATGCTGTTACGTTTATTTGTTGATCAGGCTGATGGAGCGTTCAACGAATTTGTTGAGTGCTTCGCCGCGGAGCATACCGTTCTGCAGGAGCGCCAGGTCGATGAGCTGGTGCACGGCCTGGTTGTCTTTGCCGTAGTTGCGGATGGTCTCGTTGAGGCGTGCCTTTTGCTCGTCGATAGACTTTTGCGTCTGCTCCTTGTCGGCTTTCTCTTCGGCTGTCACTTCCTCGGGCTTCTTCTTGTCGGCCTCCTGCTGGAGTACGGCCAGACGGGCATTGAGTCCCTTGAGTTCGCTCTGGATGGGCGACAGCTCTGCGGAGAGCTGCGTGTTGGCAGCGGAGAGTTGTGCGGTAATGAGCGGGTGGTCGGCATTGAGCACGAACTGATACATATCGGGCATCTGTCCGTAGAAGGCCATTCCGCTCTGGTAGCGACTCATGTCTTTCATGCGTCGCATATATTCGCTCTGGGTGATGACCACGGGAGCAGCTTCTGCGCCCAGGGCTTGCACTTCGGTGTGGAATTCCGTCTTCTCGAGGTGGGGCAGTTGTTCGGCGAAGAGGGTGGTGAGCAGGGTAGTGTCTTCCGCCGAGAGATTGGTCTGGCGCTGTTCCTCTTTCTGGATGAGGCGGTCGATGGTGTCGGCATCAACACGTGTGAAACGTGTCTTCTCCAGCTTCTGTTCGAGCATGGAGGCCAGCGGCGTGTCGAGCTGTCCGTCGAAGAGGAGCACGCTGTAACCCTTCTTGCGCGCGTTATTTATATAGGTATATTCTGCATCGCGGTTGTTGGCATAGAGGTAAACGAGTGTGCCGTCCTTGTCGGTCTGTGCTTCCTTGATGGCGTCGCGATACTCGTCGAGCGTGTAGTATTTTCCCTCGGTGTCTTTGAACAGGGCAAAGTCCTTGGCGCGGTCGTAGAAATCGTCTTGCGAGAGCATACCGTAGTGGATGAAGATTTTCACATCGTCCCACTTTTTCTCGTAGTTCTCGCGGTCCTCCTTGAAGATGGAGTTCAAGCGGTCGGCCACTTTCTTGGTGATATAGGTGGAGATTTTCTTCACGTTCTGGTCGCTCTGCAGGTAGGAACGGCTCACGTTGAGCGGGATGTCTGGCGAGTCGATCACACCGTGGAGCAGGGTCAGGAAGTCGGGTACGATGCCTTCCACCTGATCGGTCACGAACACCTGGTTGGAGTAGAGTTGAATCTTACCTTTTTGCAGGTCGATGTTTGACTGTATGCGGGGGAAATAGAGCACACCGGTGAGATGGAACGGATAGTCCACATTCAGGTGAATCCAGAACAGGGGCTCGTCCTGCATGGGATAAAGCGTGCGGTAGAACGATGTGTAGTCCTCGTCCTTCAGCGTTGAGGGTGTCTTGGTCCAGAGCGGCTCCACGTTGTTGATCACGTTGTCGCGGTCGGTGTCCTGCATTTTTCCGTCTTTCCATTCTTGCTGTTTGCCGAATACCACGGGCACAGGCAGGAACTTGCAGTATTTCTGCAGCAGTGATTCAATGCGGCTCTTTTCCAGAAATTCCTTGCAGTCGTCGTCGATGTGGAGAATGATGTCGGTACCGCGGTCGGCCTTTTCGGCATCTTCAATGGTGTATTCGGGCGAACCGTCGCACGTCCAGCGCACGGCCTTGGCGCCTTCCTGCCAGCTCTTGGTCAGGATTTCCACCTTCTTCGACACCATGAACGAAGAGTAGAAACCCAGTCCGAAATGGCCGATGATGGCGTTGGCCTGATCCTTGTATTTCTCAAGGAAATCGGTCACACCCGAGAAGGCAATCTGGTTGATGTATTTGTCAATCTCTTCGGCGGTCATGCCTATACCGTGGTCGCTGATGGTGAGTGTGCCAGCCTTCTCGTCGAGCGTCAGGCGCACGGAGAGATCGCCCTCCTCGCCCTTGAAGTCGCCACTCTTGCTGAGTGTTTTCAACTTCTGTGTGGCGTCAACGGCGTTCGATACCATCTCGCGCAGGAAAATTTCATGGTCGCTGTAAAGAAATTTCTTAATCACCGGAAAGATGTTCTCGGTGGTTACTCCAATGTTACCTTTTTGCATAGTTCTTTTGTATTTTTTGATTGATTTGTCTCGTGTTTTCGTGCCAAATGCACACTCTTGACTACTGCAAATTGTGTGCCAAAAACAAAATTTTAGCTGCTCGTGGCAACAATCTTGTGTATTTTTGTATTTGCTTGGCTTCTTTAATTATAATAAGTATTGTCTTCACTCTAAACTCTTCACTCTAAACTTTGAACTCTGAACTTTGAACTTTGAACTGACTCTAAACTCTAAACTCTCAACTCTAAACTCTTAGTTCTGAACTCCTGCAACTCCTGAACTTCTGGACTCCTGCAGAAAGTTGAATAATATATTTACGCTCGTTCGACAATGAAAATAAAATAATATTTTCTTTTGCATTGTGCTCACTTATTTGTAATTTTACACAATCGAAACAAATTTGTGTAATTTTTAAATATCTTTTACCTAACTATGAGTGAAAAAAGAGTGTATACCTTTGGTAACGGAAAAGCGCAAATTTTGAATACTTGAAAAACAACTTTTTATTCTTAACAACCTCCGAAATTATGAAGAATTACTTTGATTTAAGCGGTCAGGTAGCCATTGTTACCGGCTGTTCCGGCGGATTAGGCGTCCAGATGGCACGAGCATTAGCCAATCAGGGATGTGCCATTGTTCCCATCGCGCGGCGCATGGAGAAACTCGAAGAGGTTGCCTCTGCGCTTCATCAGGACTTCGGCGTTGAAGCGTTGCCCATCCGTTGTGACGTAACCAGCACACAGATGGTCGACGAAATGGTCGAGCGTGTCATGCAACATTTCGGCCGTATTGACATTCTCATCAATAACGCAGGAACCGGAGCAGTGGCTCCTGCTGAAGATATCACCGACGAACAGTTTGAGCATGAAATGCAAATAGACCTGTTCGGAACATTTAAAGTGGCTCGCGCGGTGGCCAAACGTGCCATGATACCTGCCCGCTACGGACGCATTATCAACATTGCTTCCATGTACGGTTTGGTAGGCAACAAGATAGCACCATCCTCTCCTTATCACGCTGCAAAAGGTGGCGTAGTCAATTTAACCCGTGCTCTGGCGGCTGAATGGGGTAAACATGGCATCACAGTCAATGCCATCTGTCCCGGTTACTTCTGGACTCCGCTCACCAAAGACACGCTCGACACCGATTGGTTCCGCCAATATGCCAAGGGAGCCATACCTCTTGAACGCTACGGAAACGAGGGCGAACTTGACACTGCGGCCATCTTCCTTGCGTCGCCTGCCTCAAGTTATGTCAACGGCGTACCGCTTCCCGTTGACGGAGGATATACAACCATCTGACAAACAGAAAAGGCAAACTCTCACAAAATGTAATGTGGAGTTTGCATTTTTCTTGTATATAAGTTTTGTCGATATAAAAAATGGTTGTAATTTTGCACAATCGAAACAAATTTGTGTAATTTTTAAATATCTTTTACCTAACTATGAGTGAAAAAAGAGTGTATACCTTTGGTAACGGAAAAGCTGAAGGTAACGCAAACATGAGAGAACAACTTGGTGGTAAAGGCGCTAATCTGGCCGAGATGAACCTGATTGGCGTGCCCGTGCCTCCAGGTTTCACCATCACCACTGATTGCTGCAACGAATACTATCAGGTGGGTCAGGAGAAAATCATGGAACTCCTGAACGATGATGTGATGGCTGCAGTGAAGCACATTGAAGTTCTGATGAATTCAAAGTTTGGCGATGCCGAGAACCCCTTGCTCGTCTCGGTGCGTTCGGGTGCCCGCGCTTCCATGCCAGGCATGATGGACACCATCCTCAACCTTGGTCTGAACGACGAAGTGGCTGAAGGAATGGTGCGCAAAACCAATAACCCTCACTTCGTTTACGACTCCTATCGCCGCTTCGTGCAGATGTATGGCGACGTGGTGCTCGAAATGAAGCCCGTGAACAAAGAAGACATCGACCCGTTCGAAGAAATCATCGAAAAGGTGAAAGCCGAACGTGGTGTGAAACTCGACAAAGACCTGAGCGTTGAGGAATTGAAGAAACTCGTAGTACTCTTCAAGACCGCTATCAAAGAGCGCACAGGCAAAGACTTCCCCAACGATCCTATCGAACAGCTCTGGGGTGCTATCTGCGCCGTGTTCCGCTCTTGGATGAACGAACGCGCTATCCTCTATCGTAAGATGGAAGGAATACCCGACGAGTGGGGAACAGCCGTTTCGGTTATGGCCATGGTATTCGGTAACATGGGCGACACTTCGGCAACGGGTGTTTGCTTCAGCCGCGATGCTGCCAACGGTGAGAACGTGTTCAACGGCGAATACCTCGTCAACGCACAAGGTGAAGACGTGGTAGCCGGTATCCGTACTCCTCAGCAGATTACCAAGCTCGGCAGTCAGCGTTGGGCTCAGCGTGCTGGTATCTCTGAAGAAGAGCGCGTTGCAAAATATCCTTCAATGGAAGAAGCTATGCCCGAAATCTATGCACAGCTCAACCAAATTCAGGAAAACCTGGAAAAACACTATCGCGATATGCAAGACATGGAGTTCACCGTGCAGGAAGGACACCTCTGGTTCCTCCAGACCCGCAATGGTAAGCGCACAGGTGCTGCCATGGTGAAGATTGCCATCGACCTGCTCCACGAAGGAATGATCGACGAGAAGACTGCTATCTTGCGCTGTGAGCCTAACAAACTCGACGAACTGCTTCACCCCGTGTTTGACAAGGTGGCTCTCTCGAAGGCTAAAGTCATTGCTCAGGGTCTGCCCGCCAGTCCTGGTGCTGCCTGCGGTCAGATCGTATTCCACGCCGACGATGCCAAAGCATGGCACGAGGATGGTCACAAAGTGGTACTCGTGCGTATCGAGACCTCTCCCGAAGACCTCGCCGGTATGGCAGCTGCCGAAGGTATCCTCACCGCTCGTGGTGGTATGACATCGCACGCTGCTGTGGTGGCTCGCGGTATGGGTAAATGCTGCGTCAGCGGTGTAGGCTCGCTCAATGTTGACTACCACCAGAAGACCGTTGAAATTGACGGCGTGGTATATAAAGAAGGTGACTACATCTCGCTCAATGGTACCACCGGACAGGTTTATGCCGGCGAAGTGCCAACAAAGGCTGCTGAGCTCAGTGGCGACTTTAAAGAACTGATGGACCTCTGCGACAAATATACCAAGTTGCAGGTACGCACCAATGCCGATACTCCACACGATGCAGAAATTGCACGCGCCTTCGGAGCTAAAGGTATCGGTCTGACCCGTACAGAGCACATGTTCTTCGAGGATAAGAAAATTATCGCCATGCGCGAAATGATTCTCTCCGACACTGTCGAAGGTCGCGAGAAGGCTCTGGCCAAGCTCCTGCCTTACCAGAAGGCTGACTTCAAGGGAATCTTGAAGGCTATGGATGGCTTCCCAGTCAACATTCGACTGCTCGATCCCCCTCTCCACGAATTCGTTCCACACGATCTTGCAGGTCAGGAAACCATGGCTAAGGAAATGGGCGTTAGCGTTGAAACCATCAAGCGTCGCGTTGACAGCCTCTCAGAGAACAACCCCATGCTCGGTCATCGCGGATGTCGTTTGGGTATCACCTTCCCCGAAATTACAGCCATGCAGACACGCGCCATCCTCGGTGCCGCTTGCGAACTGAAGAAGGAAGGTTTCAATCCTCAGCCTGAAATCATGGTGCCCCTCATCGGTACACTCCATGAACTCGAACAGCAGAAAGGCGTCATCGAAAAAACTGCCAAGGAAGTATTTGAAGAATATGGCACAGAGATTGAATTCGAAATCGGTACCATGATCGAGATTCCTCGTGCAGCCCTCACTGCCGATCGCATCGCCGAACAGGCACAGTACTTCTCATTCGGTACCAACGACCTGACACAGATGACCTTCGGTTACTCTCGCGACGACATCGCATCCTTCTTGCCCGTATATCTGGAGAAGAAGATTCTGAAGGTTGACCCCTTCCAGGTGCTCGACCAGAAAGGCGTTGGCCAGTTGGTGAAGATGGCCGTAGAAAAAGGCCGTGCCGTTCGTCCGAACCTCCGCACCGGTATCTGCGGTGAGCACGGTGGTGAACCCAGCTCAGTGAAGTTCTGCGCCAAGATTGGCTTGAACTACGCCAGCTGCTCACCCTTCCGTGTACCCATCGCCCGCCTCGCCGCCGCGCAGGCGGCTGTAGAGGAATAAACTACAGAATGCTGATAATTAGTGAGATACGAGGCAAGGACTTGGAAAACAGGTTCTTGCCTCGGTTCTTTTTGCTCATATTCTGCACGTTATATGTGCAGAACGTGTTGGGTAAGTACCCCAA
>CAJOIX010000002.1:3286-107073 GCA_905234815.1 uncultured Prevotella sp. | reverse complement strand
CGCCGATGGTACTGCAATGCAATGTGGGAGAGTAGGTAACCGCCACTTTTTATCAGGAGAGTTTCAGTCGAAAGATTGAGACTCTCTTTTTTTTGTTTGGGCAGTATTGTCAATAGTTGCCTTTGTTTGTGTACTTGACTTTTTTAAATAAATTGTATCTTTGTATCGAACAAGTTCCTTATCTATGCTGGATTGTAGCTCCAGCCGTGATTAGGGGCTTTTTCATTTATATCTTGTTCTCTTTTGTCAGGGTAAGTCATAAATAGTGGCTTCAAATCAAGATGATTTATTCTTTAAAATTTTGCGAAAAATATTATATTTTATATTTTAGCGGCATAAATGTCTTAATGGTTTATCAGAGATTATTAGAAACACGAAACAGTTCAAAGATCGATGGGGAATAGAGTTCTACAAGAAATAGCTCCTCTGGGTGAGAATGATTTTATGTATGTGGCCGATCGCCACAAACAGGAATTTGATTATCCAATTCATCGGCATGAGATCTTTGAATTGAATTTTGTGGCTAATGCTGTTGGATGCAGGCGTATTGTTGGAGATTCGACAGAAGTGATAGGTGATTTGGATTTAGTGCTTATCACTTCGCCTGAATTGGAGCATGTGTGGGAACAAAATAAATGTAAAAGTGATGATATTCACGAGATTACGATACAGTTTCGCGCTGATTTTGATTCGCCTAATTCCATTTATCAGACCAATCCTTTTTTCTCTATTCGGCAGATGTTAAGCAGGGCTAAACGTGGTTTGTCTTTCCCGCGGGAGACAATCCAATTGGTGCTCGATTCGTTGCTGAACCTATCTTCAATAAAGGATGGTTTTCAAGCCGTAAAAGAATTTTTTACAATTTTGAATACGCTGTCTAAGTGCGATAATGCTAAAGAGTTAGCCTCTTCTGCTTTTGCCAAAGTTGCCGTGGATAGTAAGTCGAAACGGATATTGACGGTGAAGAATTATATAGATGTTCATTACCGCGAAGATATCTCGCTTGAGGAAGTGGCCGATTTGATTGGCATGGCACCTGCTGCATTTAGCCGTTTTTTTAAGCTGCATACGGGAAAGACCATTTCGGAATATATTGTGGATATTCGTCTGGGGCATGCAGCTCGTCTATTGGTTGATACAACCGATACGATTTCTGAAATATGTTGGGCCACAGGCTTTAACACATTGTCCCATTTTAATCGTCTATTTCGGAAGAGGAAGCAATGTTCTCCAAAAGAATTCAGAATGAAATACCAGAAAACCAAGGTGATTGTATAATCTCCTCTGATTTTCCATTGATTGATTTCTACTGTACTTCTTGCAGAAGCAATGTTTATTCTCCTATAGTTTTAAGCCATTGGGAATCATTGTTTCAAGAGTGAAATAGCCCTATTGCAGGCGTTGTAAAAACGTTACCAACAATAGAAACTGGAGCTTCTTAAGCCATAAATAGTGTTTGAGTCGGGGCGCATAAAAGTGTTGGTATTTGTTAAAAAAGTGTCGGTTTGACTCTTGGTTTCGATTTATTTTTGCATCAGATAAATCTAAAACCTAATCAATAACCTAATTTTTTCGTTTATGGTAAAGAAATCGATATTTGCGGTGGCCATTCTTTTGCTGATGGTTATCCTTTCTTGCTCGTCGAGTTCCGATAGTGCTGCCGAAGAAGTTCCTACGCCCGTGACTAATTGGCAGCAATCGCTTTGTAACAGTAATGCTACAGCAGAGACACGACAAGTTTTCCAAATTCTGTGCAATCTTTACACAAAGAAGTCAATTGCGGGCACTGTGGCAAACGTTGACTGGAACATTCGTGAAGCCGAAAATGTATATCAGTGGACGGGGCGTTATCCTGCTATTAATGTGTTCGACTTTATCAATATTCACGCTTCGAAGGATGTAAATCCCAGTGGCTGGTTAGACTATAGCGATGACACTGTTGTGCGCCAGTGGTGGCAGCATGGTGGTCTTGTAGGTTGTATGTGGCACTGGCAGACTCTTGCCAACAATGGCAGTAATTACACTTGCAGCCCGGGCACAAATCCGGGTGAAACATCGTTCGATCCTGCTTGTATCGACAATCCTACCTCAGCCGACTATAAGCGGTTGATAAAAGACATAGACCAAGTGGCTGGTTATTTGAAGAAAATGCAGCAGGCAGGCATTCCTGTTATTTGGCGTCCCTTGCATGAAGCTTCTGGTAATACCTACGAATTCAATGGCGGTAAAGCGTGGTTCTGGTGGGGCGCTAAGGGAGCAGAAGTGTATAAAAAACTTTGGCGTTTTCTATATGACCGCCTTGTTAATCACCACGGGCTCAATAATCTCATCTGGGTATGGAATTCACAGATGGGCGATAAGTCTTGGTATCCTGGCGATGATGTGGTGGATATAGTAGGACGAGATTCTTATTATGCTCTGCAATATCCGCTGATGAAAGAGTATAAGCAACTTCAAGCCGAATATCCCAATAAGATTATTACCCTTGCCGAGTGTGGCAATGGTGACGAAGTGAATATGTCTCTTTGGAGTAAAATCTGGCAGCAAGGCTCTCGCTGGAGTTGGTTTATGACATGGTACGATGCTGCTTACAATGAGGGAAATACTGATGAGCATCAGTTTGCAGGGCCTAACTGGTGGAACGATGCTTTTGCTACAGGGCTTGTGGTGGATCGCAACGAAATGCGTGCACTCCTTGGAAAATAAAAATATGTGACCTTTTTGCTTATTTTTCTATTTGACAATTTCACCCATTTGATTATTTAGATATATGGTTACTTATTTAAATAATGAATACACGAAGAAATTCACATTGATGGTTCTGTTTCTGTTGGCTGCAGCCAATATGCAAATTTCGGCAGCAGAACATACCATATTGATTGGGCCGAAGACCATTGGACGTGGTTGGCGAGACAATATCGTGCTGGAAGCCCGTCACTTTCAGCATGTCAAAGCTGGTGATATCCTTACGGTGTATAACGATAACGCCAAAGGTAATGCACAGGGCGCCTTCCAAAATCCTAAAGACTGGCAAGCCGTGGCACCAGAATATGCCTACTTCAATGTAAAAGGTCCATTTCGCTTGACATTTACCGACGAGATACTTACAAAGGTTCGTGAGCACGGATTAGGTATTGGTGGCCATGACTATCGTATCACTCAGGTGACCATCACACCAGGCGAAGAGTTTGTAGAGAAAATTGTATGGCGCGGTCCCTCGCTGCAGATGAAGTCTGACTGGAGTGTCAGTGCGGCAATAACAGGGCAATGCTTCAAAAACTTGAAGCTGGGTGATGGTATTCGCTTTCATGCAAGTCGTGTTGAGCCAGAGGCTGCTGCCAAGCTCATGGACATGACATACAATGCGCTCGACCCTTCGACCAATGGCATACCCGTTGGAAGCGAAGGCTTTACCTTCTATGTAGAAGATCAGGCGCCGTTACTGAAGATACAGTTGGCTGGTACTGGTCAGAATGTAGCGTTGCGCGTAGGCGGAAAAGGGTATCGGTTGGACAAGATCGGCATCGTTCAGTTCATTGGTGAAGTGGATGAAGACTTTTCCGATGCCCAGCATGCTCCCAAGGAGTACATTCTCCAGCCAGGAGAACTCTATCGCGGCGAGAAATTACTGCCTGCCGACTGGAGCGGCAATCTCATTATCAATGCAGCTCCCTTTCAAGAATGCACGACTGACGATTGTCTCATCATTTCCTATACGCTGCTCAATGAAGACTGCCCGCATAAAATCTCTCTGCGCGAAAATCGTGGCAACTGGGACGATTTAGGTGGTGCCAGCGAGCCGCAGTGGCTGGACCTGAATGGACAAGATCTTGTGATACCTTTCGATGAAATCAGCCTCGATCGCCTCAAAACTAAGGGATTTGTGCTTACAGGCGTTGGCTGTGTCGTAACAAGGATACAACTTATCACTGTACAGTAATATACTAAAAACAACATAGAATCTATGAGAAAATTATTTCTAATCAGCATGTTGCTTCTTGCAATATGCACCAACGTGCAAGCACAGCAAACCATTACGGGTGTCGTAATGGATGGAGCCTACAATGAGCCCATGATTGGCGCCAGCGTACAAGTGCCAGGCACCAGTGCAGGTACCGTTACGAATGTTGAAGGGCAGTTTTCGTTCACGATGCCTGAAGGAAAATTCCTCATTCAAGTATCGTCTGTCGGTTACAAGACGCAGGTGATTAACGTGAAAGGAAAGAACAATCTGACCATCACGCTGGTTGAAGATGCCCAACTAATGGATGAAGTCGTAGTGGTGGGCTACGGAACCATGAAGAAGCGTGACCTATCTGGCGCAATGACCCAAATTAAAAGTAGCGAGCTGATGAAGGGTGGAGCCAGTGATATTGCTCATGGTCTGCAAGGAAAAGTAGCCGGTGTGAATGTGAGTCAGAACGATGGTTCGCCGGGTGCAGGTGTTAGTATCACTGTGCGCGGTGCCAACTCGTTTACCACCAGTTCGCAGCCGCTCTATATTGTTGATGGTGTACCCTATGGCACTGACCCCAACGGAACTCCCTCGAGCGATGCCAATCAGGGCAACAACCAATCCACATCGCCGCTATCGATGATCAATCCTAACGATATTGACAAAATTGAAGTGCTGAAAGATGCTTCTGCCACAGCCATCTATGGTTCACGTGGTGCTAATGGTGTGGTTATTATCACAACGAAGAAAGGTTCTAAGGGCGGCGGGAAACCTCATGTTGAATTCAATGCTAAATGGGGTATCCAGAACAAAGCCAAGAAAGTGCGGATGCTCGATCCTCGCACTTATGCCCTTTACCAGAACGAAGCCCAGACCAACTCCAGTTACTACGAAGGTTCTACGGGAACGCTTCCCTATCGCGGTGAATGGACCTATCCCTACATAGGTAGTGGATATGTTTATACTGCAGGGTCGTACAATCCTGCGCCCGACGATTTCCTCAACCCTGGCGTGCGCACTGACGAATATGGAAATGTGGACGAAGTGATAGGAGCCGACTGGCAAGATGAGATCTACCGTACAGGTGTACAACAAGAATACAGTGCCAGTGTCAGCGGTGGCTCCGAAGGATTATGGTACAACTTCTCTGGTAACTACGGTGAACAGACGGGTATCATCAAGAATACGGGCAACACACGTTATGGTCTCGGACTGAATATCGGTGTGCACGTGAACAAATCGATTGAAATTGGTACTTCTTCGTTCTTCACCAACACAATCACTGACTTTCAGCGCACAAACTCTGAAAATACGGGTATTATACGTTCTGCACTTATTTTCCCTTCAACATATGGCCCGCATACAGCCACCGAGCAGCTCGACGAGCTCAATTGGCTTGCTGCCAATCCAGTTAACTATGTGAATGGCGCGAAAGACCGACTCAAGCAAATATCTTGGTTCTCGTCATCCTACTTTGAAGCAAAAATTCTTCCTGTGCTTAAATTCCGCCAAAACCTTGGCTTGGGATACAACGACGGTCATCGTGGCACCTACTACGACCGCCACACCCAGGAAGGCAAGTCGCCCAACAATGGTAAGGCCGGTAAAGCATCAAGTATCTGGCGTAGTCTGACGGCAGAGTCTATCCTTACCTTCGATAAACAGTGGGGCATCCACACGGTCAACGCCGTGGCTGGTATGACCTTTGAAAAAGGAGTAGGGGAGAATACGTCAATGACAGCCACCAACTTCCCCAACGACTATACTAAAGATGCCAATATGGGCCTTGCCCTCAATAAAGCTGTGGTGAAGAGTAGCGAAACACGACAGACACTCGAATCGTTCCTTGCTCGTATTAACTACACCCTGTTAGATAAATACCTCTTCACCGCTAGCATTCGTACCGATGGTAGTTCCTCGTTTGCTAAAGACAACAAGTGGGCCACATTCCTCTCGGGCGCTTTCGCATGGAGAGCCAGCGATGAGAAGTTCATCCAAGACCTGAATATCTTCAGCAACCTGAAGTTCCGTATGTCGTATGGTGAAACGGGTAACCAAGCCATTGGTGCCTATCGTACGCTCACGCTGCTCGATGCTGCCAACTATCCTTATAACGGGACGTTAGAAAGCGGAATGTCGATGATAGACTGGCGTGGACCTACCAATCCTAACCTCAAGTGGGAAACAACGGCACAATTTAATTTTGGTGTTGATTTCGGTTTCTTTGAAAATCGCTTGCAACTGACCGTTGACTACTATTATAAGAAAACACGCGATCTTTTGCAGAACATCTCCATCCCGAACTCCTCCGGATTCGGCCAAATGATGACCAATTCCGGCAATGTAACGAACGATGGTCTTGAACTGACGCTCAATTATGACATTCTGACCAAGGGCGCATTGAAGTGGAGCATTGCTGCCAACCTGGCCACCAACCGTAATCGTATTGGAGGTCTCAGCGGCGACCAGTATGCCACAGCCCTCTGGAGCAAAGCCGATCAGGTCTTCTTGCAGCGCAATGGCTGTCCTATCGGTACGCTTTACGGATATGTCGAAGACGGATTTTATGACAATCTGGCTGAAGTGCGCTCAAATCCCGCTTATGCAGGCCTGTCAGATGCAGAAGCCTTGAAGCATGTGGGTGAAATCAAATATCGCGATTTGACCGGCGATAATCAAATCACTGAAGACGACCGCACCATTATTGGTAACACAAACCCAGACTTTACTTATGGTATCACCAACAATCTCCAGTGGAAGAATTGGTCGTTGAGTTTCTTGCTGCAAGGGTCTCACGGTAACGATATCTTCAACTACAATCTCACCGATATTACCATGAGCAATATCGGTAATATCACAGCCGAAGCTTATGCCTCGCGCTGGACGCCCGAGAGCACATCCTATGCCCTATGGCCCAAAGCCACAGCAGGTTATACGCGTACATGGCTGGTCAGCAACCGCTATGTTGAAGACGGTAGTTATCTGAAAATGAAATACATCACTCTGGCCTACGACTGGCTGAAACCCTGCCGTTGGATTGAGAAAGTGAACATTTCGCTCACAGCCAGCAATCTCTTTACCATCACCAATTACTCTTGGTTCGATCCTGATGTGAATGCAGGCGGTGCCAACGCTGCTTGTCCTGGCGTGGATAGTTATTCTTACCCAAGCGCCAGAACATTCTCTCTCGGACTGAACTTCGTATTCTAATCATTCACAAATCACATTTCATAAGTTATGATGACTTTAAATAAACAAATCAACTTCTCCTTCTTTCGGAAGAGACTGGGAGTAGGTGTATTGCTTCTTGCCTGCAGCTTGATGCTTCTGTCTTCATGCAATAGTTGGATTGAAGAGTCGCCCTCCGGGCAAGTGACCGACACTCAGATAGGTGATAGTGAGGAGGCAGTCAATACATGGTTGACAGGAACCTATAGCAAATGGATATATGATATGTTCTGCTGGGGATATTTTCCTCGTGTCTTGGAATTTGACGCCGACTATATCTCCGGTCCCGACTGGCTCTTCGGTACATTCGGCGCTGGTAATTTCCAGGGTGAAAGCGATGTTACTGATGCTCTGTGGAAAGGTTGTTATGGGCTTATCGCCCGTGCCAACAATGCTGAACGTCACATCGCAGCAATGGTCAATCCCTCCGACGAAGTGAAATACAACGCTATAGGCGAATTGAAATTCCAGAAGGCCTTTGCCTATTTCCTGCTTGTCAGAGCCTATGGCGAAATCCCCATTCAGCCCGAAGAGGCCAATGGCGAGAAAAACCAACCGCGCCAACCCATTCCCACGGTCTATGCCTATATTATAGAGCAACTGGAAGAGGCTGTGGCATTGATGTATAAAAATACCGACCCAGGCTATAAGGCTGGCCATGTTTGTGCAGGTTCGGCCGCAGGATTGCTGGTGAAAGTCTATGCCACCATGGCTGCCAGTGCCATGCCTGCCGGCACCCAGGTGACCATTCGCAGCGGACAAGCCTACGAGGGGGCTGGAAGCGACAAAGCATATGCTCAGCTGCAGACCTTTACCTTCTCGAAGCGCTCGGTCAACGGTTACGCTGATATGGATGCGGCAACACTCTATGCTCGTGCGGCTGCTTGGGCTGAGAAATTGGAAGAAGGATATTATGGCGCTTACACCCTGCTGCCTTACAATCAGTTATGGAAACGTGCATCGGCCACTGCCAGCGAGTTCCTTTTCTCTGTTGGAACAGTGAGCGGCGATGCTACCTACAAAACCGCGGTACACACGCAATACGAGGGTTACAAGACGGCACCAGGTTCCGACTTCATCCAGAGTGGTGGTTGGGTAGGCTGCACTCGTCACTGGTACGACCTCTTCGATCATGACGATTACCGCATCACCGAGGGCGTGAAGCACCGCTGGCGTTATTACACCCAGCAGGAGTCGAACTCGGGATTCTATTATCCTTACGACGAGGAATACACCTATATGGCCACAGGTCGTGATGCCGATGGTAACTATTCTGGCTCCCCCTCAGGCATTTTCGCCGATGGCGTGAACTATTATTACTCTATGGATGCCCAATGCCTGGCCTTCACCACCAAATACATGGATGTTTCCAACGATGCCATCGAAGAAGCCGATGCCAACTGGCCATTCCTGCGCTATGCCGATGTGTTGCTGCTTTACGCTGAAGCCCTCAACGAAATCGGCCAGCCCGAGAAAGCGCTCATATATCTCAACAAGGTGCGCGAGCGTTCCAATGCCACCACCGCATCCCTCTCCGATTTAGACACTCAGCTGAAGCGTCGTTCGGCCATTATCGAAGAGCGCGCCAAAGAATTGGCTTGTGAGGCCGACCGCCGATGGGATCTCATCCGTTGGGGTGTCTATCTCGATGCCATGAATGCTCTGGGTGGATCGGACGACAGTGGCGTGGCCAAGACGCGTCAGGAGCGTAACCTTCTCTTCCCCATACCGGCACAAGAAATTAACACCAACTCGGCTATTAACGCCAACAACCCGGGATGGAACTAATTCATATTGCATAATACACTATTTATAATGCACAATTTCTAATTCGGAATATATGATTACGTTAACAAAGCATATCAATCTTTCCTCTTTGAGAAAGGAATTCGTGAGCGCGCTTGCCTTGTTTGTTGCTTGTCTGTTCATGGGCAGTTGCCAGAGCGACATAGTAAATTATAACGATGGTTACGCCCCTGGCGATGCGCAGCCTAATACGGGTGAGCCTGTCATTGAAGCCATTTATGATGTGGCAGACACTCAGCAATCGTCTCCGCTCGCCGAAGGAACACCCGGACAAACCCTCCGTATTGTCGGGCGCAACCTGAACAATGTGCAGCGCATCACTTTCAACACACTCGAGGCTGACCTCACCAATATCTATACGGCTTCCACCATTGCCATCGTCACCATTCCTTCAGAGGTGAAGATGGGGGGCGACAATGCACTGGTCTATACCACCGATAAGGGGGCTGCCACATACAATTTCCCCATTCCCGTACCCGACCTCCAAATCGATGGACTCCAAAACGAGTTTGCTGCACCAGGAACCGAAACAGGCGTGCTGGGCAAATACTTTGAACTCTATGGCTTTGCCGATGGCACTTCAACCGTCACTATCAATGGCGCGGCTGTCAATGTTAGCATTGCCACCGACGAAGGAATGCTTATTGAGATTCCTGCCAATACGCCCGACAACTCAACCATTCTTTTCCAGTGGATTGCTTCCGATGGCTCTGCGCAGTCAGCATCTTTCCCCTTCCGTCCATCAGCACATCTCATGTATAGCGACCTCACCCAGTGCAACATCGCAATGAACAGTGACCTGCAAGCCAATCCGTTCATCTTTATCGAGGACGACTCGGCCGTGAACGGGAGCGCATTGGGCACTCCTCACCTTCACTTCTATGGCCGGCCCGCACAATGGACCTGGTATCAATATGACATTTCAGAGAATCTCCGCGATATGGGATTCGGCGAAATAACCAATCCTGCCGATTATCTCTTCGTCTTCGAAGTGATGACCGCGCCCAACGCTCCTTTCCCCGCATCCACCAACGAAGAGCAGGACGGCCTCTTATTTGGCATCAACTGGGGCGACCGACAGGAATTTGACCCGGCAGCCAATGGGCAGTTCAACACACAAGGCGAGTGGCAGACAGTGAAAATGGAACTGGCCCCCATGGCCACAAACGGATTCAACAACATTGGCACATGGCAGACCTTTGATATCGTTTACAAACTGATCCAGGCAGACGCCGCCGTCGATTTCCGACTCGGCAACTTCCGACTCGAAAAGAAGTCAACTGCAACTAATTGATAATCAGTAGTTTCCAATCCGATTTCCAAAAGCTATCCTTTTGACCCCTAAAAGCTATCCTTTTGCCCCGCAAAAGCTATCCTTTCAGCGTCCAAAAGCATAGCTTTCGGAAATCAGCTAAATTAACTTATAAATCCACATGAGAAATAAATTGCTTTTCACTTTCGTGGGACTCATCTTCCCCGTAGTGCTTCTGGCATGGGAAGGCAACATTGCCATAACCACCCCCAACACACAGCTCTTGCTTAAAGCCACTGCCAACAACCTTTTGCAAACCTACTACGGCCCGCGCGTTGAAGGACAGGTGCCGGAGCTTCAGGCTGCGGCGCTTCCCACTTTCGGCACGGTAGATATGATTGAGTTGCCTGCGCTGCAGGTGCTCCATGCTTCGGGCGACCTAAACCTGGAACTCATGGTGAGCAACTATACATCAGCACCTGATGGCCATGCCACACTACATACCATCACCCTGAAGGACAAGCTGCAACCCGTCACCGTGATAATCTTCTACAAAGCCTATCAAACCATAGACCTTATAGAAACATGGACTGAGATATTCAATGGTGAAAAGAAAAGCATCCAGCTGAAACGCTTTGATTCAGGCACGCTTGCACTTCCGCGCGGCAATGTATGGACCACTCATTTGCATGGCAATTGGGCAGCGGAGGCCGTACCCACACAGGAGCCTCTCACTCCCGGACTGAAGGTGATTCGTAACACCGATGGCGCCCGCAATGCTCATTGCGATGCCCCCAGCCTGATGCTCTCGCTCGATGGGAAGCCGCAGGAAAACACCGGCAGAACCATCGGCATGACACTTTGTTGGAGCGGAAACTACGAACTTCGGCTCAATACGGCCAACAATCAGCGCCATCAAATCTATGCGGGCATCGACCCACAATCGAGCGAGTACATCCTCGACTCGGGCAAGACATTTGAAACACCCCATTTAGCCTTTGCCTACAGCAAGGAAGGAATGAGCGGAGTAAGCCGTATCTTTCACCGCTGGGCGCGTCAGGAAGGTATGCTCCATAGCGGAATGACCACTCGCGACATCCTGCTCAACTCGTGGGAGGGAATCTACTTCAGCATTACCGAAGAACGTATCATCAATATGATAGACGATATTAGTGGAATGGGTGGTGAACTCTTCGTAATGGACGATGGTTGGTTTGGCACAAAATATCAGCGCAACAGCGATGATGCCGCCCTGGGTGACTGGGAAGTGGACAGAAAAAAAATACCTAATGGCATCGGTGCACTGACTCGTGCAGCTGCTGAGCGAAACATCAAATTTGGTATCTGGATTGAACCAGAAGCCACAAACACTCGCAGTGAGCTTTTTGAAAAGCATCCCGAGTGGGTTATGCAAACGAAAGGCCGCGAATTGAAACTGGGGCGTGGCGGTACGCAGGTGATGCTCGATATGAGTAATCCGCAAGTGCAGGACTTTGTCTTTGGCGTAGTGGACCGTCTGCTCACGGCTTATCCCGAAATAGCCTATATCAAATGGGATGCCAATGCTTCCATACAAAACTATGGCTCGACCTATCTGCCCGCCAACAAGCAACAGAATCTCTACGTTGATTATCATCTCGGACTGGTGAAAACACTCCAGCGCATTCGTGCGAAATATCCGAACGTGGTGATCCAAGATTGTGCCTCCGGTGGCGGACGAGCCAATTATGGGTTGCTCCCATATTTTGACGAATTTTGGGTAAGCGATAACAATGATGCCCTCCAGCGCATATATATACAATGGGGCACATCCTATTTCTTTCCCTCCAACGCCATGGCGCAGCATATCGGCGGCTCGCCCTATCACATGACGCATCGCTCGCTGCCCATCAAGTTCCGTTGTGATGTAGCCATGAGTGGACGACTGGGAATGGAACTGCAACCTCGCGATATGACCGATGAAGAGCGCCAGCAGTGTACCACGGCCATTAGCGATTACAAAACATTGCGCCCACTCATCCAACTGGGCAACCTCTATCGCCTTGTTTCGCCCTATGAGAAGCAAGGACTGGCTGCACTGATGTATGTGGATGATAATCAGTCAGATGCTGTTCTTTTCGTCTATAAATTAGAAAACATGATGAATCAGACCCTGCCTCGGATTTGTCTCAGTGGATTAGATGCCGGCAAGACTTATATCGTCGTGGAGAAGAACCTGCAGGTAGGCAAAGAACCGTGTGCCCTTAACGGCAAGAAATATACTGGTGCTACACTTATGGAAGTAGGTTTGGACATTCCCTTGGAAGGCGACTATGCATCACGCATATTTGAACTAAAAGCTGAAAATTAAAACTAATGAAACACAAGATTATATTACTGCTCCTTGCGTGCTGTACGATGCTTCCTGTCAAGGCTCAGATACGGCAGCAACTCCTCAATCGTTTAGCCACGCTTCAGGCTCGCGGATACATGGTTGGCCACCAAGACGATCCCTTTTATGGACTTACTTGGGAATGGGAGCGAGGACGAAGCGATGTGAAAGAAACCGCTGGCGACTATCCTGCCGTGATGGGTTTTGAGATAGGAGGAATTGAAGTAGGCGACGAGAAGAACCTCGATTCTGTGCCCTTCACTCGAATGCGTGAAGAACTATTGGCTCATCATCGGCGCGGTGGTATTCTTACGGTGAGCTGGCACCCACGCAATCCACTCACAGGGGGGACAGCCTGGGATGTGAGCGACACGACAGTGGTGCGTAGCATTCTCCCTGGTGGAAATATGCACCGGAAGTTCTTGCTCTGGATGAAGAATGTGAAGAACTTTCTTAAGTCGATCAAAGATGAAAACGAACGGCCGCTACCCATCATATTCCGACCTTGGCATGAAAACAATGGCTCATGGTTCTGGTGGGGACAAAATCTCTGTTCAGCCGAAGAATATAAAGCCCTTTGGTGTATGTTGCAAGACTACCTCATCAGCGAAGGTATGGAAAATCTCGTGTGGAGCTATTCGCCCAATCTTGACGAGAACTTTTCAGAAGAGAAATTCCTCGAACGCTATCCTGGCGACAATCGCGTAGATCTGATAGGGCTCGATGCTTACCAGTGGGGAGCAGAAAAAGATTTTGTCACACAGATCAATGACAACCTCTCCATGATGACCCGATATTGCGAACGGCATGACAAGCTGTTGGCACTGACCGAGTGCGGACTGAAAAATCTGCCAGATCCCACATGGTGGACGCGCGTGCTGAAACCGCAAATGGATAAGTATCCCATCTGCTATTTCCTTTTCTGGCGAAATGCAAAACATGAGTTCTTTGGTCCTGCTCCTGGAGAAAAGAATGCGTTTTATTTCAATGATTTGGTGCGCAACTCCAATGTGTTGATGCTCAACGATATTTCAAAAGTAAAATAAAAGCTACACGCTCAAATGAAAAGCGTAAAATTCCTTTTTTATTTCTTTCTCGTGCTGCTATGTCAAAATCTTGCAGCAGAAGAAGTGTTTAACGGTGAACACACTGTAGGCTCGTGGAGTGCAAAGACACTGTCTGCAGAGAATTACAATGTTCTCAAGAAGGTGAATGCTGGCGATGTGCTGGCCGTAACCGTATCGGAAGTTAGCGACAATACAGATGCCTGGGTAGTGATTCAGACCAGTAGCTGGCAGCTCATGGCTGATTATCAGACGCAGGTGAGCGATGCCACTACCGTATGTTTTGTCCTGAACGAAACTACTGCAGCTGACGTAAAAGCTAACGGAATCAATCTCACTGGTAAGAATTACACCTTCACCAAGGTTGAAGTATTCTATCACGATAAGACCATTTGGACTGGTAGTGTTAACGACAACGAAGGCTGGACACAAAGTGCAGCCCTCGATGCTACGCTCTTTGCCGGTTTTTCTGCGGGTGACCTAATTGGTGTAACCATATCAGCCATTAACGATGGTGCTGATTGGCATCAGTATGCCGTACGCAGCAATTATGTGAATGTCTGCGCTGGGTCAGTGCAGACGGCCTCAACCTTTGCCCATAAACTCACTGCCGATCAGCTGTCCGCACTCAAAGCGGGTCCTGTCGATTTGGCCGCGCAGTATCTTTGCGTATCGGCTCTGGAAACGTACAAGGCAGAACAGAGTGGTAATAGTGAAGACATTGCAGGCGAGACCTTTACAGCATGGACAGGTTCAACAACTTTCGGCCCATCGTGGAGCGCATGGGAACAAATTCCGGCAGCAAAATTTGCCAATGCGAAAGAAGGGATGTATATCCGTTTTAAATTTAAAGATGTGAAAGCGGGCGCACAGTTTAAACTGAGCACTTCCGAATGGATGGATATGCCAGATGCGCCACTTGTTAATATAAAGGGTGTGTATCAGCAGTACACCATTACGGCCGATATGCTTGAAAAACTGCAAAGCGGTGGTGGTATTGTGAGCGGAATAAACTTCACGCTCACAGCAGTTGAAGTAATCAATCCAGCCGATATTAAAGCGCTCACACTGTCTGTTCCTGTAACAAGCGACTGGGTATTTGCCGATAAGCCGAATCTTGAAGTGAACATCACAAACCCGTATGCGGAGAGTGTGGCTGCAAAAGTCGTGGCTGCAATAACAACCGATCAAATGGTATCGGCGGAAACCATTGAGAAGAATGTCAACATCACTGCTGGTGCTAACCAGAATATCGCCATCACTACTGAGAGCAATCTCGAGCCTGGTATCTATAAGGCCACGATTACAGTAAACGATGAATTGGCGCGTGAATTCTTCTTCGCCATTAATCCCACCGATATTGTCTCAGCCCCTGACAAACAAGCAGATTTTGAAAACTATTGGGCAGCAGCCAAGGAGCAACTGGCTGCTATAGAAGCAACTGACGAACCTATCCTCATAGAGCTCAATGGCGAAAATGGTACCGTTAGCAAATCGACCGCCACTCGCAAGGTTTATCTCGTGCAGTTCAAATCAATTCCCGACGGCACAAGTGGTGATCCGGTAACCATTCGTGGCTACTATGTTGAACCTACCGACGGAAAGAAGCATCCTGTTATAATGCACTTCCTTGGTTACGATTCGGCCTACGCTCCAGGTGGTACAGAATTTAAACCTTATTGTCCCAGTGGCGATGGAGATACAAGCGATTATGCAGAGTTCTATCTGTCTTGCCGAGGTCAAAGTCTCAACAATCGTGCTGCCAACGAACGAGAATCCGATGGACAAGGTGATTTCACCAATTCGTACGGCGACTGGTTTGCATTTAACTTTGGAAATAAAGATTCCTATTACTATCGTGGCGCATATATGGATTGTGTGCGCGCCATCGATTTCATGGCCACACGCCCAACAAGCGACATGACAAATCTGTATGCCGAGGGGCAAAGTCAAGGAGGAGCGTTCACCGTTGCGGCTGCTGCTTTGAGTGGTAGGGAATTTAAAGCCATCGCACCAGCCATCACATTCATGGGTGATTTTCCCGACTATTTCAACATTGTAAACTGGCCAGCACATGTGGCACGTGAAAATCAAGGAACCATGAACGACGCAGAGATGTTTGCTTTCCTTTCTTATTTCGATACCAAGAATCTGGCGCCCAGCATCTCATGCCCCATCATCACATCCGTCGGACTGCAAGACAATGTATGTCCTGCTCATACCAACTTGGCTCCATATAACAATGTCGCAACAGACGCCGACAACAAGCACATTATCTACAATCCGGAACTCAAACATCAGACGCCTAGCAATTGGTTCACGCGATATATGAATTTCTTTGAGCAGTATCGCTCAACTACTCCTGATGAACCTACAGGCATTGATGCGTTGACAGAACAAACAGAAACCAATACATCTGCCGAAATCTATACTCTTGATGGCAGGAGAGAGAATCACGCATCAAAAGGGGTGTATATTATAAAAAATAAATTATTTTTGCTGTAATGAAACAAGACATCTTAACAACCACTTATAAAGATAAAATCAAATCGCTTCGTGCACGCCATGAGGCTCTGCTCAACAGAGAAAATTGTCCACAAGAGGAGGGTAATGGTATTTACAAGAAATATCAGTATCCCATACTCACAGCCGAACACACTCCACTTGAGTGGCGCTACGATTTCTCGGAGCAAGACAATCCTTACCTGATGCAGCGCATCATGATGAACGCAGTGCTCAATGCCGGCGCCATCAAGCTCGACGGCCGCTATCTGCTTGTTTGTCGAGTTGAAGGTGCCGACAGGAAATCTTTCTTCGCTGTGGCCGAGTCGCCCAATGGTATTGATAAATGGCGATTTTGGGAAGAACCCGTCACTATGCCTGATACCGACGACCCTGCCGTAAACATCTATGATATGCGCGTCACCCAGCATGAAGACGGCTGGATTTATGGTGTGTTCTGTGCTGAACGGCACGACCCCACACAACCCCACAATCTTAGCGCAGCAACAGCAACTGCTGCAATAGCACGGACCAAAGACCTGAAAACATGGGAACGTTTGCCAGACCTCAAATCCAATAGTCAGCAGCGGAATGTGGTGCTGCACCCGGAATTTGTCGACGGAAAGTATGCGTTCTATACGCGGCCGCAGGACGGATTCATCGACACCGGCAGCGGTGGTGGCATAGGGTGGGGACTCTGCGAGGATATCACCCATGCCGAGATAGAGGAGGAGATTATCATCAATCCGCGCCACTATCACACAATCATGGAGGTGAAAAACGGTGAGGGACCAGCGCCTATTAAAACACCGCAGGGATGGCTGCATCTGGCTCATGGCGTGCGCAATACGGCAGATGGGCTGCGCTACGTATTATATATGTATATGACGGCTCTTGATGAGCCCACGCGGGTAATAGCCCAGCCGGGCGGCTACTTCCTGGCACCTGAAGGGCAGGAGTATGTGGGCGACGTGATGAACGTGGCCTTCTCGAACGGCTGGATAGCCGACGACGACGGCCAAGTGTTTATTTATTATGCTACAGCCGATACACGATTGCATGTAGCCACATCCACCATCGAACGCCTCGTTGACTACTGTCTGCATACCCCTGCCGACGGCTTCTGCACCAGTGCAAGTGTAGAAACAATCAAACAACTCATAGCAAAAAACAAAAATACGCTTACCCGTTAAATCATTATGGCAAAAATCTCATTGTCTGAAAAAATTGGCTATGCCTTAGGTGACGCCGCTGCTGGTGGCATTACGTGGAAAGTCATGTCTATTGCTTTTCCATTGTTCTTTACCAATGTGTTTGGACTTACAATCGCCGATACTGCCACGCTCATGCTCTTGGCCAGAATGTTCGATGTTGTGACTGATCCACTGATGGGGGCTCTTGCCGATCGTACACAATCGCGTTGGGGAACCTACCGTCCATGGATGATTTTCGGTGCTGTGCCACTCGGACTGATATTCGCCCTGCTTCTCTACACTCCCGATTTGGGCATTACAGGAAAGCGTATTTGGGCCTATTCGCTCTATATCCTCATGATGGTTGTTTACACGGCGGTCAATGTGCCCTACGGCTCACTCCTGGGTGTCATGACCGACGATGATAATCAAAAGAATCAATTCTCCAGTTTCCGAATGGTTGGTGCTTATGCCATGGGATTTGTTACATTGCTCTCTTTCCCATACTTACAGCGCTTTGTCGGTGGTACACCCCAGCATCAATATGCGGTGTTGGGCGCATTCTTTGGAATCCTTGCCACAGCTGGAACACTTGCCTGTGGACTACTCACCAAAGAAAGAATCAAGATTATCCGCGCCGAAAAATTCTCACTTAAACCCTTTGCAGATCTTTTTAGGAATAAGCCATGGATTGTCCTTACGCTTATTGGTATAGGCATGAATTTCTTCAACGGCTTCCGCTATGCCGTGGCTGGATATATGTTTGAATACTGCCTTCATGGTGATGTTACCGTCAACGGACTCATTATTAACTATACAGTCTTTATGACATTTGGTGAGCTGACCTGCATGATTTTTGGTGCATTCTCACCATCCTTTACTAAGTGGGTAGGCAACAAACGGAAAGCATTCTTCGTTGCACTGATCGGATGCCTATTTTCTTCCATAGCCTATTTCTTCATACCTATGGATGCCGATTATATTTTCCTAATGGTTGCCGTGGTTATTCTCACATCCATGGGAATTGGCATCTTCTCTCCATTGCTTTGGTCTATGTATGCCGATGTTGCCGACTATGCAACCGAGCACAACGGAACATCCTCCACAGGACTCATCTTCTCCTCAGGAACCATGGCGCAGAAGTTTGGCACCGCCATCTCTGGATCGTTAGTGGCATTGTTGCTCGGACTGGCTGGATTTGCCTCTGGTACAACTGCCACGGGCGAAACCATCATAACCATCACCAATCTCCCTGCCGTGCGCACCATGATTTGGGCGCTCTTCTCACTCTTTCCAGCCATAATCACGCTTATCATGCTGGTACTTTTGTATATTTATCCTCTCAGAAAGTAAAATAGATTTTCCTGCCTTATGAAGCAAGAAATGACTCAAATTCTTCAAGAAAATATCCTCAAATTCTGGATGGACAATATGATTGACCATCAGCATGGAGGATTCTACGGGCGCATCTCTGGCGATGGCACGCTGCACCCCACGGCTTGCAAAGGTGCAATCCTCAATGCACGCATCCTGTGGACTTTTTCTGCAGCATATAGAGTATTGAGAAAAAGAGACTATTTGCAAGTAGCAGAACGTGCCAAGCAATACCTCATCGATCATTTCATTGACCGCGAATACGGCGGCGTGTTCTGGAGTCTGAACTATGATGGTACACCAGCCGACACCAAGAAGCAATTCTATGCAATAGCCTTTGCTATCTATGGCTTGTCAGAATTTGCGCGCGCCACTTCCGACCCCGAGGCGCTCCAATATGCGGTTTCTCTCTTCCAGATTATTGAAACCCATGCTTTAGATCATCAGTGGGGCGGATATATCGAGGCCACCACACGCTCTTGGCAGTCAATCGACGATATGCGTCTTTCCCAACACGATGCAAATTACCCCAAATCACAAAATACGCATCTTCACATCCTTGAAGCCTACACCAATCTTTATCGCACCCTAACAGAAATCTATCCTCCTCTTGCTTGCGGTACCCCGTCACACCCGCAGGCAGCTTGTGTGGCTGAAGCGCTTCGGAATATCATCTGTATCTTCAAGGATAAAATACTCAACCGGCATACCTACCACTTGGACCTCTTTTTCAATAATGACTGGACACTTGGAGGCAGCCAAATAGAAAGTTATGGGCATGATATAGAATGTTCTTGGCTCATTCATGAAGCGGCCCTCGTGCTCGGCGACAAGCCGCTCTTGCAAGAGATAGAACCACTTGTCGAGAAGATAGCCCGTGCGTCCGAGAAAGGACTCAATCCTGATGGATCTATGATTCATGAAGCCCAAGTATCTCCCTCCAATGCCTCTGCTGATCGCGATCTTCATTGGTGGGTACAAGCAGAGGCCATTGTTGGGTTCTTCAACATCTATCAGCATTTCGACGATAAAGCGGCGCTCAAGAAGGCACTGCGCTGTTGGCAATATGTCAAGGACAATCTCATTGACTACAAGAACGGAGAGTGGTATTGGAGTCGATATGCCGACGGAAAATTGAACACCACCGACGACAAAGCCGGCTTTTGGAAATGTCCTTACCACAACGGCCGTATGTGTCTCGAAATTATACAGCGCCAAGCCTGACTTCTATTTCCGTCAACTAAAAATTCTTTAAAGGTATTCATCCTCGCAGCCCAGCCGCAATATGCAGCTGGGCTGAATTGTGCACGCCAAGTTCCGATTATTTGTTTAGTCATGCCCCGTGGCAGTACGAAGTTGAATTACTCTTTGCTCGCTAAATCGTACCTTTTGATAAGGTACTCATGCTTGAAAGAGCCAAAACGATTTTGCTCTTTGCTCGCTAAATCGTACCTTTGTCGCCAAATATAATTTATTAGAAACATATTTCACGTCATGAAAAAATATCTTTGGGATGTATTTTTTATTCTCGTTTTTGCTGCAATAGCGTTTGCCTATTTCATGCCTGCTGATTTGGAAGGCCGCATATTATACCGCCATGACGCTTCAGCCGGTCGTGGAGCAGGTCAGGAACAAACTCTTTATTACGAGCAGACGGGACATCACACACGCTGGACCAATGCTACATTTTCTGGAATGCCCACATATCAGACGGCACCCTCCTATACTTCCACACGCCCCTTGGGAGCTCTCATGGATGCTTACCACTTGTGGCTGCCCGAAAATGTTTGGTACGTTTTTGCCTATCTTTTGGGCTTCTATATCATGCTGCGTGCATTCAACTTCCGACGTGAATTAGCCGCTTTAGGCTCTATCCTGTGGGCCTTTTCTTCCTACTTCTTTATCATCATTGCTGCTGGTCACATCTGGAAGGTGATGGCCTTGGCCTATCTTCCGCCCATGATTGGTGGAGTGGTGCTGGCCTATCGGGGAAAATATCTCTGGGGATTGATTCTTACAGCCATATTTACGGCTTTTGAAGTGAAGGCCAATCATGTGCAAATGACCTATTACTTCCTTTTCCCGCTTTTATTTATGGTGATTGCTTTCCTCGTCGAAGCAATTCGTCAAAAGCAGATGATTCGTTTCTGGCGCGCCACGGGAGTTTGTATTCTTGGTGCAGCCTTAGGCATACTCATCAACCTCAGTAATCTTTATCACACTTGGGAGTATGGCCAGGAATCTATGCGCGGTAAAAGCGAATTGGTGAAAAGCAATAGTGCCAATCAGACAAATAGCGGATTAGATCGCGACTATATTACACAGTGGAGCTATGGACTGGACGAAACGTGGACACTTTTAATTCCCAACACCAAGGGAGGCGCTTCATTCCCACTCTCTCGCGATGAGAAGGCCATGGAGAAGGCTGATCCGGAATTGGCACAGTTCTACAACTATTTTGAATCCTATTGGGGCACCCAGCCCGGCACATCAGGTCCTGTTTATGTCGGAGCTTTTGTTTTATTTCTCTTTGTGCTCGGCATCTTCATTGTGAAGGGTCCCATGAAGTGGGCACTCCTTGCTGCCACCATTTTGTCCATACTGCTCTCGTGGGGGCGCAATTTCATGCCTCTTACTGATTTCTTCATCGATTATATGCCGATGTATGCTAAATTCCGTACAGTGGCATCCATACTCGTAATTGCAGAATTTACCATTCCGCTGTTAGCCGTCATGGCGCTCAATGAGATTATCCAGCGCCGAACAGCAAAGATCGAAAAGCACGAAGTGCGGGCATGGCTCATCAGCCTGGCGCTCACTGCAGGCATTTGCCTCACTTTTGCCCTGATGCCCACAGTCTTTTTCGAGTTCATCTCTGGCAGCGATATACAGACGGCAGAACACATAGAACGGGTCATCACACAACAGCAGCCTGAATTGGCCGGCCTTTCCAGCGCATTGCTTGGCAATGTTGCCGAAATGCACCAGCATATCTTCGTGGCCGATTGCTGGCGATCTATGTGGATTATCTTGCTCGGTTGCGGCCTGTTGCTCTTGTTCCGCTTCGGAAAGCTCCGCCAAGAATGGCTTGTCGGTTTGTTGGCTGTGCTCTGTCTTGTTGATATGTGGCAAATCAACAAGCGTTATCTCTTCGATGAAATGTTTGTTGAGAAAAGTCTCCGCGACCAGCCGCAGCCCAAGACACCTACCGACGAGCAGATTCTCTTGGATCAGTCGCTTGATTATCGCGTGCTTAATCTCGCCGGGAATACTTTCAACGAGAACAATACATCGTATTATCATAAATCCATCGGCGGTTATCATGCAGCCAAGCTGCGTCGTTATCAGGAACTGATTGACGCCCACATACAGCCTGAAATGAACAAACTCCTTCCTGCTGTGGCGTCTGCTATGGGCGATATGACAATGATCAAAGGCGACTCGCTGTTCCCTGTGCTCAATATGCTCAATGCCAAGTACTTCATTTTGCCGCTGAGCGACAATCAGACCGTGCCCCTGCTCAATCCTTACACCTATGGCAATGCGTGGATGGTTGACCGTGTGGAATATGTTGATAATGCCAACGACGAGCTGGATGCCCTTTCGCGGTTGCCGCTTCGCCATGTGGCCGTGGCCGATAAACGATTTGAAAGCATCTTAGGCTCCAGCACTGAGCAGGATACCCTCTCACGAGTAACCATCACAGACTATCAGCCCAATCAGCTCACCTACGATGTGCAGAGCGGAAAGGGTGGTGTGCTGGTCTTCTCAGAGATCTATTATCCTGGCTGGACTGCTACCGTCGATTCATTGCAGACGCCCATTGGCCGTGTCGATTACGTGCTCCGTGCCATTCGCATCGAGCCTGGCCAGCACAAAGTGGTACTCACATTTAAACCTCAGTCGGTCAAGACCACTGAAATCATTGCCACTATCGCCAGCATCGTTTTGCTCTTGTTAGTCATCGGAGTATTGCTTGCTGCCATTGCGTCCTCACACCCGCGTCTCCTCAATGCTTTGCGCCAGCGAAAGACTGGCACCAACGCTTAAAGGCAATCCACCGCAGTCATTATTTATTTGCTCACTGAAAACAACCGTTATAAAACATGGAACTGCAAACACCTGTAATCATTCCACCCTCATCTTTTAAGATTGAGTCCATAGAAAAAATCTTGTTTGTGGGTTCCTGTTTTGCCGATAGTATTGGCCGCAGATTTCAGGGCGATCTCTTTCAGGCAGCGGTCAATCCCTATGGGGTTATGTACAATCCAGCCTCCATTCTTCACACCATCCAAGAATTCTCCAAATTCGTTCCAGACATTGCGGTTATTACATTAGGAACCAATCACATATACATCGAGCGGTCAACTGGTAATATCGTTGATAACTGTCAAAAACGACCGCAACAGTTATTCGAAGAAAAAGTGCTGAATGTGGATGAGTGTACGGAATATCTTCTGCAGGCAGTACAGGCATTGCAAGAGAAAAATCCTGCTATTCAGATTATCTTTACGGTGAGTCCCATACGTTATAAGAAGTATGGATTTCACGAGAGCCAACTCTCTAAGGCTACCTTGTTGCTCGCATCCGACAATGTGGTGAAAGCACAACCAGGCTGTTCAAGCTATTTTCCTGCTTACGAAATCATGATGGATTTCCTGCGCGACTACAGGTTCTATTCGCCCGATATGATTCATCCCTCCGAACAGGCGGTTGATTATATTTATGAGCAGTTTGTTCAGACTTATGGCTCAGCAGATACGCTGGATTTCCTTGCAGCATGGAAACCGCTGAAAGATGCCCTTCACCATCGTCCTTTCCGTCCGGATAGTGAAGAGAATCAACGCTTTCAAACCGCATTAGAATTTAAGATCAAGGCTTTTCAAGAACGTTACCCCGAAGCGAAAACTCTTTTCGACGCTTACAAGGCAAATAACTGTTGATGCATTAATGAGATAAAGGCATCTCGGTCGTCTCTTTTCACCACAAATGAGATGCTCAAGGGGGAGATACCCTGCAAATGCACCTTTATTGCCTGTTGCGGAACGGCATCCATAACACATCCCCTCAGTTTTTCATTATCTTCGTAGTCGCCCACAATGGCTATCAGCGAACAGTTCATGTCCTTGTTCAGATAACTCCAAAGCTGCACTCTCTCAATAAAGTCCTCTGTCATTGCGTCGTTGCCAATCGCCATGAGTATGTTTCCGCCGCAGAGAGCTGTCAAGTCTGGCTGAAGCTGGTGAGCAATGAGTTCATCGCATACGCGCTTTAGCAGCGTGGTGGCGGAAATGTTGTGCTTGGGCTGCAGGCGCAACAGCGTTATAGGCTCCTTCGAGGCAATCGCAGTGGGTGTTGCGGCTGCTGACGAAGAAGAGGTTGACGGGCTGTTTGTGATGAGTGTGCCTTCTGCCTCTGGGTCCATCGTATATTTCAGTCGGATGGGCACATCAGCTTTTTGTGCAGGAATCACGCAAGTGGGGTGAAGAATTTTTGCTCCGAATCGTGCCAATTCGGCTGCTTCGTTGAAGCTCACCTCGCGAATTGCACGTGTATTTGTTACAATGCGTGGGTCGGCCGTGTGGATTCCATCCACATCAGTCCATATCTGTACCTCTTCCGAGCGAATGGCTGCGCCTAAGAGGGTGGCTGTATAGTCAGAGCCGCCACGCTGCAGATTGTCGGTTTCGCCAAAGGCATTGGTCGAAATAAAACCCTGCGTCACGTATATCTGCTTGTTGGGATTGGCTGATAGGGCGGCGTGGGTGGCCTGAGAAATCTTCTCCATGTCTGGTTCACCGTCTTTATTGGTGTAAACCATGTTGAGCGCATTGAGCAGACAAGCGGCATAGCCACATTCTACCAGATAGTTCACCATCATGTTGGTGCTCATGATTTCGCCTTGGGCAACAATCTGCTTTTCTTCAAACGAAGAGAAATAATCGCCAGCAAACGAGCGGATAAAGTTGAATTTATCTTCGAGCAGCGCTGCGGTCTTCTGGCGCATCTCTTCTGTAGCGTACAGCGACTGCACGTGCTGCTGATATTTTTGTTGCAGTTCGGCAATGAGTGTTCCGGCCTGGCCGTTATCGCCCTTACGGTAGCAGTTTGCAATTTCAACCAAGGCGTTTGTCGTGCCACTCATGGCAGACAGCACTACCAACAGGGGTTGTCCGAAATTTACCAGTATATTGGCAACTTCTTTTATGCGTTCGGGGCTTCCAACAGAGGTACCCCCAAATTTCATGACTATCATGTAGAAAACAAAGAAATGATGAAAAACATTAACTGTTGGCTGCGGCTTGCAGGCTGATGGTACCGTCCTCACACTTATATACCTTGCCCGGGAACTGGTCGAGCATGGGCAGATTGTGTGTGGTCAGGATGACGGTTGTGCCTTCTTCGGTCAGCGAGCGCAGCAGCGAAATGATTTGTGTGGCCGTTTCTGGGTCTAAATTGCCGGTCGGCTCGTCGGCCACAATCAGTTTGGGGCGGTTCAGTATGGCGCGCGCGATGGCTATTCGCTGTTGTTCGCCACCCGACAGTTCGTGGGGCTGCTTGTCTATTTTGCTGGCCATGCCCACCTGTTCCAGCACCTCCTGAATACGCTGTTCGCGTGCGGCCTTGTCGTCCCATCCGGTAGAACGCAGCACAAAGTCGAGGTTCTTTTTCACCGAACGGTCGTGCAGCAACTGGAAATCCTGGAAGATGATGCCCATCTGCCGGCGAAGTGCAGGAATGTCCTTGCGGCGGATGTGGGTGAGATCAACCCCCAGCACTTCAGCCGTTTCTGCGTCTTCGGGATAAATATCTATCTCCTGATAGAACGATTGCAGCAGCGAGCTCTTGCCCGAACCCACTTTACCGATGATATAGATGAATTCTCCAGCCGATGCCTCAAAGTCAACATTGTTGAGAATTACCTTCTCGGCCTGATAAATTTTTACGCTTTTATATTTTATCACAATTGCTTATTTTTTTAGTTACGCCGTAGGCTTATATTGAAAATCTAAGAGAATTTTTTGCTGCTATTCTTCTGCTCCTTTCAGAATGATGCTTGTTGCTCCGAGGGTGAAGAGCGTGTCGGGCTCTATGATTCGGCGTTCGCGGTCGCCCAGTATTTCGTTGTCAACAAAGGTTCCCGTGTAGCTGGGCCCGTCTTGCAGCGTATAGCGCAACCGCTGCTGCTTGTCTCTGTCCACCGTGATGATGCAGTGGTGCATATCTACGCTCGGATCGCGTGTTTCAAACTGGCAATTGGCCTTGTTGCCCTTCATGTATTTCCCTACCACATTGCGTCCCATTTTCAGGGGAATCACTTGTTTGAAGTGGAAAACATTCTCAATCACCAGCAATGAACCGCACGGAGCGTCGTGCATTTCATCTTCTGGGTGTGTCTCTTTCTGTCTGTTGTGGAGCTTAGATACGCCAATGCGGATGGCGAATTGCTTGTTACATTCAGGACAAACAAAAACCAGCGACTGTCCATCGCTGTATTGGGTTTCGTCGAACGTGATATAGGCATCACATTTCGGGCATCTGACGCGTTTCATTATTCTTTGATTTTCATCACCCAGGCATCCGCAAACTCTCTGTTGCTACGCAGTTGTGCCAGCTTGCGGTAGGCCTCACTCTCGGAAGCGAATACTCCATAAACAATTCTGCGCCGTTTCCCATCTCTGACAGATGCTTGGGGAAATCCTTTTGCGCTGAGCGATTCCACAAAGGCTGCGGCGTTTCGCTTGGATACATCAGTGGCCAGCACCAGCGTGTAATAGCTTTGTGGTGTTGGCATAACCGCCGGTGTTGTGGTTTTCTCCGGAACAGGTACAGACTTCTCCTGCACTGAGGGTTTTGCTTGCTGTAGCGTCAAATCGGCTACAGTGCCTCTCACTTCAGTCTTGGGCAATACTTTGAGTAGCATCTTGCCGCTGTCCACACTGGCCAAAGTTGCATTCAGCGGAGCCTGTACGGTGTTGGGCAGCGTAAAGAACAGCACGATGGCCACACACGCGGCAGCTATCAGCTGGAGCGTGCTCTTGCGGATTTCTACGGTTTCTGCCACTTCCTCTTCTTCAGAATCTTCTGTAGCTTCTTCCTCTTCGGTCACAGGCAACTCCTGCAGTGGAGCCAACTCCACAAAGCTCAGACCGTAGTAGGCCGGCGAAGAGATGCCGCATGCGGCAGGAGTAAATTCGCGGTTGCCTTCCTCATTCAGCGAGAGGGTACCGATGCCGTCGAGCAGAAATTGTCCGTCGGTTTCTAACACTATGCGAAGACGCTCCACGGCATCTTCTATCATGCGCATTGCTTCCGGATAACTGATGTCGGCCGCCTGAACGTACTGCTGAGCTAACAGTGAATCGTTCATGGTCAACTGCGGATTGAAACCAATGGTGCGGTGCGGGGGGAGGAAGAGCTGCTCTTGCTCGTCAAAGGTAGCAGCAACGTGGTGCGCAACAAACCCGCCAAAGTCGGGTATAATCACGCAGTCATTGCTGAGCAATAATTGTTCTATATGTCGAGCAAGGGTTTTCATCTATGCAAAGATAATTATTTCTCCAAGATTGGTAAAAATTTTTTTTCTTTTCTTTGCCGCGACCCCTTTGATGGGTCTGAATTTCGTCTCAAATTGGTTTTGTTAATAAACTGAAATCCAGATGATTAATAAAAATCTTTTAAGTAAATTAAAAATAAGCAGAAGCAGCGAAACACATGGAGGGTTTCGCTGCTTCTGTTCGTTTGATATTTTTGCGCTTGAGGCGTTGATTGTTAGTCGATGAGCGAGAATCCGCAGTAGGGTACGAGTGCTGCTGGTATGCGAATTCCTTCGGGTGTTTGGTTGTTTTCGAGAATGGCTGCCACGATGCGGGGGAGTGCCAATGCCGATCCGTTGAGCGTATGGCAGAGTTCAATCTTCTTGTCGTCGGCCTTGCGGTAGCGGCATTTCAGACGGTTGGCCTGGTAGGTGTCGAAATTAGAAACCGACGATACTTCCAGCCAGCGGCCTTGTGCTTCGGAATAAACCTCAAAGTCGTAGCAAATGGCCGAAGTGAAACTCTGATCGCCGCCGCAGAGGAGCAGTACGCGATAGGGGAGTTCGAGCTTCTTGAGCAGTCCTTCCACGTGCTCGAGCATCTCTTTGTGGCTCTCTTTCGAGTGTTCGGGTTTGTCTATGCGTACAATCTCAATTTTTGAGAATTCGTGCAGACGGTTCAGACCGCGCACATCCTTGCCGTACGATCCAGCCTCGCGGCGGAAGCACTGCGTGTAGGCGCAGTTCTTGATGGGCAGGTCTTTTTCGTCGAGAATCACGTCGCGGTAGATATTCGTCACGGGCACCTCGGCTGTGGGGATGAGATAGAAGTCGTCCACTTCGCAGTGGTACATCTGACCTTCTTTGTCGGGCAGCTGACCTGTGCCGTAGCCCGATGCAGCGTTCACCACGGTGGGCGGCATGATTTCTGTATAGCCGGCCTTGCGAGCCTCATCGAGGAAGAAGTTGATGAGTGCGCGTTGCAGTTGTGCACCTTTGCCTATATAGACAGGGAAACCGGCACCAGTGATTTTCACACCTAAGTCGAAGTCAATGAGGTTGTACTTCTTGGCCAGTTCCCAGTGGGGCAGCTTGGCTTCATTGTTGGTGGGGTTGGCTGTCCAGTTGCCCACGGTGTCGTCGGCAGTACATTCTTTCTGATTGCTCTTCACCACGCGGTTGCTCTCGGCTGTTGCACCTTCTGGCACCTCGTCGTAGGGTATGTTGGGAATCTGGCAGAGTAGGGTGGTGAGCTCTTGCTCGGCCTGATCCATTTGTTCTTTCAGAGTTTTTTCGGCAGCTTTCAGTTCACCCACGCGCTGCTTCACGGCTTCTGCTTCTTCGCGCTGACCTTGTTTCATCAGTGCACCAATCTGTTTGGCCAGTTGGTTGCCTTCGGCCTTGTTGGCATCGAGTTGTTGCTGGGCTGTGCGGCGCTGGCGGTCTATTTCCTGTACTTTTTCAATGGCTTCGCGGGCTCCGTTGAAATGTTTCTTTTCCAGACCGGCTATCACGCGCTCGGTCTCTGCGTTAATCAGTTTGAGTGTTAACATGAGTTTTTTGATTATACGATAGAGGATAAATTCTACTGGTGAAAAAATTTTCAGGCAAAAGTAATCATTTCGCGGAAATTATGTGTCAAGTCTGAGCCAATTTCTTTATAGGAGATGTTAAAATAGTGTCAGTTTTCAGATGAAATGCTTCAAAAATTACCGCTGAAAACTGCCCAAAAAGTTGTGCAGATAGGCTAAATTTCCGGTTTAGAGTTGTAAATTTTGAGCCCGAAAAGCCCCTTTTGTACTCAATTTTGCTTCTTTTTGGCCTAAAAACGAGAATAATTTGTCGATAAAAGGTGGCATTTTATCCCTCAAAAGAGTAGTTCTTGGCGACTAAAAGCTATGCTTTTGGAACACAAAAGCATAGCTTTTACAAAACCGCAATTGAACTATTTTGGATAAAATTCTTCTAACTGTCTGGCTATCTGTGTATTGGAAGTTTTTAACGGAACCCTCTCCAGATTTGCGTATTTGTGCACTTATTCGTCGAACTTAGAAAAACGCGAAAATAGAGTGGGTAAATCCATGTTAAGAAAGTGTCAGTTTCACTGTGCTGACTTACAATATTTTTCGTATCTTCGCTGCCAAATGAGCACTTTTTCCGATACGATACTCCGTTGGTTTGCTGCGAACGGCCGCGACCTTCCGTGGCGTCGCACGCGCGATCCTTATATAATATGGCTCTCCGAAGTCATTCTCCAGCAGACCCGCATAGACCAGGGGCGGGCCTACTGGGAGCGCTTTGTTGAGCGCTGGCCGCGCGTTGAGCTCTTAGCCGCCGCCAGCGAGGACGAAGTGCTACGGCTCTGGCAGGGATTGGGCTATTATTCGCGTGCGCGCAATCTGCATGCTGCCGCAAAAGATATTGTTGCGCGCGGTGCCTTTCCGACTACTTTCGACGAAATTCGCACGCTCAAAGGTGTGGGCGTTCGCATTCGGCGAGCCGCAAGCCGTGGTCGATGGCAATGTTTATCGTGTTCTCGCGCGCTATGAAGGCATTGACACCCCCATCGACACCACCCAGGGCAAGCATCTCTTTGCTGCCGTGGCACAAGCGCACATCCCCCACGACCGTGCAGCCGATTACAATCAGGCCATCATGGACTTCGGTGCCTTGCAGTGCACACCGCAGTCACCCGCCTGTGCCGGATGCCCATTACAGGAATCGTGCGTGGCTTTTCGCGAAAAGCGCACCGCCCAGCTGCCCGTGAAGTCGAAGCGCACCGCCCAGCGCGAGCGCCACTTCACCTATGTGTTTATCCGTCTCAAGCAGGGTGGGGCGCGCGGCGAGCAATCCTTGGCCATGCACCGCCGCGGCAAGGGCGACATCTGGCAGGGATTGTGGGAGCCGTTGCTCGTGGAAGATTCGGCATTGCCCTCTATTTCAGGGCAGTGGACGCTCCTGAAGAAAGACATGAAGCACGTGCTGACCCACCAAATCATCTTCGCCAGCGCCTATCTGGTTGATGTTGCAGACGCCACTGCGCTGCCCGAGGGCTGCCAGTGGGTGAGTCTCAATCAGGTGGAATCGCTCGGAAAGCCTCGGCTGGTGGAGCGACTGATGGACTTACTCCCCGAATAACGACACAAAAAACAGCCCCCGACTCGTTCAGAATCGGGGGCTGATTTATGCGTAGTAGCTATTTTTCTTATGCTTCAGCTTCGGGAATCACCGATACATAGCTCTTATCGTGACGACCGCGGTGGAAATTCACCGTGCCATCAACAAGTGCATACAGAGTATCGTCTTTGCCCATGCCAACGTTCTTGCCAGGGTTGTGCTTAGAACCGCGCTGGCGAACAATGATGTTTCCAGCAACAACTTTCTGGCCACCCCAGATTTTAACGCCTAATCTTTGAGCTGCGGATTCGCGTCCGTTCTTCGAACTACCAACACCTTTCTTATGTGCCATGATGTGTTCCTCCTAATTTTAAGCGATAACTTGTTTAACTTCAACTTGTGTGTACTGCTGACGATGACCGTTCTTCTTGCGGTAATCCTTGCGGCGCTTCATCTTGAAAACGATGACTTTCTCGCCTTTCACCAGCGGTTTCAACACTTCTACTACTACTTTTGCACCTTTCACTGTGGGTGCGCCGACCTGGATCTTGCCTTCGTTGTCAACGAGCAATACCTTGTCGAACTCAACAGTCTGACCTTCTTCGGCAGTCTTAATGTGGTTCACAAAAAGCTTCTGACCGGCTTCGGCCTTGAACTGCTGACCGTTAATTTCTACGATTGCGTACATTTATAAATAAATTAAAACGGGTTTTTCCGCCAGGCGGAGCCAACTCGTGGCCCTCTTTTTCGAGCCCAAACGGACTAAATCGGCTGCAAAGGTAATAAAAATTCAGCAATGCCAAAAAGAAATACCGAAAAATTGTCACACCGAAAAAGAATAATTTAAGGTCACACAGAAATCACAGAAAGACACTGAAATCATTAACTTGCCACACAGATTACACAGATAACACTGATGTTGACGTTTCTTCTTTGCAAAAAAAAAGCGATGAACTTCACAGTCAATCGCTTCAAATCTTCAATAGGTATTAGTCTTTTAAGGTAAAAAGATTGTTTTCAGGATAACGGTGCAAAGTTAAGACTAATTTTCAAACCACCAAATTTTTTGTTATTATTTTTAATTTTTTAGTAATGGAACTACCCTAAATTAGTGTGGTTGTTTCAATTTCTGAAGAAAAACGTGTAGCGAAAGGATAGATGAAATTGAGGGATGTGTGACGGTGCATCCCTCTTTTTTGTGGAGCGAATGTTGCGCAAGTAGTGAGGAATTTATATTTTTGTGGCAAGAAACTAAAAACTAATCATATCATGAAATTTTATCGTATCTGTCTGCTTGCGATTTATTCGCTTGCCTGTTTACCTGTGTTTTCACAAAATCGAGTGTCGGTTTCCTTGCGGCAGTGGCAGTTCTCGCGCGACGGGGAGCAATTCTCCTCTGTGACGGTGCCACACGACTGGGCCATTAGCGGTCCGTTCGACAAGAAGTGGGACTTGCAGCGCGTGGCCATCACGCAGAATGGCGAGACGGAAGCCACAGAAAAGTCTGGTCGCTCAGGCGCACTGCCGTGGATTGGCCGCGGATTCTATAAAACAACAATCAGCGTTGCTGAACTGCCGGAACATGCTGAACTGCTCTTCGACGGTGCCATGGCCGATGCGTATGTGAGCGTGAACGGCAAGGAAGTAGGACATTGGCCCTATGGCTACAATGCCTTTAAGTTCGATATCACCAGCGCACTGAAAGTGGGAGAGAATCTTATCGAGGTGTCTTTGAACAATCTTGAGGAGAGCAGCCGCTGGTATCCCGGTGGCGGTATCTATCGACCCGTCACGCTCATCACCACTCCCAAAGCCCACATCGACCCGTGGCAGACACAGATTATCACCAATTCTACCGAGAAAAAGGGACCGAAAGATATCTGGCACGTGAAAGTGGGAACCCAGATTCAGGGCATTGGTGAAGGCGATGAAAACCAATTCACAATGACCATGCAGCTCATTGACCCCACAGGTAAACCCCTTGCAACTCCTACGGAAATACCCGTACGGAAGCAAGGAAAGGTCATTCAACGATTCGGAACAGCTAATCCACATCTCTGGAGTCCAGAATCGCCCACGCTCTATCAAATCAAGATGCAACTCTATAAAGGTTCGCAACTCGTGGATGAATACACCCAGAAGTTCGGAATACGCGAGGTGAAGGTATCTAAGGAGCATGGCTTCCAACTCAATGGCGTGACGCGCAAGCTCAAGGGCGTATGTCTCCACCACGACCTCGGTCCGCTTGGTGCAGCAGTGAACAAGGCGGCGTTGATTCGCCAGGTGCGCATACTCAAAGACATGGGTTGCGACGCTATCCGCACGGCGCATAATATGCCCTCGAAGATGCAGATGGAAGTGTACGACTCACTGGGAATGATGGTCATGGCAGAGAGTTTCGATATGTGGATTTATCCCAAATGCAAGAATGGTTATGCGCGCCTCTTCAACGAATGGGCTGCTCGCGATATCACCAATCTGGTGCTCAACCACAGAAACCATCCCTCGTTGGTGATGTGGTCTATTGGCAACGAGATACCTGAACAGTGGAGCGTTGAGGGTGTGGCCATTTCGAAACACTTGCAGGATATCTGCCACGAGCTCGACCCCACACGTCCTGTGACGCAAGGTATGGACCGTGCCGACGATGCCCTCTGGTCGGGTTTCGCACAGGTGATGGATGTGCCTGGATTCAACTATCGCGTACATAAATATCCGCGTAACATCGGACAACTGCCGCAGGGATTCCTCCTCGGCTCGGAAACTGGCTCTACGGTTTCTTCGCGCGGCGTGTATAAGTTCCCTGCCGAATTGACCAATCACGGCGTTTACTCCGACGGACAATGCTCGTCGTACGACATTGAATACTGCCCTTGGTCGAATCTGCCCGACGATGATTTCCTCTGTCAAGACGATCTGCCCTATACCATCGGACAATTTGTTTGGACAGGTTTCGATTACCTTGGCGAACCGTCACCCTATGATGAATACTGGCCCTCGCGCTCGTCGTATTTCGGCATCTGCGATTTGGCCGGTCTGCCCAAGGATCGCTTCTACCTCTATCGCTCACAGTGGAACAAAGACGACCATACGATTCATCTCTTGCCCCATTGGACATGGCCCGACCGCGTGGGACAGGTGACACCCGTCTATTGTTATACGGACTATCCCGAAGCTGAACTCTTTGTGAACGGCAAGTCGCAGGGGCGCATCCGCAAGAATGCTGAGGCTAAGGAAATCATTTGCAATCATGATAAAACCGAACTCAACACCGCTGCGCTCGACCGTTACCGTTTGCGTTGGAACAATGTAGTGTACGAACCTGGTGAACTGCGCGTGGTGGTATATGACGAGAATGGTCAGGTGGCTGGCTCGGAAACTGTTCGCACCGCTGGCGCTGCAGCTCGCTTGAAGCTTGAGAGCGACCGCACCTCGTTGGTGGCTGATGGCGACGATCTGGCTTATATCACTGTTTCTATTGTGGATAAAAAAGGAAACTTCCTGCCCAATGCAACAGACCAGCTCGATTTTGAAGTATCGGGCGCTGGACAGTTCCGTGCCGTATGTAATGGCGATGCAACCTCGCTGGAACCATTCACCAAGCCCACCATGCGGCTCTTCAGCGGTAAACTGGTAGTCACTGTTCAGGCCTCTCACCACAAAGGCAATCTGAAACTCGTGGTGAAGGACCGCACAAATCCCCGCTTGAAATCCACCCTCACCATCCCAGTGCGCTAACAATTACCCCCAACTCTATACATGCCTCTATGAACTATAAAATTATTCTGACCGCTGCACTCGTACTGCTCGCCATCTTTGTTTGGGCGAGCAGCAATCGACAGGCACAGTCGTTTAAAACTGTTTCGGTTTCTGAGTTCGCAGCAATCATTGCAGATACTACTGCTATACAACTGCTCGATGTGCGTACACTGAAAGAATTTGACGAAGGCCACATCGCTGGCGCTCTGCAGATAGATTTCTATTCCGATCAATTCCTGCCGCAGACCTTGGCGAAACTGTCCAAAGAAAAACCCATAGCCATCTATTGCCGCAGTGGGCGCCGTAGCGCCTCCGCTGCTGAGAAGTTAGCCGCCGAAGGCTATCAACTCATCAACCTCGCTGGCGGAATCCTCGCCTGGCAGCAAGCCCAAATGCCCCTCGAAAAGTAAGCGTCTTACAAGTGTCACTTAGCATCTTACCGTATCGTTATAAACAAGAAACCCTCCCTTGGCATCAAACCAGGGAGGGTTTAATTAATTCATGAAAACATTCAGTTTTATCGCTTGTGATATTCCATTGTTACGGTGATGTTTGTCCCCTCAGCTGAAATTGTTTCATCTAATAGTAGTACATTTTCAGTAACACTCTTAACCTTGATGGTAAATCCTTCGTAGAGGCCAAAATCGCTCATAATGATTTGATTTCCTCTCATGGTGTAAGCTTCTCCGTTAATTGTTGTACTCGTGATGTTTAGGGTTAAATCCCAAAGGTTTACATTTGCAGGTTTGTATTGCATCATAGTGTTACGATCAATAGTAATGGTCTGCCCAGCAAAAGTCATTGTGCCCGAAAAGAAATCCCAGTAGCCTGCCATCTTTTCTGCAAGTTCAGAACCACCTACGCCAATGTCTTCATCATCGTCACCGCAAGAGGTAAGTACCATAGTTCCAGGGAGGAACATCATCAATAAGGCAATAGCCCATAAATACTTTTTCATAATTGTTTTGTTTTAATGTCAAAGATTATAAATCAATTTATTCCGTATCAGGCTCCTCTGTACCTAAAGATATAAGTTTCCAGATTCCGCCTATTTTCTCCATCATGCCATTTACCTTAAATGCGATTTGGCCTGTATGAGAACTATAAGGAATAAGATAAGCACCACCAACCACATTGCCTTTGGGTTGACTTGGTAGGTCATAAACACTCTTGCTATCGTTTGTGGTGATGTTGAATGGCAGAATATCCAGAGAAAGGCCAGTAGGTTCTTTGTCCTTATTGAAGTTTGTTGCCGAAATCAGCCAGACTATATATCCACGCTTTTTGCCGTATTGGTCGTCGATAGGGAAGCTTTCTTCTTCTGAACCGCTAAGTTTGTAGATATGATTTCCGACCAGTTCCTCGGCACTCTCAACGTCTAACTCTATTTGTTCCATTTCCTTGCTCTCTATGTCTTTGTATGCAGTGTTTGAAATGGTACAATGGTATTTGTCGCTTTTCGGAATTGACAGGTCATCTGACCAGGGCTTTAGAAAGTCTTGTTCCACCAAAAGCTCAGTTTGGTTGATACGGATGGCGCAAGTGTATGTGCGTCCGTAATAGTCTTTGTGCGGTCCATATGGTTCATCGTCTTCATCTAACACAAGATAATCCTGTTGGAGAAGCACAAACCCCTTCTTTAGCGATTTGTATATGAGATCATCTAAAGATATTTGTGCCATGCCTTCAGTTGCAAAAAGACATAGCAGCAATACGAACATTGTTTTTGATTTCATTGTCTGTTTAATTTTATGATGTGGATGATTTGATTCATTGAAGCGCGTTTAGAATACCATTGTGACTCGGAATATGCATACATATATTTGTCATTAAACTTTATGGTATAAGGATTTTTCGAGAGATATAACTGTAACCATTCGTTCCAACTTATGTAAAATCTGATACGGTATTTATAATAACTTCCAGTGATTTCTGTAAAGATTGGTTCAACAGGAGTTATTATTTGTTTTCCATTTTCAGTAAGAATGGTTACAGAATTTAACGTTTGTGGTTCTTTAGTAAATAATGTTGCCGTGTAGGAAATGCTATCAAGGCCTGAGACACAAGTGATATCATAAATCATTTTTCTTGAAGTTGCCGTATGTATTGAAGGCATCTTTTGAGGGGCTATAAAATACACCATCCCATCGGCAGAAAGATATGATTTATATGATTTGTGCGGATTAGCCGGTAATGCCCTATTCGCAAAGAACGGAAAAATGATAAAGAATATAATGAATACAATTCGCTTCATACAAAAAAAATAAAGCGAGGATGTGCCAATTAAGGCACACCCTCATGAAAAAATAAGAATTACTCTCCGTAAACGGTAGTTTCAGTAGAACCGAAAATGCCCAAGAACGAAGATTTCTTCACATCAACGTGAGAAATTTTCTTGATGCCGCCATTTTTTGCTGCAGCATTAACACCTGCGTCACCGGTAACAGCGAGGCCAAGAATGTTGCTGGCTTTAGCAGTACCTACTTTTTTGCCTACATTGTTGCTTGTTACAGCAACAGGATCAGTAGTGCTGGTGAAAATAGCACCAGTACCAGTTTGTGTGCCAATCATGGTTCCGCATGAACTAAGCATCATGGTACCAACAGCTAAAACTGCCAGTGATTTGAAAGTTTTTTTCATAATGAATAAAGTTAGATAATTAAATGCCTACTCCCTTTAACGCGTTTCGACTTCCTCGTTTGTGTGTTATTGTAACAGATTATACATACGCATTCCAGCGTAATTCCTAATAACACCCAAACTTAGGAGCATGGTTGAAGCTTACATTTTAGGAAATTAAAAAGGCATGGGTGTTTCGACGTACCCATCCTTGCATTCAGGCCTTCGCATTGCCCCCATATCAAGAATAGGCAACACATCCAGCCCACGCCTAGTGATTTATATACTAACACTAATTCCATATTGTGAAAACATGGAACATGTGAATTGGATATAATTCACCAACGTAAGCGTTTCGTTGCACTATCATCTGCGATATGGTTTCAAAGTTGCGAAGTTTGAATGCACAGAATGATAACGTTCTGTAAACGCCTTCCGAGAATTTCCCATATAAATGGGGTTCTCATTCCATCAAAGTCTTTTCATCTCAAAGAATTTCCTTGATGGGAATCCGATGAGACCATGCAAATATAAAAAGAAATTTTAAAATACAAAAATATAGTAAATTTTTTTTCTTGGCAGGTGCGTGCAAAACAAAACTCCCTTGGGCCGAACGGCTCAAGGGAGTTTTGTTTGCTATTTAGATAATATCGGTGTTCAATATCGCTTATTCAATCACCACAAGTGGAGTGTCTTCCATGACGTTTTCGCCTACCTTGACGAGAATGGCAGTTACTTTACCACTCTTCTCGGCTTCAAGATTGTTAGCCATTTTCATGGCTTCGAGCACCAGAATGGTGTCGCCGGCGTTCACGCTGTCGCCCACTTGCACCTTAATATCGGTGATTACACCAGGTAGTGGGGCTTTCAAGGCATTGGCGGTATTAACATTGGCAGGTGTGGCAGAAACACTTTCACTTGCATCGGAATTGTTTTCAGTCGGGTTGCCGAGTACCACTTTCTTCTTCTCTGGTTCCTTCTCTGGTTCCATTTCAACGCAGAAGGTCTCGCCATTTACAATCACTTCTGCTTGGTTGTCAACAATCTGACCAATCTCTACGGTGTATTCTTTTCCGTCGATGGTATATTTATATGTTTTCATATTACTGAGGTTTCTTCGTGAATGTTAAAAACTTTGCGTTCCAAAGTGTTTGTTTGGGCTTTATGGTGATTATGCCTGGCTCGCGGTCGTGAACGTTGTTGCCACGAAACTCGTGCAGGGCCAATCCGATGGCTGCCAATATATTCTTGTCGGTCATAATTATGAATTTTGCATTAAGAACTCTAAACTTTGAACTCTAAACTATGAACTCTTAACTCTTAACTCTTAACTCTTAACTCTTAACTCTGAATTACATCGGCATACATCCGTGCTTCTTGTCGGGGAGCGACTGCCGTTTGTTTTGCAGTTGTGCCAGTCCGCGACAGATGCGGAAGCGTGTATTGCGTGGCTCAATCACATCGTCAATATAGCCGTATTGTGCGGCCTGATAAGGATTGGCAAACAATTCAGTGTATTCAGCTTCTTTCTCGGCAAGGAAAGCCTTGACATCTTCGCCTGCTTCCTTCTTGGCTTTGGCTTCTTTGGCAGAAAGAACTGCCACTGCCCCCGATGCACCCATTACGGCGATTTCTGCTGTTGGCCATGCGAAGTTGAGGTCGGCACGCAGTTGTTTGCAGCCCATCACGATATGGCTGCCACCATAGCTCTTGCGCAGGGTGATGGTAATCTTGGGAACTGTAGCCTCGCCATAGGCATAGAGCAACTGAGCTCCGTGGAGAATAACAGCGTTGTATTCCTGACCAGTTCCTGGGAGGAATCCTGGTACGTCAACAAGCGAAACGATAGGAATGTTGAACGCATCGCAGAAGCGAACGAATCGCGCTCCTTTGCGCGAGGCGTTGGTATCGAGAACACCAGCATAGCATGACGGCTGATTGGCCACAATGCCTACACTTTGTCCGTTGAAACGGGCGAAACCGGTGATGATGTTCTTGGCGAATTTGGGTTGTACTTCAAAGAACTCACCGCCATCGGTAATGGCTGTGATAACTTTGTACATATCGTAAGCCTTGTTGGGGTCGTCGGGCAAAATGTCGTTCAGTAAATCTTCCATGCGGTTGATGTCGTCGGTACATTCCACGCGCGGAGCCTCTTCCATATTGTTTGATGGAATATAGCTGAGCAGGGTCTTGAGCATCTCAATGGCTTCTTCTTCGGTTTTTGCTGTGAAGGAGGTTACGCCGCTCTTGGTTGCGTGTACGCTTGCACCGCCTAGATGTTCCGCATCAACATCTTCGCCTGTAACCGTTTTTACCACGGCAGGGCCTGTGAGGAACATATAGGATGTGTTTTCCACCATCATGATGAAGTCGGTCAGTGCAGGGGAATATACAGCACCGCCTGCGCAGGGGCCGAAAATACCTGATATCTGTGGAATTACACCAGAAGCGAGAATATTGCGCTCGAAAATTTCGCCGTAGCCAGCCAATGAGTTGATACCTTCCTGAATACGTGCGCCACCAGAGTCGTTCAGGCAAATCATGGGAGCTCCGTTTTGAACGGCCATATCCATTACCTTACATATCTTTTGCGACATGGTTTCGGAAAGCGATCCGCCGTTTACGGTGAAGTCTTGCGCTGACACATAGACCAAGCGACCATTGATGGTGGCGCTTCCGCAAACGACACCGTCGCCCAGGAATTGTTTCTTTTCCATTCCAAAATTGTGACAACGATGGAGTTTAAACATGTCGTACTCTTCGAACGAGTCTTTGTCAACGAGCATTTCTATACGCTCACGGGCGGTGTACTTGCCGCGTTGGTGCTGTTTTTCAATGGCTTTTTCGCCTCCGCCTAAACGCGCTGCTGCGCGCTTTTCAATGAGTTGCTTGATTTTTTCTGTTTGCTGAGACATGGGAATATTTACGGATTTACAATTATTTTGCGGCAAAGGTATTAAAAAAATGGTAAAGAGGCGAAGAAATGTGGATTATCTTGTGCTATCGGGTTGATTTCCATTCTTCAATGAGGCGTCGGGCGATAGACATCTCATCGGGTAGGGTGGGCAGGTTTTGACGGGTGAACCAGCCGCCTTCAATTAGTTCTGACTGGTCAATGCGCAGGTCGCCTTCTTGGTAATCGGCAAAGAAACCAACCATGAGGCCCGAAGGGAACGGCCAAGGTTGGGAATAGTGATATTGGATGTTACTGATGGTAAGGCCGGTTTCTTCTTTCACCTCGCGTTGAACGGCTTCTTCGAGAGTTTCTCCAGTTTCTACGAATCCGGCTACTAACCCGAAAAAATATTTACGGAAATTCTTGGCGCGCACCAAGAGAGCCTCGTCGCCTCGCCGAATCAATACGATGACAGCAATGGAGAGTTGTGGCCAGAACTCTTGGTGGCAATTGGGACATTGTTTTGAGATTTCGGTGAGTGGTTCTAAGACCGTTCCGCAGTGGGAACAATACTGCGTCTGTTCGTCCCAATAGGTGAGCTCGGCTAATTTTGTGGCTAATTGGTATTTTTCGGCGGGAAGGAGCGAGAAGGTTTCTCTCAAGGGGATGAACGTGAACGCAACAGACTGCTCATCCGAGGCTCTTGATTGGCAAAGGGATTTGCTGAGGCTTGGGAGGTCTGGTTGAGGTACATAAAAACCAACAGCATTGTGGCCTGCACAGAAAAGTCTGGCAGCTTCGTCTTTGTTAATAGGAGGTTGTTCGCCTGACGGTATGGTATAAGTGCTCTCTCCTGTGGATGCGGAGCAGGAGGAGACTTTCTGGAGCAGGAGTTTACCTTGACAGAAAATGTACCAGGTTGTCATAGTTTTATTGTTTTTTACCGAAGAGGATGAGGCTGTCGCGCTTGGCTGCAGGTTGTACCCATTCTTCAGGTATGAAACGCCAGTTGTTGTTGGACTTGGGGTGTATTGTTCCTTTCTTTTCAATCTCTTGCATCAGGTAGAAACGCTGGTCGCGTTCGCTTCGGTAAATAATACGCTCGTTGAGATCTTCTTTCTTGATGCCGGCACCACGCGTGAGAAGTTCACCGCCGCCATTGGCACGATACGAATTGAGGGCTACGCGATACCATTTGGTTTCATCGAATGGTTCGCCGTTTGACATTTGAAGAATTTTGACTTTCTGGCCATCGGGCTTCGTTACATCCACCACATAGTCAATGCCAGCTGCTGAATCGAAGTTGAAGGAGAAATTCTTAAAGCCTAATCGTTGTTGATCGCCAAAGGTCGATTCTGAAAGCAAGAGCAGATGGTCGTCGGGCGATTGCATGGTGTTGACCCACAGGTCGTAACTCATTTCCAGGTGCCGACGGATTTCTTCGCCCGTGAGACGCATCACATATAGCTGATTTTCAAATTTGTAGAGATTGAACATATCGCTTACGCGGATTGGTCCTGCTTTAATGGTCGAGTTGAATTGGAGTGGGGCATTGAAAGCGATGTCAGCACCTGTCAGTTCCAATTGAAGGTTTAGAATTAGGTCAGTGAAAGCGCTTGAACCGAAGAAACAATCGCGCGTGGTGATGGTCTCTTCGAGTACTCCTATCTGTCGATTGACAAATGCCATGATTTTGTCTAACTGGGATTGGAAATGTTGAATGTATTGTTGGTCAATCTCCTCTTTGGTGACATCAACTACTTTGCCTTCTTTCTTGACAACTTTCCACCGGCCGTTCTTTTTTTCAAAGGTTACATCGGCTTGAGCTACAGCGAGGGCATTGTTGGCCGGATTGAGAAACAGGACTTCATTTCCTTTGCGATTGGTGACCGTGCTATTATGCTGTGTGTGATCATGACCGAAGAAGATGACATCAAATCCTGATACTTCTTTTGCAACTTGTAGGGATGCATCTTCTGCATATTCGCTGGTGACGATACCGCCGTCCTTCCCACTGTGGAAGAGGCCAACGATGAGATCAGGCTTTTCGGTTTCTTTGATGATTTTTACCCACTTTTTGGCACACGACACCATTTCTTCAAATTGCAATCCACTCCAAATGTTGGGTTGCAGCCAGTTGGGGATGGCAGGAGTCAACATACCAAGAATGGCGATGCGGATGCCCTGTCGCTCTACGATGGTGTATGGTTTTACATAAGGCTCGTTCGTGGTTGTATTGATGATGTTGGCTCCCAGCATCGGACAAGTTACTTCTTTTATCCATTTATCATAGACAGAATGGCCTGTTTCGATATCGTGATTGCCAATGGTTTCAGCATCGTATGAAAGGTAATTGATTACTGATGCTGCTATGTTTTCCTCCTGCGTATTCACATAGTTGTAGAAATAGCATGTGGGTTGGCCTTGGAGAATATCGCCATTGTCGAGAAGAATAACATTTCCGCTGGTTTCCTGGCGTAAGCGGTTCACATAGGTACTGATTCTGGCAAGCGTTCCCCGTTTTGGTTTGAAGGTAATGAAGTCGTAGGGGAAGAAAGATCCGTGCACATCTGAAGTTTCCAACAAATGGATAGTAACGGTTTTGGGCTTCGAATGAGCACTAATGCAGCACAGCAGGCAAATGGAAAGGACAATTGTTTTCATAGTATTGAATTTATGAATATCTGCGTGGATAGCGCAAGATAATGGCTCCGCAGACGGAGATGATTAAGATAAATGTATAATAGAGATAAGGAATGATTTCCATGGGACTAATTGCTGCCAACCCTGCGGCCATAAGTAATTGGGCACCATAGGGCAGGAGACCTTGCATACAGCACGAAAAAGTGTCGAGTATTGAGGCTGTTTTGCGTGGGTCCACATTGAAGGTTTTAGCTATGTGCTTAGCAGTGTCTGCTACAGTAAGTATGGCAATGGTGTTGTTGGCTGTGCAAGCATCAACCAATGATACCAATGCGCCAATTGAAAATTCAGCGCTTCGTTTTCCGGATAGCTTTCGTGAAAGTTTCTCAATGATGAAATCAACACCACCCGCTTGTTTAATGAGTTCCAATAACCCGCCAGCCATGAGCGATACAAGAATGAGCTCACCCATGCTCAACATTCCAAGACTCATCGTTGTCATCAATGAAAGTACAGAGAAACTACCATTGGCAAGTCCAATAGCAGCCGCTGTAAGTAATCCTACGCTGAGTACAGAAAGTACATGCATTCCAACAAATGCGCCCAAGATGACTACTAAGTAGGGAAGCACTGCCCAAGGATTAATGGAGGGCAATTCGTGGAGATGCACTGACTGCGAATGACCTACAATGAGATATAAAACCAAGGTTATTATGGCTGCGGGCATCGTGATAAAAGCGTTGACTTTGAATTTATCGCGCATGGAACACCCTTGAGTGGTTGTTGCAACAACAGTGGTGTCGGAAATAAAAGAAAGATTATCGCCAAAGAAGGCACCACCAACTACAGATGCTATCATTAGCGGCATATGGATGTCGCACGACTGTGCAAGTCCGCTTGCAATAGGCACCAGTGCCACAATGGTTCCAACGCTTGTGCCAATGGAAAATGAAACCAAACACGCAGTCACAAACAAACCTGGCAGCAACATATTCGCAGGTAGGAGTGAAAGTATCAGATTGACTGTAGTATCAACGCTGCCCATTGCTTTCGCAGTGGCGGTAAAGGTTCCTGCCATGGCGAAAATCCAAATCATGAGTAGAATATTGGTTGAACCTGCTCCCTTGCTAAATGTTTTGATGCGGTCAGGTGTTTTTCCTTTGCCAACAACCAAGACGGCAAAAATACACGAAATAAGGAAAACCACCGAGATGGGCACTTTATAGAAATCGCCCACCATAAGGGCTGTAGCTGTATTGACAACTACAAATACCAGTAGGGGTGACAGTGCAATGAGGCCTAATGTATTCTTCATTTCCTGTATGCGTCGCCGCGATTGTCGCCAAGAGCCTTGGCACGATCAAAAAAGGCAATTGATTTCTGTTTGTTCTCACTGGCTTCAGACTTGCTACGCGCCTTGTCTTTACTTTGAGCATCTAAGGCTATTCCTGCCACAATCATTGCATCGGTATTTTGTTCATCAAATTTTAAGCAAAATTCTGAAGCCCGAATGGCATCTTCGTATTGCTTGAAACGTAAATGCAGTGCAGCTTTTTCGGCCCAGAGAAGCGAGTTGCGGCTATCGAGCAACAATGCCCGGTTTAAATCAGTGAGTGCTTGTTGGAATTGTCGGATTTGCAATTCACACTTCGAGCGAACATAGTAGAATTCAGGTGAAATGGGACGTCCGCCGTTGATGCTGTCGTAGAGGTTGTAATCGCTGACAGCCTTTCGGTAGTTAGCTGCACGATTCCATGCGTCAGCTCGCGAAAGTACATAAGGTGCTGCCAGTTGTGGCTCGGTAGCAAGATGTACGTTGACAGCAGAATCAAGTAGGCAGATTACTTCTTCAGTAGGTGCTTTTAATGCCTCTTTACAAGCCGAGGCTTCAAAAAAGATTTCTCCACTACGAATGTTTGTCTTGGTTAGCGAGAGAAAAATATCAAGAGCTTCTGCATATTGGTTTTGCAGGAAAAGCAATTGCGCTTCCTGATGCTTGTATGCTGGTAGGGGCTGGAGCTTATATGCTGTGCGAATGGCTTGGAGACCATTGCTGATGGTGAATTCATCAGCAACATCTTGTGGAAACCATATGTTTTTCTGATAGATGAGCTTGGCCCATGCGGCATGCGCTTCATCCTTCTTGTCGCATTTATTAATAGCATATTGAAGCTGGCTATGGGCTTCACCATAATGTTTGGCACGCAATTCTTCTTCAGCCAGAGCCTGATAGCCATCAATTTCGGAAGGGAACTGACGGATAAAATCGTGGATATAATTCACTCGTGTGAGCGAATCAGAACGTTGTCCCATCAAGACAAGAAGCGTGAGGGCCTGTTCTTTATTTTGTGGAAGAGCCAAACGAATGTGTGTGGTGAGCAATGTGGGATCATTGATGGCCAGTGCATCGGTGATTTGTAACGTACGGATGAATGACAAATCAATAGCCGAAGCTTCACCTTGTGCAGATACTTGTATGAGTCCTATAGCCTGTCCTGCGGCATTAGTTAGAGCCAGTCCACTAAAAGAAGACGGGATTGCGAAGGGATTTGATAAGGTATAATAATTGTATTTCTCGTTGAATATTTCTACTTTATTTATAGATGTTTCTTCCGTTTTTCCGAATTTATTGGGTAGAGATGCCCACACTTTGTTTCCCGAGGTTACGGGTTTAGATGCAAGCGATAGTGCGGTTAAGGGTCCTTCTGCCTTAAAGCGGCAGACATTGTAGAGTTCGTTAGCTCCTAAAATGGTTTCAACAGGATAGATTTTACCTGTTTTGTCTTCAAGAGTAGCACGTGCAGCACCGACAAAAGGCGTCCACTGTGCAGCACATTCACCTTGAGACGAGAGCGCAATGGCATAGGTTGTAGTCAGGATATCACCTTGCTGGTTATAAGTGGTTAGTCGATAAACGGCTTTTGCCGCTTTTTTTATTGGTGCAGGTTGGGCAAAAGAGAGTAGCGAAAAGGTGATAAATAATGTCAGCAGGAGTATTTTTTTCATCTTTCGGGTATTTTAATCTAATTAATTTTTGAGAAGTTCTTGGGCTTGCAAAGTGGCAGCTTCAGTGATGTTCACTCCACTGAGCATTTGAGCGAGTTCGTGAATGCGTTCTTCTTTGTTTAATTCTTTCATGTTACTATTTGTTCCATCAGCGGTATCGTGCTTTTCTACACGGTAGTGATGAAGACCTCTGGCGGCAATTTGAGGCAGGTGTGTGATGGAGATGACTTGGCGTCCTGCCTTGCCCATGTTGTCCATGATGAATGCCATGCGTTCGGCAATGGCACCACTGACACCCGTGTCTATCTCATCAAAGATGATGGTAGGTTGACCATGTGTTTCACTCAGAAGCGCTTTCAAGCAGAGCATCACTCGAGCTATTTCGCCGCCCGATGCGATTTGACTGATGGGGAGCAGGGGTGTGGTGTTAGCACTGAAGAGATACTCAACAGCATCTGAACCCTTAGACGACAGACCTGAGAGGATGGGGGAGAGCTGAACCTGGAATTGCACTTTAGGCATACCTAAGGCTTGTAGGTCTTTCTTCATTCTTTCTTCCACCATGCGGGCAGCGTCTTGGCGTAATTTCGTCAAGTTGGATGCAATCGTCAAGCATTCCTTTTTACTATCTGCGACAGCAGACTCAAGGTCTTCTAAATGTGCCGAGCTGTCGGTAAGTGCTGATAGCTGAGTGTTAAGCGTTGAAAGTTGGGTGATAAGTTCACCGATTGTATCGACTTTATATTTTTGCTTGAGTGATTGTAACTGATCCAGGCGGATTTGCATCTTGTCGAGTTCAGCAGGGTCGAAATCAATCTTTTCTAAATGCGCCGACACCTCTGATGAAATATCTTTACTTTCAATGAGTAAAGAATTGATACGCTCGGGCAATTCAGATAAGGCTGGATAAACGGATGAAACTCGATTAAGATGGACATCGATTTGCTTCAGTTGGCTGACAACTCCTTGTTCGGAAGAAAGTAATTGCGATGCATGATAGAGCCCTTCCTTAATTTCTTCAGAGTGGCTGAGCGTATTTATTGATTCAATCAAGTCATCTTCTTCACCTTCTTGCAGATGTGCATTGGAGAGTTCGTTAAATTGGAAACGTAAAAAATCTTCCTGTTCGCGTGTTGCCTCAATCTCTTGTTTTGCTGCGTTTAATTGTTGCTCTGCTTGTTTCATGTTGGCATAAGCAGTGCGGTAACGTACAAGCAATTCTTGATTGTTGGCCACGGTGTCGAGCACACTGAGCTGAAAATCTTCCGTTTCAAGAAGTAAGTTTTGATGTTGCGAATGAATGTCGATAAGGTGTGCCGTAAGCTCCTTCATCTGGGAAAGTCCTACGGGAGTATCGTTGATGAATGAACGCGACTTGCCACTTGGGAGAATTTCACGACGGAGGATACATTCTTCGCCATCTGTATCTATCTCATTTGTTTGAAAAAAATCGAGAAGCGGATTCTGGCGGATGTCAAAAATCGCCTCCACAATGCATTTCTTCTCAGGATTGCGGAGTGTTTTAGGATCAGCTCTGTTGCCAGTAAGTAAGCCGATAGCACCTAAAATAATACTCTTGCCGGCTCCGGTTTCGCCGGTGATAACGGAAAAGCCATTATGAAAGTTTACATTCAAACTGTCAATAATGGTATAATTTTGTATGGTTAGTTCGGTCAGCATTGGTTCATTGTTTTATTTGATCCCATGCGTTGCTTTGACTGGCATTGATGGAAAAGAGTATTTCGTAGACTGTTTCTTTTTCTTTCTGTGTGCCTTTGCCTTTATAGATATTGGCCAGTTCATCACGTTTATAGTCTGTCCATATTTGCGGCAGAAGCGACAAAGGACGATTTTCGTGACATTGTTTCAAGTCTTCTTCCAATGTAGTAGAGATATTGGTTCGTCCGCGTTCAACATTATTCGCCATTTCATCAAGTCCCAATCGGTAGTAGTTATATTGAAGACGACGAAAGGGTTCCATGCCAGTATCGAGATAATCGTTAATAATGGCATACCGATTTCTGTTGTCATCGAACGATTTCCACCCAGTGAAGTTCAGACTTTGTGCATTGTTGGCAATGTTGTAGCATCGCAATAAGCATTCTTCCCCACCCATTGGTGCAAAGGTTTCCAAATCAAGTCCAATGATAAGATAAGCATAATAGGCCAGTAGGGCAGTGAGTTGATTATCTACAGTTTCTTCGTTGAAGGCCAACTGCTGGAACTGTGTGAATTCAAAATTGAAATCGTTATCAGTGTTGTTGTAGATTGCGGTGGTGTATGCGGCATTGTAAACTGGGCGATTGGCTTGTATAAGCGCCTTACACGTGAACAAATTGTTGCTCTGATCGTATTTGGTCACAGTGATATTGAACGAACAATTGATGCGTTCGTTCTGTCGAAACTGGAGATTGGTCCATTGCTGATCATTGAGAAACTGTTCCAGCGTCTCTTGCAGATTATCGAAAATAGAGACGTCTGTGCCTTGAATCTGGCTGTGGTTGATGGTCACACGAGCCTGTAGCTCCTGTGCATTTGCACCGAGCGTTAGAAATAGTAATATCAGTGTAAGGAGCTTTTTCATATTGAAAATAAGCCCCGTAGCTTTTCTTGCAAAAAACTACGAGGGCTTTATTGTGTTTACAATGATTATTATTAGTCGTTGAGCAACATTGGCATGATGAGCATCAGCACATCTTCACCTTCCTTTTGCTGAGAAGGAACGATGATGCCAGCACGACTTGGATCAGCCAGTAGCAAATCAACGTTTTCGCAATCGAGATTGGTGAGAATTTCTGTGAGTGAGCTTCCCTTGAAGCCAATACTCATGTTCTGTCCTGTATAGTCGCAGGTAAGTTTCTCTTCTGCGCTGGTTGAAAAGTCGATGTCTTGTGAAGATAATTTCATCAATCCCATTTCTAACGTCAGACGTATCTGCTGAGAACTTTCACTGGCGAATGGTAGTACACGGCGTAGAGCGCTGATGAATACCTTACGATCAATGGTCAGGCGGTTGGGATTGTTTTTCGGAATCACTGAATTATAGTTGGGATAGCGACCTTCGATGAGTCGGCTGTTCAGAACTGTATCAGTGAAGGTTATTTCTACATTCCGTTCGTTGAACTGAATGGTTACATCGCCAGCCTCTTTTCCCAGAATATTCTTGAGTAGAGTAGCGGGTTTCTTAGGAAGAATGAAGGCAGCGGGCTGGTCGGTCTTAATGTTGAAATTAATGTTGCGAACCAGTTTGTGACCATCGCTGGCTACGATGGCCAGACCTTCAGAGGTCAAGTCAAAATATACACCATTCATCACCGGGCGTAATTCATCCTGACCAGTTGCGAATAGTGTGCGGTTGAGGTTCTCGCTCAGTAATTCACAGGAGAGATTAATGGTGCGGGAATCTCCAGAAATAGGTTGCACAAGGGGATATTCGTCTGCGTTTTGGGCAGTGAAATTATATACACCATTTTGGTAATGGATGATGATATTCTTGCTGTTTAAATCAACATCAAACTGCAACGGCTGCTCTGGAAGTTCGCGCATGGCTTCAAGTACAGTTGCACTGGGCACAGCAAAGCGTGCATCAGCATCGGCAGCGTCAAGAGCAATTGTGCTTTTCATCACATTCTCACCATCGCTGGCTGTCATCGAAAGCTGCTGACCGTTGATTTCGAAAAGGAAACACTCCAAAATGGGCATAGAATTTTTGCTGTTGATGACCTTAGAGAGTGCCTGTAATTTACTGCTCAAAGCAGTACTGGATACTGTAAATCTCATTGTTGATTGTTTTTATTGTATTTTTTCGATTATTTTTCAATGCTACAAAAGTACAAATTTCTCGAGATACAACAAAAAAAAGGATGAAAACTTTAGCAATTTTGAAGTTTTTACTAATTTCGCAGACGAAAAGAAAATGTTCAATCTTTAGAGATTTCAAAAAATGGAATTACAAGGAAAAGTTATTGCTGCATTGGAAAAACGTAGTGGTGTATCAGCCCGTGGCGAATGGGAAGCACAGGATTTCGTTATTGAGACACTGGATGCTTATCCCCGCAAGATGGTTTTTCGCGTGTTTGGTTCTGATCGTCTTGCCCGTTTTAATATACAGTTAGGCCAGGTTGTGAATGTGTCCTTTGATATTGATGCTCGAGAATATCAAGGTCGTTGGTACACAGATATCCGTGCCTTTGATGTGCGTCAGGTTGATTTGAACGCCGCACAACCAGCTGCCGCCGCAGCTCCTACACAGGCCGCTCCTGAGCAGGCTCCCTTCCCACCTCAAGATGCAGCGCCAGCAGAAGAACAGGCCGATGATCTGCCTTTCTAATTGCATTTGAAGTTTGAATTATAACGCTAAATCCCTCTGCTCAGACTTGATTCTTCCGAACCAGTATCAGCAGAGGGACTATGTGTAAATATACAGGACGATTGGTGAGGTAATGAAAAAGAAGTTACTGTTTATAGTCAATCCCCATTCTGGTACATCCGACAAACAGGCTCTTATGCCATTGTTGGAGAAATCTGTCGATGTCGAGAAGTTCGAATTCGATATTACTTTTACCACTCATGCTGGGCATGCGTCCGATTTGGCAACAATGGCTGCTCGTAACGGCGTGGACGCTGTTGTGGCAGTAGGAGGTGATGGAACTGTAAATGAAACTGCACGAGGACTTATTGGTACGCAAACAGCATTGGGAATAGTACCATGCGGTTCTGGAAACGGATTGGCACGCCATCTTTTTTTACCTCTTTCTGTCAAGAAAGCTTTAGATGTCATCAATGCTTTCGAAGTGCACGAACTTGACTATGGACTTATTGATGGACATCCATTCTTCTGTACTTGCGGCATGGGTTTTGATGCTTTCGTAAGTCAGAAATTTTCAGAGGCAGGTAAGCGCGGTCCTGTGACTTATCTGGAACAAATCCTCAAAGAAGGATTACGCTATCAACCAGAGACTTACGAAATTACAGATGCGAGTGGCACACAGCGCTATAAGGCCTTCTTGGTTTCCTGTGCCAACGCCTCGCAATATGGAAACAACGCTTATATTGCCCCGCAGGCTTCTATGAGCGACGGACTGCTTGATGTGATTGTGATGGAACCGTTTAAACTCATTGATGCTCCACAGATTAGCATCGAAATGTTTAACAAAACTTTGGACAAAAGTTCCTTTATACATACATTTAGAACCAAGCGGCTTGTGGTGCATCGCAGCACTGAAGGCGTGATTCATTATGATGGTGATCCAGTCTGGGCAGGACGTGATATTGTGGTGGAAGTTGTTAATAAAGGCATACGCGTAATCGTCAATGGTAAAGCCAATAAACGGTTGCGGCGCCCGAACGCTCTGCAAACAGCAGCATCAGTATTCTTGAACGAAGTTCATGCCATGCGCAATGATTTGCAAAAACAAGGTCGTCATGTATTAGCTGTAAGCAAGTCGCTGCAACGGAAATTGAGTATTTAAACAATACATTCAGGATAAAAGCAAAGAAACGAGATGAGAATTATAGTTAGGACATTATTTATTATAGCATTGATTTGCCCTTATTCGGTACATGCACAAGATTCTATAAGCATAAGAATCCAGCAATATTCCGATTCTTTATCTGCTATTAGACCGTCGCTAATTGGGCGAAATCAGTCGCCTTGGACAATCAACTCATTATTGCCAATCATGAGGGGTAGCGACTTGGAAAAATTCTTTTCACTATCGGCATCGTCTGATATGATGCAAGACCACAGTCGGCAAATGGTAGAATTCTTTCTGAATCATCCCGAACATGTCTTTCGTTTTGTGCCTGCTGAAAAAATCCTTTCGCCTGTACTGCCAGAAGAAGAACCATCTGTAGTTAAAAAAGAGATGGATAACCTGACAGATGCGCCCGGATTACCGTCTGAACCCATCGCAGTGATGCCGGTTGTAGAGATAAAAAAACCAAACTTTTGGACTTATGGCGGTGATTACTACTTGCAATTCCTGCAAAACTACATATCATCCAACTGGTATAAGGGGGGCGAATCGAGTTATTCTATGGTAGGATCAGCCACTTTCTCTGCCAATTATAACAATAAGCAAAAAGTAAAATGGGATAATACCCTGGAGCTGAAACTTGGATTCCAGACCTCACGTACAGATTCCTTACATCAATTCAAAACCACCGAGGACCTTATTCGATTGACTTCAAAATTTGGATTGCAAGCAACTAAACGTTGGTATTATACGCTCCAGTTTATTGGCTATACACAGTTTACTCGCGGTTACAAGAATAATGATGCTTATGTTTATTCCGATTTCATGTCGCCCTTGAACTTAAATATCTCTTTGGGTATGGATTACTCAGTAGAAGCTCTCAAGAGCCGACTTACGGGTAATGTACATTTGGCACCATTGGCTTTCAATTTCCGATATGTAAATCGTACGGAGTTGGGACCCCGCTATGGCTTGGACGAAGGAAAGCATACGCTTTTAGATAAAGGTTCGCAGGTGACCATTGAACTGCTTTGGAAATTCTCCGACAATATCTCCTGGAAGACACGGCTCTATGGATATACCACCTACAAACGGTCTGAACTTGAATGGGAAAATACATTTTCCTTTAAGTTCAACAGATTTATATCGGCCAACATCTTCGTATATCCACGCTTTGACGATAATGCAACGCGCCAAGATGGTAAAACATACTGGCAGTTGAAGGAATACACCTCGTTGGGATTTTCCTATTCATTTTAGTCTCTCTTGACACCTTCAGGCTAACACACCTTACCCCATGTGGCAATTAAATCCTCTTGTCCGAGTATGCATCGTATTCATTCTTGGTATCATCGTGGGTTATTACACAATGAATTGGATAGGGGAGAGGATTTGGCTTGCGGCAATCGTCTTATCCATAGTTATTTATTTTCTTTGGCGGAGAATAAGTGTACAATCGATAGCACTACTGATTGGAATCTTTTGTTTAGGCGGGTGGCTTACACAAAGAGAACTTATTCGTTTGCAGCCTAAATTTCCCTCTGACGATATTGTTTACGAAGGAGTGTTGCTTTCTCAGCCAACGGAACGGGGTAGAGTGGTGCACTTTAATCTGCTGATTACATCTCAAAACACTCCCATAACTGTCCGTGCCACCATATTACGGGATACTATCACATGCCGCTATCAACGTTTGTCCGTAGGAGACGGTATCATTGTTAGTTCAACCCTTGAAAAACCGCTTAATGTTCAAAGTAACAGTAATTTCAATTATTCCCTTTGGTTGCTCACACAAGGTATCTCTGGTCAAACATTCATTCACGACACTGCATGGAAAAAAGCACGAGTAGATTATAGTCATCTGTCGAAATGGACAAAGCTGAAGATTGAATTACTGAAGCGACGCCAGCGTATTGTTCATAACATGCACCTTTTGCTTGACGAGCAAATTGTACCTTTGGTTGCAGCAATTTCACTGGGCGAACGGAGTGCATTGTCGAAAGAAATTCGTGAGGAGTTTTCCATTGCAGGTGCCTCGCATATTTTGGCCTTGTCAGGGCTGCACTTAGGTATTCTCTATTTTTTTCTGGTGCTGATTTTACCCCAAAGGCGACTCCGGATGGTCAGTGCAGCCATCATTATTGCATCGTTATGGGCATTCGCATTTTTGGTTGGGCTTCCTGTCTCAATCATCCGTGCAACTTTAATGATAACGGTCGCTGAAATAGCTCGGGTTATTCAACGTAAATCATTATCTTATAATACATTATCTTTCTGTGCAATAGTAATTCTTGTTGCAAATCCATTGGCTCTTTGGGATATAGGTTTCCAACTTTCTTTTTTAGCCGTTTTGAGCATATTCATCTACCAACCGTTCTTTTACAATCTGCTCCCTAAAACTGTGAAAAAAATCAAAATTATTGACTGGACTTACGGTATGATGTCAGTTTCGTTGGCTGCACAAATTCTAACAGCACCGTTGGTCATGTTTTACTTCGAACGTTTCTCCGTTTATTTTTTACTCACAAATATTATTATTATCCCTTTATCATATTTTTTGCTGTTGAGTTGTTGTTGCTGGATAGTTACTGATGCTCGTTTCTTTACAACTATGCTTGTGAATAAATTCGCTGCAACTATGCTTTTTTGCGTACAAAAAATATCTAATTTGCCGTGCGCGAGTATCGAGTCTATTCAGTTAAATCTGATAGAATGTGTAGCTTGCTATATCATCATTTCTTCTATCACTTTTATCTTTTACCGTTATCGGCAGCAGACTCAAATATAGGAGAGGTTTTTTATATAAATCAAAAACGTCATTTATCATAATCACCATTATGAATTAAATGGGTCTTGCAATGCGAATGAGGTTATAGGTCATGTGAAATTAATTGATGCTGCCGTGCAGAAAGAATATTGCTTTGAGACAAAAAGTAAAGTGTGGAAATGCAAACACAATAGCACGCAAATAATTTAACTGCGTCTGTGTTTAGCTTGTTCTTTTATTTGATCTATAGCAGGTTTGGGTATTCCCAAGGATCTTAGTGCTTTTTCCTCAGCAGGTATCTCTGATTGCTGATTTAAACGATACAGTAATTCAAGGCGGTTGATGTGATAGTCTTTGTTATTGGGATCTAATTGTGTGGCTATCGTGAAGTCATAAAGTGCTAATTCCCAGTATTCTCTTTCTTTCTCAAAGCCGGCGCGTGTAGCATATGCTTCGGCTTTTTCAGGATATTGCTGCAGAAGCTGGTTGATTCGGTCCATAGCTTCGGTATAATGTTTCATCTTGTTAAGAAGAATAGCCAATCCAAGTTTGGCTTCAAAATGATCGGGTTGCAGCATAATGGCTTGCTCATAGTCGATTCGAGCAAATGAATAACGTCCCATTTTCTCGTTTGCATAGGCGCGAAAAAAGTGTGCTGCAAAAAGATTAGGATTCCGTTGAAGCAGATAATCGTACTCTTCTTTAGCGTAATTGTATTGCTCCAGTAACATGTTGAACGAAGCTTTTTCCAAGCGTAGTTCCACAGAATCTGGATGGAAAGCCAGACGTTCGGTGGCTTGTTTGAGTGATGCGCGCAGTTCTTCTTTCGTTTGTCCCTTGGCTTGAATAATACTCGCCAATAGACAAACGAAGAAGAATGCGGCATTTAGAAAATTATTTCTCATCGGAACCATAGACAAATGCATGTTGTCCGGCTTCGTAGTCAAAGATTTCTTCATCGCGGAAGAAGCGTTTCAGTTCGATGAGTGCGTTTTCAGGTGAGTCTGAAGCGTGGACAATGTTTTGTTGATTACTCATAGAGAAATCACCACGAATGGTTCCAGGTGCTGCGGCACGTCCATTGGTAGCGCCAGTCATGGTGCGTACCACTTGCACGGCATCAATGCCTTCAATGGCCAGGGCTACAACAGGCGATGCCATCATTGATGCTGCTAGAGTTGGGAAAAAGGGCTTATTTGCCAGATGGGCATAATGCTCCTTGAGAATGGGCAGGTCGAGCTGCATCATTTTTAGACCGGCAATACGCAGTCCGCGACGTTCAAAACGGGTTATGATTTCGCCCATGAGATTGCGTTGCACGCAGCTGGGCTTGAGAAGAACGAGTGTTTTTTCCATGATAAATAAAAAATGTGAATTAGTGAAACTATTTTAAGGAATGAGGATACTGCTGTCTCCGTAGGACAAAAAACGGAATTGATGTTGTAAAGCGTACTGATAGATGGTTTTCCAGTCACCTTTTACAAAGGCACTTACCAGCAAAAGTAGTGTGCTTTTAGGTTGGTGGAAATTAGTAACCATTGCCTTTACAATCTTGTAATCATATCCAGGGGCGATGATAATCTGGGTGCTTGCATGTAGCACAGATAGATGGTTCTTTTCCAAATACTCTTTGATGGTAATGAGTGCATTTATGGGAGTTATTTCTTCGTTGTTTTCGTAAGGTAACCATTGTCTTACGTGAAGTGCATCAGGGCTATTTTTGCGCAACTGCAGGCCAATATAGTAAAGACTTTCAAGTGTCCTTACGCTGGTGGTGCCCACGGCTAAAGCCTTGGCTTCATGGTTGAGCAAAGCGTCGATGGTTGAAAGTTTCACGGCAAAATATTCCGTGTGCATATCGTGATCGGCAATTTCTTCTGATTTGACAGGTTTAAAAGTACCCGCACCAACGTGTAGTGTAACTTCTTCAATATCAATACCTTTTTTATGAACTGATTGCAAAACACTTTCAGTGAAATGCAGCCCAGCTGTAGGTGCTGCCACAGAACCTTTAATTTTACTGTAAACAGTTTGATATGTAGTTAAATCACTTTGTTCAGTTTGCCGATTGAGATAAGGAGGAATAGGCAGTTCCCCTGCTCGGTCAATGATTTCAGCGAACGATAGCGATTTCGGTTCCCACTTAAAGTGCACCTGAATACCTGTGCCGCGCTCCCCTACCCTTGTGGCTTGTATTGATATTTCACCTAATTGTAGCTGTATCGAGCCTTCTTTCCATTTTTTTAGATTGCCAATCATGCAGACCCAATCGCATGATCCACGAGTTTGGAATATCTGTTCATAGTCGGCTGGTAGCGCTGGTTCCAGTAGAAATACTTCAATCTGTGCTCCCGTACTTTTTTGAAAATGGAGCCGTGCTTGAATCACTCGTGTATTGTTAAATACCATGAGTGTGCCTGTTGGTATATAGTTGGGCAGATTGAAGAAGTGGTCTTCACTCACCTGCCCATGCTGATACACCAAGAGTTTGCTGTGATCGCGCTGTTGAAGCGGATACTTGGCTATTCGCTCGTCGGGTAACGGGTAGTTATAATCCTCTATTCGTATATTCTTTGTATTCATTTTGTTGATTTCTGTAAAGTAATGTGTGTCTTTTCATTGTTGATTTGTTGTTGCTGCTGATATGCAAAAATATGGCTTAGAATAAAGAGTATCAACATTCCAATGGCAGAATAGAATCCTATTCGTCGCCACAGGAGGCGGTATGTAAACAGGAAAAGTAGCGAGGCGCAGAAGAATAGTAGCAAAGCTATTGTTCCGATGACTGCCCAGGTATCGACACTGAAAAGATACACCAATTCCTGATACCATGTGACGAAGAAAAGATGAGATTCCTCTGTATATTTCCCACCAGCTTTGCTGCGTGCCAACTGAAGGTTGAACCGTGTATCAGTATCGGCCGGATTTAGTTTTAATGCGTGATCAAACATCTCGACTGCGTGCTCCATATCGTTTGTGCGATAATAGGCACAGCCTAAGTTGTAGTAGAGATCCGAAGTGAGAGATGAGGGATGAGAGTCGTGCAGTAGTTGCTCGTAGATTGCAATAGACTGCTGGTAGTTTCCTTGCATGAAAAGGCTATCAGCAGTTTGTTTATCTTTAGCCTGCAGGCTGAGTGTTGTAAAACATATAGCAAGGAGCACCAAATTGCGCCAAAACCAGTAACGATGTGGGGTTTTGATGTTATCTTCAATCTCTTCGATTGATTGAAGAGCCTTTTCAAGAGTTTGCTTCATATTTCCTTCCACATCGTCTGGGGCATACCGCATGAACTCACATTCGTCAATGGCGGCTATATAATTGTTAATGAGCTGTTCGTTCAAATTCTGCTCCTTCAGTTTTTCAGCAACATTTTCACGCGAGAGGTCTTGCATGGGTATGTTCAGTTTGAAACCCACGAAGGCCCACAATGCGCGTAGCACTTCGTCGAAGAAAGCATCAGACTGGCCGGTCTTCATCAATCGGACTGCTTTTTGCAGGCGTTTATGGGCAATGCGAGTGGCTTTTTTGTTGCGTGTACGGACCAAATCTGCATTGAGTTGTGCACGCCGGCGCAAGATAACAACCAAGAGCAGGAAACAAACAGTCAAAGAAAATAAAGCAATAAAATGTTGGCTGGAAGCAAAGAAATGAGTCTCTTTGTCGTCATCGTCCATTTTTAGCGGGCGAATGTCTTTGTCTTTTTCCGCAAATTGTGCTACAACGCCAGCCTTACCTTTCCCTTTTTGCACTTCTATATCTATAGGATTTGTGCGTTTAGTAACGTATTGTTTTATTTGAGTGTCGAAATATGTGAACTCGACAGCAGGAATGGTAAACTTGCCTGGTGTGTTGGGAATGGCAATAAATTCGTATATCACAGCTCCTTCTACTCCATTGGCCGTAAGTTGACTTTGATCTGTTGTCTTGGGATCATAAACATCAAAAGATGTCGGGAACTGGATTGTTGGTTGTTTTAGCAGTTTGAGATTGCCCGTCCCACTCACTGTGACATAGAGATGGAAGGCATCGCCTGTCTTTACCGTTGTTTGATCTGCTTTGGTCGTAATGTCAAATTTCCCTACTCCTCCGGAAAAATTGTCAGGCCGTTTAGGAAGGGGGTCTACTTGCAGAGTTATGGCTGGCGCTACGATTGTCTTTTTCACTTCCCTGTAGCCTGAGCCACCATTGAAAAAAGCTTCAAAAGGATCCACCGATTTCAGTGGTTGTATCACTATACCCTTGTAGGTGATGGCTGGAACTTCAATTTTACCTGTCATCTGTGGAAACAGCACGTATTGGCTCCATGTCACACAGTTGTATTTGCGTCCTTTGAGAGTTTCTACATGAAACTGCTTCTGTTGTGGGAGGGGCATTTCCTGAGTATGGAATCCCTTTAAATCTGGCATTTTCCCCTCCAATTGGGTCAGTTGCTGGGTAGTATAAACTTTATAGGTGAGCAATACTGGCTCTTGTTCATAGACGCGGGCTTTGTTGGCTGAGACTTTTATAAACAGTTCGTTACCTGCAGGTACATAAGCCTGATCTTCATCGTGCATCTTGGGCGCATTGGAATGTGCAGGAACATTGCTACCTGATACTATTACCTTTACCTGATTTGATTGTATGCGTTTTCCTTCTACCGTGGCATGGGCAGCAGGAATAGTGTATGTGCCTGCTTTCTCTGCATAGATGGTGTATGTATAAGTGATGGTCTTCGACGATGATGTATGTCCGTTAATGATTTGAAAGTTCGATTGGCTAGAGGTGTATGGCCCAGCCACAACTTCCAGTCCTGCAGGGATGGAAGCAGCTCTAAATCCTTCAACATCTTGCGAATTAACCGTATAAGAGAGTCGGAAGTTTTCCCCTGTTGCCACGTGCGCTGGTGCAGAAGCGCTGATGGATTGCGCTTCTGCTGCCATCACCGTCAACAACAAGAGTGAAACGATAAGAATGTATTTTTTGAAACCCATTGTCTTGTTGATACTTTACCAGTTCTTTTCTAAGCGCTTACGGCTACCTGCTTTCATGGCTTTATCCACCTTCTCTTTGGTGCGTTTTTCCTTTTGCAACACCGCATTGAGCATTTGTTCTGCATTCTCTTTGCTCATTTGCTCAGGTTGACTGTTATCTTTTTGATTATTGTCCTGCTCGTTAGGATTATTTTTATTCTGTTGCTGGTCTTTGTTTTCCTGTTGCTGATTTTGTTGATTTTTTTTCTGCTGTTGGCTTTGTTGCTGCTTTTGCTGATTTTGAGGTTGTTTTTTCTGCAGTTTCTGGCAGAGCGCCAGATTGTAGCGGGTCTCATTGTCGTCAGGATTAGCTCGCAGACTCTCTTTATATGCTTCTATGGCTTGGCCATATTGCTGGTGGGTTTGTAGCAGTACGCCCAGATTATGGTAAGCCATGGCTCGTCGATTTTTGTCTGTTGACATCTTTCCCGCCCGCTCAAATTGTTGTGCAGCCAGCGAATCTTTTTGCTGCATGAGCAGCGCGCAGCCCAGATTGTAGTGCGCCACAGCGTTATTGGCATTTACCGCCAAAGCCTGACGATAGAATTGCTCTGCCTGATTGAATTCTTTTTGATGAAACTGTTTGTTTCCATTGCGTATGTATTTCCTGTCAGCTTGTGCACAGGTAGCGAGTGGTAAGAAGCATGCAAAAAGAAGTAAGAGTAGTAATTTATTTTTCATTGTCAGCCTTTTTCTTTCGTCGGAGTATATTGATGCGCTGCAAATGCGGGTTCTTCACATTCAAGATGGAGGCATCGGTTAACAACAGAATCAGTGCAAGTATTATGAACGTCTGATACTGTTCGTCGTATTCGCTATAGATAACGCTGTCTATTTCACCTTGTTCCAGACGCGTGAGTTCATGATTGATGCTTTGTTGTGCAGCACTGGTGTTGGTTACGTGTATATATGTTCCCTTACCGGCTTGAGCAACTTCTTTACACATATCTTCGTTCAGGCTCGACACAACCGTCTGTCCCTCCTGCGAGGTCAAATAACCGCCAGCTCCATCAGGAACAGGTGCCCCAGTATTTGTACCGACACCTAAGATATAGACATTGATACCTTTTTTGTGTGCATCGCGTGCTGCCTCGGCTGCACCTCCTTCGTGGTCTTCGCCATCAGTAATAAGCACAATAGCCTTTCCTATGGGCTTATTTTGCGAGAAAGTGTTAGCGGACAATTTAATTGCGGCAGCAATGTCTGTGCCTTGGGTGGTAATAAGCGATGGATCTACACTATTGAGGAACATCTTTGCTGAAACGTGATCAGCAGTGATGGGCAGTTGCACAAAGGCATCGCCTGCAAAAACCACTAATCCGATACGGTCGTTCTGGAAGTGATCAACCAAGTTTTCAACCAGCAATTTGCTTTTTTCCAAGCGCGATGGACTCACATCCGTGGCACGCATGGAGTTGCTGATATCCAGACAAATCATCACCTCAATTCCCTGACGCTTATCTTTAGATATTTTGCTGCCCATTTGTGGTCGTGCCAGTGCAATGATAAGACACGCCATTGCAGAAAGCAGAAGGATGAATTTGGTCAGTTGTCGGCGGCCAGAGCGGTCGGGAATTAGTTTTTTCAGTAGTGACCACTCCCCCAGCCTACGCATCAGTGTTTGCTGGTGCCGCCAGAGATAGAAGCGTATCAGGAGCAGAAGTGGTAATGCACAAAGCAACCAAAGAAATATCGGATTTTCAAATCTCATGGCAAATGTTTAAAAATGGTCATACCCAACAGCAATTGTAAAAGCAGGCACAGTGCGGCCAGAGCGGCAAACAATTGGTAGCGTTCGTGTAATTTGGAGAAACTGCTCACACTTAACTTTGATTTTTCCAATTTGTCAATAGCCGAATAGATTTCTGCCAGTTCTTTGTTGTTTGTGGCACGATAGAAGTTAGCATCGGTGGCTGCTGCAATTTGCGCGAGCGTCTTTTGGTCTATCTCAACAGGCATATTCACATATTGTATCGTCCCGCCTACTTGCATGGGATATGGGGCAGTTCCATTCGTACCAACGCCAATGGTATAGATGCGTATTCCGAGACTTTTGGCAATCTCGGTAGCAGTCATGGGCGATATGTCACCACGATTATTACTACCATCGGTCAGAAGAATGATAATTTTACTTTTTGTCTTGGATGTTTTCAGCCGATTGATGGCGTTGGCAATACCCATACCTATTGCGGTCCCGTCTTCAATAAGTCCGTTGTAGGCGATATCGCTTTTCACTGCTTGCAGCAGGTTAAGCAGCGAGGTGTGGTCGGTAGTCAGCGGGCATTGTGTGAAAGCTTCTCCGGCAAATACGGTCAAACCGATATTATCGTTTGGCCGGTCTGCAATGAAGTTAAGGGCCACTTCTTTTGCTGCTTCCAGACGATTGGGGCGCAAATCTTCAGCAAGCATGGAAGTGGAGACATCCATGGCCAGCATGATATCAATACCTTCCGTCTCACGTTCGCTCCAGGCAGTGCGCGATTGAGGCCTTGCAAGTGCAACGACAGCCAGCGCATAGGCTGCCACCCAAAGCATAAAAGGCAGATGAATCAACCGCTGGCGCAAACTCCGGGGCAATTTGCGGAATGCCACAATGTCGCTATAAACAAGTGCGGAATGCTTTTTATACCCTACAACGCAATACCAGCAGATGTATATGACAAGCGGAATGAGTGCAAAAAAGTAGTATGGTGATGCAAAGGTCATCTTGTGCGTTCTTGAATTATTCAACCGGCAATGCCGATTTTGGTTTTCAAAAGTAGTAAAAAATCTCAGAATGAGGAAACCAATGATATAGAAAATACGGTTATTTAAATTTTATTAGATGTATTTTTACTATTTTTGTCGGGTATAAACCATATTGAACATGAAGTTAAGATATTTCTTATCGCTATATATCACAGTCATTTTCCTCGTGAGCAGTTGCTCTTCTACAAGCAATCTGCCCGCTGGCGAGCAACTCTATGTGGGTTTAAAGCCTATTGACTTTCAGGATTACGAGCAAAGTGCTCATGCCACTTCAACTATGGAAGAGATAGAGGCCGCTTTGGCCACGGCACCGAGCGGTTCGCTCTTCGGCAGTTCGTACTATCGTTCTCCCTTTCCTTTCCGTTTGTGGGCATGGAACGCATTTTCCGGTTCAAAAACAACTGTAGGGAAATGGCTGAATAAGACATTTGCCAAGCAACCGTTGCTCTTAAGTCAGGTTGGTGCACCTTTGCGTGAATCAGTAGCCGAGGAAGTATTGGTTGAAAATGGCTACTTTCATGGGCAGGTTGACCACAAAGAAGTGCCGATGCGCAATGAGCGAAAGGCAAAAATTGCTTATACCGTCAGGATGGGGCAGCTGTTTACCATCGACTCGCTGGCTTATGTCAATTTCCCTGCTAATGCCGATAGCTTGATTAACTCGAAAGCATCGGAAACTCTTATTCACAAAAACGATCCTTTCAGTGCTGCCAACCTGGAAGCGGAACGCAATCGCATCGCGCTGCTGTTGCGCAACAATGGTTATTACCACTACAGCCCTTCATACTCATCATATTTGGCAGATACGCTTACTACACCAGGAAAAGTGCTGCTGTGGCTGCAAATGACTGATGGCGTACCCGATGTGGCCATGCGACAATGGAAGATTGGAAAGATTGATGTAAATCTGCGCAAGCGGATGATGGAGCGGCTCACCGATTCCCTCTCCCGACGTCGGTTTACAGTGCATTATACTGGTCGCCGCTCTCCTATTCGTTCGCGGGTAATTATGCGCGATTTGAAACTGCGCAGTGGTTCACTTTATTCTTACGATAACTATTTGGAATCGATGAATAAACTCTCTGCCACAGGGCTCTTCTCGATGATTGATTTTAAATTTATACCCAGTGATACGGTCTCAACTATAGGCACGCTCGATTTGCAATTGAATTGCGTGTTTGACAAGCGCTATGATTTCTACATTGAGTCCAATTTGAAGGGTAAAACAAATGGCTTGTATGGTCCGGGACTTGTTTTAGGTTTTAACAAGCGTAACGCGTTCCGTGGCGGTGAAACGCTCACACTCGATGTCTGGGGCAACTATGAATGGCAAACAGGCCATAAACATCAGAATACCTCATCGCGCGTCAATACGTATGAATATGGTGTGAGTGCATCGGTAGAGTATCCGCGTTTGCTCCTTCCCGGAATTCGTCTGCGAAAGCGGTTCTTTACTACACCTTCCACCATATTGAGCCTTTCTACCAATGTGCAGAACCGCGGAAGTTACTTCAAACGCCATATCATTTCTGGCGAATGGACCTATCGTTTTCAACTCTCCGAGCGGTCTATCCACGAATTCACTCCTCTTTCTGTTCAGTACGATCGTATGGCCAGCGAAACCGAAGAGTTTCGCCGCCTGCGTGCAGAAAACCCCTATTTAGACATCTCCATGCGCGACCAGTTTATCCCCAAGATGCGCTATACCTATACGCTAACGAGTCCTTCGTCGTATCGTCATCCTGTCTATTGGCGCACATCAGTGAGCGAGGCAGGTAACATTCTTTCGGTGGGCTATCTCGCTGCGGGAAAGAAGTTTTCTGAGAAAGAGAAAACCATGTTTAAAAATCCCTTTGCACAATTCTTGAAGGTGGAGACCGACTTTAGAAAAACATGGTTGCTCACTGCAAAATCTTCGCTTGTGGCCCATACTGCTGCAGGCATACTCTATGCCTTTGGCAATTCGACAGTAGCACCCTATAATGAGCAGTTCTATGTGGGCGGAGCAAATTCCATCCGTGCATTTAATATCCGTTCCATAGGTCCTGGCAACTATGTGGCTCCCAACGAGCAGCTGTCGTATATGGATCAGACGGGCGATATGAAATTGCTTTTCAACCTTGAGTATCGTTTCCCGCTTTGGGGAAATCTCTATGGCGCAGCCTTCATAGATGCGGGTAACGTATGGGGCATTCACTCTGACGACTACCGCGAAGGAGCCAAGTTCCGCCTAAAGAATCTGCCGCGGCAAATGGCTACAGGTACCGGCCTTGGTCTGCGCTATGACTTAGACTATTTTGTGGTGCGTCTGGATTGGGGTTGGGGACTTCATTTACCGTATTCGACCAGCAAGAGCGGCTATTTCAACATTCCTTCGTTCCGCGATGCCCAGTCCATACACTTGGCTATTGGCTATCCGTTCTGATTAGGAACGTGCCAACAATTTAAGCAAATTATTATCGGTTAACGTCGTGAATTTTAACGAATTATTATAGTCGCCAAAACGCAAAATGTCAGAGGCTACAGAGCGAGAAATTTCTTCAAAAATATCAAAGGGACTTGAGCCGATTGATGAGTTCTTCTCGTTTTGATTGTGGCACGGCGAGTGTTATCTCACAGGTGTTGTCAAATTTTTGACTGACAATGCGTGCGGCGAGCTCCTTGGCCGTGTTCATCACTCGGTTCATTTCCTCATAGGGAAACGTGTGGGTCAGTATGAATTCAATGGTGCGTTCCTCTATCTGGGCATGGTCGAGCGCATCAGCCGCTGCAGCGCGGTAGGCCACAATGAGTCCGCCTGTTCCGAGATTGACACCGCCATAGTATCGTACCACGATAATAAGAACGTTGGTCAGGCCGCGCGAATTGATTTGTCCAAGAATCGGTTTTCCTGCGGTAGATGAAGGTTCTCCGTCGTCGTTGGCACGGAATAGCGACCGGTCATGGCCAAGCATATAGGCATAACAAACGTGGCGGGCATCGAAAAAACGTTTCCGATAGCCCGCCACAATTGTTTTTACCTCTTCAATAGTATCCACGTGGTGGGCAAAGGCGAGAAACTTACTGCGCTTTTCGCTGTAAAAGCCCTCTCCCACCTCGCGGCCGATTGTGAGATAGTGATCGCTCACAGGATTTATTCTTGTGGTTTGATATTGGTGGCTTCAAGCATTTGTGCCACTTCTTCTTGAATTCGTGCCACAAATTCTTCTTTCTTCATCTGTGCCTGTTCGCCACCGCCTTGTTTACGCATGCTGACGAGGCCTTCCTGGGCTTCTTGCTCACCCACGATAACCATATAGGGCACGCGCTTCAGCTCATTATCGCGAATTTTGCGTCCGATTTTTTCGTTGCGGTCGTCCACTTGCGCACGCACTCCGTTCTCGTCGAAATAGCGACATACTTCATGTGCATAGTCGTTGAATTTTTCCGAGATGGGCAGGATTGCCACCTGGTCGGGTGTGAGCCAGAGGGGGAAGTGTCCGGCGGTGTGTTCAATCAGTACGGCAGTGAAGCGTTCCATTGAACCGAAAGGTGCTCGGTGCACCATGACAGGTGTCTGCTTGGTATTGTCTTCGGCGGTGTATTCCAGTTGGAAGCGCTTAGGCAGGTTGTAGTCCACCTGTATGGTTCCTAACTGCCAACGACGGCCGATGGCATCTTTCACCATGAAGTCGAGCTTAGGACCGTAGAACGCAGCTTCGCCGTATTCTATCTTAGCGTCGAGTCCTTTCTCTCGGCAGGCATCAATGATGGCTTTTTCGCTCTCCGCCCATACCTCATCGCTGCCGATGTATTTTTCGTGGTCGTTGGGGTCGCGCAGTGAAATTTGTGCTTCCACATTTTCAAAGTTAAATATGGTGAACACTGCTTGTATAATATCCATCACTCGAAGGAACTCTCCTTTCACCTGGTCGGGACGACAGAAGATGTGTGCATCGTCTTGAGTAAAGGAACGCACGCGGGTGAGGCCATGGAGCTCACCGCTCTTTTCATAGCGATAAACGGTGCCAAACTCTGCTATGCGCAACGGCAGCTCTTTATACGAGCGCGGTTTCCATGCAAATACTTCACAGTGGTGAGGGCAGTTCATAGGTTTGAGCATATATTCCTCGTCCTCCTCGGGTGTGTGTATGGGCTGGAAGGAGTCTTTTCCGTAGTGGGCATAGTGGCCGGAAGTGATGTAGAGATTCTTGCCACCGATGTGTGGTGTGATAACTTCCTGATAGCCGAACCGCTTCTGTATTTTGCGGAGCATATCTTGTAGGCGGAGCCGAAGTTCTGTGCCTTTGGGAAGCCAAATGGGGAGTCCTTTACCTACGCGGTCGGAGAACATGAAGAGTTCCATTTCCTTACCAATCTTGCGGTGGTCGCGCTTTTTGGCTTCTTCAAGCATGACGAGATATTCGTCGAGCATTTTCTTCTTTGGGAAGGAGATGCCGTAGATACGTGTCATCTGTTCGCGCTTGGCGTCACCACGCCAGAATGCTCCAGCCACGGAGGTTATCTTGATGGCCTTGATGAGTCCTGTAGAAACCAGGTGTGGTCCACGGCAAAGGTCGGTAAAGGCACCCTGGGTGTAGGTAGTGATACTGCCGTCTTCAAGGTCTTGCTCTATGTGTTCGCACTTATAGGTTTGCCCATCGGCCTGGAAGGCTTTCAGCGCATCAGCTTTGGCTATTTCGTGACGCACCACAGGTTCGTCACGTCGAGCTAGTTCCATCATTTTGGCTTCGATTTTTGGGAAGTCGTTTTCGCTGATGGCAGTTCCTTCGGGCGGCATCACATCGTAGAAGAATCCATTTTCTACGGCAGGTCCGAATCCAAACTGTATGCCTGGATAGAGTTCCTGCAGGGCTTCGGCCAGCAGGTGGGCACTGGTATGCCAGAAGGTGTGCTTACCTTCTTCATCTTCGAAGCGATAGAGGGCTATCGTTGCGTCTGACAAAATGGGGCGATTGAGTTCAACGGTTTCGCCATTCACTCCGCAAGATACAACGTTGCGGGCAAGAGCGGGCGAGATACTCTCGGCGATTTGAAGTCCCGTCACTCCCTGTTCATACGAGCGAACAGAGCCGTCGGGGAAAGTGATTTGAATCATATACAAATTGATTTTAAGGTTTATCGCTGCGAAGGTACAACAAAAATTAAGAATTAAAAAATGTGAGAATTAAAAATATCAGAATTAAGACTGCAATCACCTAAATTCGCAAATCCAGGCAGATATGGAAGATGAAAAACCGCCCCGTTCCCCTGACTCGATGCAGACGAAAAATTAAAATTTCAAGTGCTTGAAAAACAACAACTTAACTTTTCTTTTTCAAAAGCTATGCTTTCGGACTCCCAAAGCATAGCTCTTAGCGTGCAAAAGGATAGCTATTGGAAGGCAAAAGCATAGCTTTTAGAAACCGGGGGGTTAAGAGCTGCCGAAAGCGGAGGTAAAACGGGGTTTTTCAAAGATGGGTTAATTTGTTGATAACTTTCTTTATCTGTGTGAAACTAAAAACGTACATTTGCAAAAGAATTATCAATTTAAATCATTGCAATGTACATTTCTCTCATAGCGGCACAGACAGGGATTAACGAAAAGTCTGTCCGCGCTACGGTTGCCCTTTTAGAGCAAGGGTGTACCATTCCTTTTATTGCTCGCTACCGCAAAGAACACACCGCTTCGCTCGATGAAGTGCAAATCGGCCAGATAAGTGATGCGCTCGAGCATTTTAAGGAAATCAGTAAGCGCAAGGAGCATATCGTTCATACCATCGGTGAGCAGGGACAGCTCACCGAGGCTCTACAGCAGCAAATTGCCGATTGTTGGGATGCTGCTGCGCTGGAAGACCTCTATCTGCCCTACAAGCCACGTCGCCGCACTCGTGCCCAAACTGCACGAGAAAGAGGACTCGAGCCGCTGGCTGCGCTCATCATGCTGCAGCGTGAGCCCAACCCCGAAAAAGCAGCCCGCATCTACGTTAACGAAGAGGTTCCCACAGCGCAGGATGCGTTGCTCGGCGCACTTGATATCCTTGCCGAGCAAATCAGTGAGAACCCAGAGTCGCGTCAGCAGCTACGGCATCAGTTTGAGCGCTTCGCAGTTGTTCATTCCAGCGTTGTGAAGTCGAAACAAGACACTGCTGAGGCGGCCAAGTATCGTGCTTACTTCCACGTAGAAGAATCGCTTAATCGTATAGCAGCTAATCGATTGTTGGCTATGCGTCGCGGTGAGGCTGAAGGGTATCTGCGCGTGAGTATTGAAGTGGATGACGAGCGTGCTATTGAGCGCCTTTGCCGACAATTTGTGCGTGGTAGAGGAGCTTGTCAAGATCTTGTCCGTAAGGCCTGCGAAGATGCCTACAGCCGCCTGCTTCAGCCGTCCATCGAAAATGAGTTCGCTTCCCTTTCCAAACAACGCGCCGACGAATCTGCCATAGCCATCTTCCAGGAAAACCTGCAGCAGCTCCTGTTGGCCGCACCACTCGGCGGCAAGCGCATACTCGCTATAGATCCAGGTTTCCGAACAGGTTGTAAAGTTGTCTGTCTCGACGAACAAGGCGCACTCCTGCACCATGATGTGATTTACCCCCACCCACCCCAGCGCTACCGCGGACAGTCCACGATACTGATAGAAACTCTTCTTGATGAATACCGCACTGAAGCCATCGCTATTGGCAATGGCACGGCCTCGCGCGAGACGAAGGAGTTTATAGACGAGGTGATTGCAGGTCGTGCGCTGCCTGTGTATGTGGTCAGTGAAGACGGTGCCTCCATCTACTCTGTTTCGGAGATTGCCCGGCGCGAATTTCCTGACGAAGATGTTACCGTGCGCGGAGCCGTCAGTATCGGACGCCGGCTGATGGATCCTCTATCCGAGCTTGTGAAGATTGATGCGAAAAATCTCGGTGTGGGACAATATCAGCACGATGTGGACCAGGTAAAATTGCGCAAAAGTCTCGACCGCACTGTAGAGCACTGCGTCAATACCGTTGGCGTGGATCTTAACACGGCCAGTCTTTCGCTCCTCACCTATGTGAGCGGGCTCGGACCGGCATTGGCCAAGAACATTGTGGATTATCGAAACGAAAATGGGCCTTTCCGCTCGAGGAAAGAGCTTTTGAAAGTTCCCCGTTTAGGGGCTGCAGCTTTTCTTCAATGTGCCGGGTTCCTACGTATCCGCGAAGGAGAGAATGCGCTTGATGGCTCAGCTGTCCACCCAGAACGATACGCACTTGTGGAACAGATGGCTGCTGATTTGAATTGCACCGTCAGTGCACTCATAGCCGATGCAACGCTGCGACGACAGATACAGCCCGACCGCTATGTCAGCGCGGAAGTGGGATTGCCTACGCTGAATGATATTCTCAGCGAACTGGAGAAGCCTGGGCGCGACCCACGCCAAGAGATTGAAACCTTTGAATTTGATGCTCGTGTACACACCATCGAAGACCTCGTGGTGGGGATGATTTTGCCGGGTATCGTGACCAACATAACACAGTTTGGAGCCTTTGTAGATATAGGCGTGCATCAAGACGGATTGGTGCACGTGTCGCAGTTGGCTGATCGCTATGTGAACGATCCTACAGCCGTGGTCCGGCTTCATCAGCAGGTTATGGTGAAAGTCATAGATGTTGATCTCCAGCGTAGGCGTATTGCGCTGTCAATGCGGAATCTCACGAAATCATAAACCGATATAAAAAGGGGGAGAAACGAAATGCGTCTCTCCCCTATTTTCTTAGCAATTATGTTCGTTCACTTCTTTAGAAGAATTAGTCTTATTGCTTTTTCTTTCACCTGTATGCAGTTAGAATTTGTAGCCAATGGTGAAAAGTAACTGATTGCGTTTGTTCTTCACATTGACAAGGGCTGCTGTGTTGTTCATATCGGGAGCCTGGTCGTCGTAGTAGTTCATGAATGGGTGGAACTCACCATTCTGAAGGCTGTGCTGATAAGCCACGTCCAGTGTCAGTTTCTTCATGGTGTAGCCCAGACCACAGGTGAAGCGATGCGTATCGAGCCAGTTGGTGTAATCGGCCGTTGAAGAATAGAATATGCCTGGTGACTCTACGAGCGAACCATTCTTATAGACACCTTTCGCAGCATTTTTGTCGAACATTGGCGACACATAGTTGTAGCCAACGCGCAGTGCCAACTCCGGCATCAATTTGATTTCTGCACCCAGTTTCAGTGTGGAAACTCCTTTAAGTGTTTCGCGTGTGTGGCGGTTCATATCACCATCCTTTGAAGAGGCATCATAGTAATCCCAGTCTTCAATGCGATTGTCGATATGACTATAATCAGCAAATTCATAGACAGCTCCCAGTGCAACATTGGTGCCAATGGTATGACCAACGCTTAAGCCAACCTTCCAAGGAGTATAAACCTTGTATTCATAACCTGACCGTACATACTTTGGTCCAAACGAAGTCTGGCTATAAGAATTAAGGTCGTAGAAGACAGGTGAAGCCAGCGTACTCTCAGAATCAAGGTCGTAGAAGACAGGTGAAGCCAGCGAAAGTCCTACACGGAATGGAGAACCCTCTATCGGGCGGTAAATCACACCAGCCTTAATATCGGCGCCAACGCCACTTATATGGCGTTCATCGACAATGTCCATACTGGTCAATCCCATGACATTGGGTTCAAGCGTTTCACTGTAGGATGTGGTCGAATTATAGTGCAGATCGTACACGCCAATGGTCAATCCAAGATACAAACGATTGTTGAGGTTTCCGCTGATATTGAAGTCGTATGTCCCCACATAGCCAGACTGCTTGCGCAGATACTGATAACCTGTAGCTTCCTTGAAGCGGTAAACATTGTCCGACTCGAGCAACACATTGTCGGCAATCAATTCATCCAGTCGTGTGCAGGTGATGTATTCTTTACCATCATTATCGAACAGATAGCCTGCATCGCCTTTAATGTATGTCAGTTTGTTGAGCGACGAGTTGCTTAATGCCCCTCCCGCATTGAGTTTAGAATTAAAATTGGCATTTTTGTGGTAGTTGAACGCAAGGTTCACAAAAGAGTTATCAGCCAGTCGGGTGCTCCACACCAAGCCAATTTGATCAAAACTCATCTTTGTGTCACCTCCCGATGGTTGGCTGATGCCACCCAGCGAGAGCGATGCAGTGTTTGAACGAAAAAGTCCAATACCTGCAGGGTTGCTACTGATGGTGGAAATATCGGCGCCGAGAGCATCCATTGCGCCACCCATGCCCACATAACGGGCTGTACCGTTCAGATCTTGCGATGCAATAGTTGCATCGGTATAAGTCTCCTGTGCGTGCAAGCCCTGAACTGTGAGTCCAGCAGCCAGCAATAAAATCAATGTCTTTTTCATATAGTATTGAATTTAGCAGACACCTCGGTTAGTCCTTTCAATGTAAGAATTTAAAAATTAAAATGATGTGAGGTGCTAAAATACGTTTACTTTATTATATTGTAATTGAGAATTGCAAAGTGTTAATTTTCTGGATAGTTGAGCGTGAGTTATCTCCGTCCGCCAAAGCGTCCGCCGCCGCTGACATGTCCTCCGCCACCAAAGCCACCGCCGCTGCGCATTCCACCGAAGGAACCAGTGCTGCGCGAAGGTGTGTATGTGCTGGCTGGCGATTGACCACCCCATGTGGAGCGATTCGGCTGACGCTGTTGAGAGGTAGAAGGTCGAGCCGGGAACGAGGAACGATTGTTGTCACTGCGTCCTCCGAAAGTTCTTCCACTGCGCGAAGAGCTCCAGTTATTCGTGGTGTAGCCTGATGAATGACGATGTGGACGAGCGTAGGCGTAATAACCATAATAGCCATACCCGAAATAAGGATAACCGTACCAACCATAATAGCCCCATGGCGAATACCAACCACGATATGGACCATACCATCCATAATAAGGATAGCCGTACCACGCTGAATAGAGCCAAGGGTCAAAGTATCGGTAGCCATAAGGAGTGTACCAGGGGTAATAGACATCGTACCAAGGATAGTAGCTCCATGCAAATGAACCCCAAGGAACATAAAAATCGTCAAAGCGCGACATACGGCGCGAGTACATATAGTCATTCTCCTGCGATTGGTCAGCCTTTGCTACATAAGTGGTATCAATCAATACGGAATCTGGATAGAGACCTGAGCCACTTGAAAATTCAATGATATCATTGCCCAGCGAGTCTGCACCAACTTTTTGGTAGTGACTCCAGTATTTCCCATGTCGATTGTATTCATCTACGTCGCGGTCTGACCCCACCATCTGCGCTTCTTCTTTAGCTGCCAGTTGAGCAGCTTTTTCTGCCTTGGAGAGTTTCTTAGGGGTGAAGTACATATCGTCAGTCTGAGCCGATACGGAGAGACAGCACATTGCTGCAATTAATAAAGAGAGAATCTTTTTCATAAGCCAGAGTCTTTATTTCACGTTGCAAAATTATATTGAACGCCAAAGCAAAAATAAGGAATTTCCCTAAACTATGGTAGGATTTCCCCTATTTTTTCTATTTTTGTGCGTTCAATGATTATATGTTTATGCAGTATCTTTCTTTTACTTTTTCGTTTGTTTGTGGCAATGACATGCAAGAGATTGTGTCCGATGTTCTGGCCAGCGAGTTGGTGGCTGCCGGTTTTGAAGCCTTTGAACCATCGGGCTCGACATTGCATGGTTTTGTGCAAGAAAAGTATTTTAACGAAGAACAATTAAAACAGGTTTTGGATACTTTCCCGATTGAAAATGTGAAAATCACCTATCAGTGTGAGCAGGCAGATAATCAGAACTGGAACGCAACTTGGGAAAGTGAAGGTTTTGAGCCCATTGAAATCGGTAAGGATATGTTGATTTATGATGCAAAACATCCTTCCGATTTAGTGCCGCATACAATAGAAATAGGTATAGATGCTTGTCAGGCCTTTGGTACGGGCACACATCAGACCACTCAGATGATGCTTACACAGCTCTCAAAATTTCCTACTCCCCCCGCGAGTGTACTGGACGCTGGTTGTGGTTCAGGCATCTTGAGCATAGCTGCTGCAAAACTGGGAGCTGAGCAGGTGGTGGCTTACGATATTGACGAATGGAGTGTGTCCAATACCTGCCACAATGCAACACTCAATGGCGTGGCTGATAGCATCCGGGTTTTGCTGGGTGATTCAGAAATATTGAAAGAGGTTGACGAGAAGTTTGATTTGGTGATGGCCAATATAAACCGAAACATTCTCATTGCTGATATGTCTCAGTTTGTAATGCTGCTGAAGCCTCAGGGAAAAATACTCCTGAGCGGATTCTATGAGGCAGATATTCCTCTACTCATTGAGCGCGCACAAGCATTAGGCCTCAACGAAGAATGCCGTATGAGCAATCAAGACTGGTGCTGCTTATTGTTGGCGCAAGCGACGGGTAAAAATGAGTAGTGACAGGCCTACACTGATTGCAAAGAAAATCAATCCTATCCAGAGGTTTTTTGTTGATGTGAAGAAAGTGGCAACTCCTAACGAAAATTGAGCCATTCCCATTAACCATTGTCGCAGTGGGAGTGCATATCCATCGGCCACAAAAGCATAGGCCGCGAGTAATAAATAATCGGCTACGGCCGTGAGCAAGACGCCACATCCAGCACCAAGGATGCCAAAATGGACATAGCCCAGCCAAACGAAGAATACAAACATAATATAATAGACTCCTTCAAGCAGGACATAATGGATGCCACGATTTTGTGCCAAAGGGATATAAGACAAAGGTAATTTCAATGCCCGTAGATATAAAGCGAGCAACATCAATTGCATACATTCTGTTGCTGGCAGGAATTTCTGGCTGAACAGTAATGGAATGATCCAATCCAAAGAAAGGATTCCTAATACTATAAATGGTGAAATAGACAACAACGCCACTTCTATCTGGTTGTTGATAAGTTTTGTGGCTTGCTCGCTCTGCATGTTCAATGCTGACAATTGTGGATAGTAGTCACTTTCAAGACTCGCAAAAAACATTCCGCCAAGCGAAAATACTGTCATGTAGGCTGCATGGAAGAGGCCCACTTCTGTGAGTGCACCCTCACGATTCAGTAGTGTTCGCACAAGCAAATCACCACCAGCAGCTATTACGCTGGCCACAACAAAGAGCATACCCAATCGAAGTAAGTCCCCGCCTCCCCGGAGTGCACTCCAAGAGATACTGCCCTGCAACGGTACACATTTCAGTGAGAACCAAATCACAGTGCAGAAAGACATTAGTGCCGCTATAGCAATAGAAGGCACAATGGCACGCTCGCGCCAAATAAATATTACAGGAATGGTTACTGCTGCTGTTAAGATACATCCCCACACACTTTGTTTAGCCACAGCGCGTAATTCTCCTTTTCCTCGCAGTAATGCTTGCTCATTGCAGGCAAGTGTGGTCAAACCAACTACTGAGGCCAGGCAGGCAATAGCCCGCACATGATTCCTATCGCCGAAGATCCAATCGCTGAGCCATGGACTTAGAATAAGGCAAAGAAACGTGCCGGCAATGGCTGTGAGCAAAGACCAGGAGCGCAATTTCTTCACATCTCCAGTTTCGGCCACGTAGCGCACACCGCTGGTAGAAAGCCCCAGACTCGTAAGCAGTTGCAACAGGTGCAGCACGGTGTTATACAACGCTATGATTCCCATGCCCCATGGACCCAGTACCACAGCAACGACTTTGTTGCGCAGTATTGACACTGCAACATTTAGTCCTTGTGCTGAGCTAAACAATGCCATGCTACTCAGAAGATGAGCATAAAGCGATTCGGGAATTTTAAATTTCATATACCATTTAAACGAGCTAATGGGCGATTTATTGTAACACGCTTAGGTGATAAAAGAAAAGAAAAATCCTGTTGATTAAGAAACATTTCTTATCTTTGCCACATATTATCAAACATCTATTTTGTACTCATGAATCCAATAGCCATTATTCCCGCTCGTTATGCCTCGACTCGCTTTCCTGGTAAACCTCTGGCTCTCTTAGGAGGGAAACCCATAATTCAACATGTATATGAACGCGCTCTTGAGATGTTGCCACGTGTGGTGGTTGCAACTGATGATGAACGCATATTTGATAAAGTAAAAGCCTTTGGCGGCGATGTCGTGATGACGCGCGCTGACCATAAATCCGGCACTGACCGTATAGCAGAAGCTATGGAAAAAATTGGAGGTCAGTACGATGTGGTTATCAATATTCAGGGTGATGAACCCTTTGTGCAGCGCGAGCATATTGAACGATTGTTGGAAGCCTTCGATTATTCACAGACTCAGATTGCTACATTGGCAGTACGTTTCTCCTCTATCCGTGCCGCCGAAAGCTCTAATTCGCCCAAGATTGTGACAGACAATTTGGGATATGCCCTCTATTTCTCTCGCTCTGTGATTCCTTTTGTAAGAGGTGTGGATCGCAATCAATGGTTGAATCACTACCCCTTTGTGAAACATATCGGAATATATGCCTACCGGACCGAAGTACTTCGCTCAGTTACCCAGTTGCCACAATCTTCGCTTGAGCTGGCCGAAAGTCTGGAGCAGTTGCGATGGTTGCAGAATGGCTATAAGATAAAAGTGCAGACCGTGAGTCGAGAAACGGTAGGTATTGACACCCCCGACGACCTTCGTGAAGCAGAAAAGTTACTCCAAAAAGGTGAATAAATATCTATCTGATATTGAGAAGATTAATACGAGTCAGTTACACTTGATTGCGCTTTCTGGAGGTTGCGATAGTGTGGTGCTGCTGAGGCTCCTTCTTGATGAAGGATTTCGTTTGCATGCCGTCCATTGTAACTTTCATCTACGCGGTCAAGAATCTGATCGTGATGAGCAATTTTGTAGACTACTGTGTGCCGAGTGGCAGGTGCCGCTCACGGTGAAACATTTCAACACACAGGACTTTGCTGCCAATCAGCATATCAGCATAGAAATGGCTGCTCGCCAAGAGCGTTACGAATATTTTGAAACTCTTCGAACTGAGCTGAAAGCCGACTGTATCTTCGTCGGCACTCATGCCGATGATGCAGTTGAAACTTTTTTCATCAATCTTCTGCGCGGAACAGGCATAGAAGGATTGGCTGGCATTAAAGCACAGGCAGGAAATGTGGTACGTCCCCTACTCCATTTGACAAAGAGTCAGTTGCGTGCTTATGCAGAGGAGAAAGGATTGCGGTGGATGGAAGATTCCACGAATGCCGATACCCACATCCTCCGCAATGGTATTCGGCACGAATTGCTTCCACTTTTCCAGAATTTGTCGGAAAATGCCATAACTGGTATTCGGCAAACAATAGCCAACCTTTCATCGCAACTTCCCTTGCTGCAAGAAATCACCCGCGAGAAATGTAATCGACTTTTTGTTGATGGAAAGATCGGCATTGTTGCACTACTTCGTGAGCCTTCGGCCGAATGGTTGCTCTATTCCATTTTAAAATCATACGGTTTCACATCGGCAACTACCAAAAGTATTTTCAGACAATTACCAGCCCAGCAAGGTAAAAAATGGTATTCAGAGCAATATATCCTTCAAGTGCATGAATCGCATCTTATCTTAATAAAAAAAGAGGAAAAGCCTCTTTCTAAAATTGCGATGCAGCGTATGCCGTACACAGAGAACTTCGTGATACCACATTCCCACTCATGTGTAGCCTTAGATGCTGGCACGATTCATTTTCCAGTAAGTATTAGAAAAATTTCGCCAGGGATGCGGTTTACACCCATTGGAATGAAGGGCAGCAAATTGATAAACGACTATTTGGCTGAACATCATGTTCCTGCTACGATTCGTCATCAGCAAGACATTTTGATTGATTCTGCGGGAGAAGTCCTTTGGCTTATTGGACACACCATAAGTCATCATCACCGCATCACATCGAATACCCGCGAAGTGCTTCTATGTAGTCTTACGGCTACATTAGAGGGTTAGTCTAACCGTATTACAAGTCCTTTCAAGTATTCACCCTCAGGATGATAGAGTGATACAGGATGATCGGCTGGTTGGTGTAATTGATACAAAATCTGCGCCGATCGACCAGCTTGCATTGCTGCACCAAGCACAGCATTGCGGAAATGTTCCTTGGTTACCACCTGTGAACAACTAAAGGTAAAGAGTAGTCCGCCTTTCTTTACGTGTTTAATACCAGAAAGATTCAGACGGGTGTAACCCTTCAATGCATTGTGCAATGCACCGCGATGTTTAGCAAAGGCTGGCGGATCCAGAACAACAATATCATACAGTTCTTCATCTTTGTTTAGGAACTGAAATCCGTCATCGCATATAGCCAAGTGGCGCGAGTTATCGCTAAAATTTAAGTCCACATTGCGGCGAGTTTGCTCAATGGCTCGTTCACTGCTGTCAACCGATACTACGCGCATAGCACCGCCTTTCAGTGCGCTGACTGAAAATCCGCCTGTATAGCAGAACATATTTAAAACAGATTTTCCTGCGGAGAACAGCCGCAGCAATTGTCGATTGTCTCTCTGATCAACAAAGAAGCCTGTCTTTTGACCATGTTCCCAATCAACTTCAAAAGTCATATCGTTCTCCAAACAAGCTACAGTTTCGCTATCACCTATCAAATAGCCATCAACCAAACGGCCGCAGGCATCGGAACGATATTGGCGTGGCAATGTGCCTTCGCTTTTATAATAGACATTTTTTATTTGCGGAATAGTATCTACGATGGCCTGAGCAATCTCATCCCGAACTAAGTGCATACCTACGCTATGCGCTTGCATCACGGCCGTTGCTCCATAAACATCTACAATGACACCAGGTAATTGGTCGCCCTCACCGTGAATGAGTCGGTAAGCTGTGGTATGAGTATTTTCAGTAAGGCCCAGGGCTTGGCGTAATTGATAAGCCGCTGTAATCCGTTCTCTCCAAAATTGATCGTCGATAACGCAATCAGTAAAACTTAGCATGCGTACAGCAATACTTCCGCCGCCCATATGGCCAATGCCAACACACTCATGCTTATAATTATATATGCGCACCAGTGTGCCCTCTTTTGCTTCACCGTCTATTTGTTGAACAGCTCCTGAGAAAATCCAAGGGTGGCGGCGCAGAAGGCTCTCTTCGCGTCCGCGTTTAAGCGTCAAACTGATTGGTTTCAACATTTTCTGGTATATGTTTTATAAAATGATAAGACTTATTTTTTAATTCATTAAACTGATCCCACAATAGCAAACAAACCCATGCATCCGTAGCGGCATAGCGTTGTTGAGCTTCGTTCAGTTCTGGTGCGTTCCAGTTAGACAGTTGTTGTCGTTTACTAAGTGAGCGTCCCAACAGATTTGCACATAGTTTTCGTAGGCTCATATCGTCAATGCCATATTGTTTCGCTAATTCCTGTATTTCAACAATGCATTTGGGGGTTAATTTAGCCTTGCGACGGCGTAATTGAAGGAAGTCGTCGGAAAGTGAGAGACCAACCTTCTCTATATTTGCATTTTCTAAGAAATCTGCTAAGGGTTGCGGAAAGCCCAGTAGATTTAATCGGAAAAGAAATGCCTGTTGCCGAGTGGATATCTGTAACAAACCGACATGATGGTTTTGGCCTTTTTTAAACGAAGGACGCGTTTCAGTATCGATTCCCACCCTATGTTCCTTTTGTAAGATATTAAGGGCCTCCAGCATTGCATCGGGGGTATCAATAATCGTTATAGGTCCATCGAATAGCAGACGCGGCAGCTTACTGATGGATTCTTTTGGGAAAACCTGATAGATGGTTCGCATGATACAGGTCACTTATTCGAAAATATCCTCAGCAATCGGCTCGTCAACTGTTTGATGATGCAGTGAGCCAGCACACGCATTGAAGTCGGACGGCACGTTGAACTTTGCTTGTGGCCCATAAGGCAAGCTTGTATCTGCCTGTACTTTTTGCATATACAAACCCCAGATGGGCAATGCAGCGGCTGCTCCCTGACCCGAAGCCATTGAGTCGAAGTGAATATCGCGATCGTCGCCTCCTACCCAACAAGCACTCACCAATGTCGGCGTAAATCCTACAAACCATGCATCGGAGTTGCGATTGGTCGTGCCGGTCTTTCCTCCTATCGCACCTTGTATGTTGTACATATAGCGAACACGACTACCAGTGCCACCATTTATCACACCTTGCAATTCTTCCAACATTTTATAAGCACTTTCCGATGAAATTACTTCACTCATGCGGGGCTGGAATTGGGCCACGACATTCCCCTCAGCGTCTTCAATTCGCGTAACGTAGAGTGGCGCACAGCGAATACCATTGTTAGCGAAAGCCGTGTAAGCAGATGCCATTTCCGATACTGAGACTTCGCAGGGGCCAAGACATAGAGCAAGCGATGGGAAAATATCGGGATTGTAAATGCCAAATTCATGTAGCAGTTCTACAAACTGATACGGATTCAAAGCGTTCATTAGATAGGCCGATACCCAGTTGTTCGATTGTGCCAGTCCCCAGAGTAGCGTGACCATTTCCCCATACCGTGCCTTCGATCCATTGCGTGGGGTCCAGGGTTGCCCACCTACATAGTACGTAGTTTGCACATTTGGCACTTCATCGCAAGGAGTATAACCATTCTCCATGGCCATTGCATATAGGAACGGTTTGATGGTCGAACCAATTTGTCGGCGGCCAAGTGAAACCATATCATATTGGAAGTTTGTAAAGTCAACTCCACCCACATAGGCCTTCACGCCACCCGTTTGGGCATCAACACTCATGAAACCGGCACGAAGGTATTTTTTATAGTAGCGGATAGAATCCATCGGTGTCATCACCGTATCTCTGTCGCCTTTATACGAAAATACCGTCATTTCAATCGGAGTATTGAACGACCGCTCTATTTCCTGTTCCGAGGCTCCGTCTTGCTTCAGTACACGGTAACGCTCACTTTGTCGCATTGCACGATGGAGTATTTGTTGCACTTCCTTATCCGTTAGTGCGGATGAGTAAGGAGCATTCTTTTTATATTTCATTTCTGCAAAGAACTTGGGTTGCAGGCTCTTTGCTACGTGGTCATCGACTGCTTCCTCAGCATATTGCTGCATATGAGAATTGATGGTCGTATATACCTTCAATCCATCTGTGTAGATGTTATAGCGGTCACCGTTGCGTTTATGATTCTTATTGCACCAACCATAGAGTGGGTCTGTTTCCCATGCGATTGAGTCATACACGAACTGTGTCTGGTTCCAATCGGGATAGTTCTTTCTCTCAGGTCGTTTGGCAGTCATATATAACCGGAGAAACTCTCGGAAATAGGTGGCTGAGCCGTCTTTATGATCCACACGATGAAAATCGAGAGTCAGAGGCTTGGCACTTTCTGTTTTATATACACTTTCAGATAGATAACCGGCTTTCACCATTTGCTGTAGTACAACATTCCGACGTGACTTGGCGCGCTCGTTATGGCGAACAGGATTATATAGTGACGGATTCTTGCACAAACCTATCAGAGTGGCACTCTCTATGAGTGAAAGATCCTTTGGCTCCTTATTGAAATAAGTTCGCGCAGCTGACTTTATGCCTACAGCATTGTGGAGGAAATCAAAATAATTCAAATAAAGAGCTATTATCTCTTCCTTAGTATAGTAGCGTTCCAGTTTTGCCGCTATCACCCATTCAATCGGCTTCTGGAAGAGGCGTTCCAAAGTGGAATGGGCTTTACCCGAATATAATTGTTTGGCCAATTGCTGAGTAATTGTAGAACCACCGCCGGCACTCGCTTGCTGGAAAATGCCACGCTTCACAATTGCACGTCCCAAAGCAATAAAGTCAACACCGGAATGATCGTAGAAGCGCTCATCTTCCGTGGCAACCAAAGCCTTCACCAAATGGGGTGACAAGTCGGAATAGGGTATGCAAATACGATTTTCTCTATCCACACTCCATGTTCCCAATACCTTACCGTCTTCCGAAATAATTTGCGTAGCAAAGCGGTTAATCGGATTCTGCAAATCCTCGATATCGGGCATATAGCCTATCCAACCAAACCAAATGGCTGTAAAAAATGCCAAAAGCATTAACAGAAAGCCGCCAAACACTTTCCACAGGCCTAAAATTATATTTCTTTTCATTAATTATGAATTAAGCATTTGATTTTTGCAGTTGCATCCAGTATTGGGCGGGTGCAGTGGCAAAAGTTAAATAATGCATGATATCATCGTCGTTTATTATTCGTTGAGAAGCTAAATACCTTGATTTATTCTGTACAACAAAATTGCTCAAGAAGCTCCTTTACGTGCCCAGGTATAATCACATGATGATTACCTATTGGTTCTTTGAGGAAATACTGTGCATCGACTGGACGGTTCAGACGAATATGTTGTTGGGTACGGCATAGATTCTCAGCATTACCGCTACACATTAATTGTCCTTCAGCAATAAAACAATGGTCAAGCGAAGGCGACAACTTGAATACGGTAACAAACCCCTCTGCCATATAACCTCGAATACCAACGCCTATCGATGATTCGAAATGGGTGTCAAGTTCGTACCGCTCCACCATATTAAAAGGTATGGTGCAATGCGCAAACAGCACTTCGCCACTTTCTACATTAATTTGCGCGGGATTTGCCTGGAAGCCCGAAACTCCCGTCAAAACCTTACTCACAATCATTGACAAAAGCGTAGGCACATCGCCTTCACAGCCAGCCACAATCCCTTCTTCATTCAGCCGGGCTAAGGCCAAACATCCAGTGTTGTGATAGGTGGTAAGTAAATCAAAGCAGCGTATTGTAAATGCCTGAAGATCATAACGATTTACAACGTCTTTTAAAGCATAATACAATTGTAGGGCACCATCCAACGAGCGCAATACACCTGCTTCGTCACCGCTACACAAAGGAGATACCTTCTTTCTATATTCTTCCAGTTCGGTTTCTTTCGAAGTAGGGTCACAAACATTGTTTGCAGAACATGGCGTGGACTGCGAATTGTCTTTAGCTGCTTGAGATATGTTCACTTCATGAATATCAACATGAACAAATTTAACACCCAGGCGCTCTTCTATTGCAGCATAATCCACATTGCTCGAGATCAACCAATCGGACGGGTTGCCAATTATGCCTATACGCATTCCTTTTAACTGCTTTCTGCCAGCCTCTACCGAAGCCAACCCCGCAATTCGTTTTGATACATACGAACTCGTGCCATGCAGAATCTCTCCCTTCACATGATGGATATGAAGGTATGATAATATCTCCATGGAAGCAGCCAGTGAGTTGCTCTCGCCTGAAGTGAGCAGGTAAAATGGATGAGAGGCTTGTTTCTGCAATTGAACGAACAGCTGCAGAAATTGATTCTCTGTACCGCCCGTGCAGACATAGATAAGAGACAAGTCGGCTGACCCATAAGTAGAAAAATCACTACCGCAGAAAGTGTACTCTATCTGCAAACCATCTAAAAACTTCTTTGTTCTCTCGCTTACTAATGTCTCTTTGTGAAGCGCAGAAGAGAGCGTGTAGATATAGATTTTTGATGCCATGATATTTGAAAGTGGATTTTGCGAACTGCGAATTGCGAGTCGCTTCTAATAGTTATTTTATGCAAAATTACGCATTCTTTCCAAATTATTCCCAAATTTAATACATAAAGTTTGGAGGATAAAATAAAAAAAGATATTTTTGCACCTAAATCATTCAAAATGATTTTCTAATTGTCTAACTAAAAAAAACAACTAAAATGAACATTCAAAAAATTGGTGCTTTTGCACTTTCTTTACTTCTTTTGACTGGTTGCCAGACTAAGCAAGGTACAGGTACTATCGCTGGAGGCGCAGCTGGTGCAGTTGTAGGTGGAATAATTGGCAATATCATTGGCAAGGATTCTAAAGCCACAGCCATTGGTGCTGCTATTGGTACTGCAGTAGGTGCTGGCGCAGGTAATATCATCGGTAAGCGCATGGATAAGGTGGCCGCCGAAGCTGCTGCCCAGGTGCAAAATGCCACAGTGGAAGAAGTTACCGACGCTAATGGCTTGAAAGCTGTAAAAGTTACATTTGATACAGGTATCCTGTTTGCATCTAATAAGGCTACACTGAACGACAAGTCAAAGACAGAACTGGCCAAATTCTCAAAGGTGCTTGTAGCCCATCCTGATGTGTACGTAGATGTCTATGGCCACACCGACTCCACCGGCAATGATGGTATCAACATACCTCTGAGCAACAACAGAGCTCAGGCTGTTGTGACCTTCTTGAAGTCATGCGGTGTGAATGCAGGTCAGTTTAAGTATGTTGTTGGTAAAGGCAGCGAAGAGCCAGTTGCCGACAATGCTACTTCAGCAGGTCGTCAAGCCAATCGTCGTGTAGAAGTTTATCTCTATGCAGGTCAGGAAATGATTGACTCTGCTTACGCTGAATCTGTTCAATAATTTTACTATTCCCAACCATAAAGGGGACACATTCATACTATGTGTCCCCCTTTTTTATCTATGAAAATTATACGTCGAATAGTTGTTTTTTTCTTCGCTAGTACGCTTTGCGCTGTGGTGTTGTATCGCTTCATTCCAGTTGTGATCACACCATTGATGGTGATTCGCACCATAGAACAGTTGAAAGATGGCGAAAGCCTGTCGTGGCATCATTCCTGGCGCTCGCTTGATAAAATCTCGCCTGCCTTATCTTCCGCCGTCGTGGCAAGCGAAGACCAACGCTTCTATATGCACCACGGCTTTGATTTTGATGCCATAAAGAAGGCAGCCATACATAATAAAAAAGGCAAACGCATACATGGTGGAAGTACCATCTCTCAACAGACGGCCAAGAACGTGTTTCTTTGGCCTGGCCGTTCATGGGTGAGAAAAGGTTTGGAGGCGTATTTTACTGTACTCATAGAACTTTTCTGGCCGAAAGACCGTATCATGGAGGTATATCTCAACTCCATAGAGATGGGGCCAGGCATTTATGGCGCCCAGGCCGTGGCTCGCGAGCACTTTCACAAGGATGCCGATCAACTCAATCGGAGCGAAAGTGCGCTGATAGCTGCTACACTCCCCAATCCCCGCCGATACTCATCTAAAAATCCCGGTCCTTATATGCAGAAACGGCAGCGACAAATCATGCGCTGGATGAAATAATTTTTCGATATACAAACTGACGTTCCCAATCAGATACTTTAGAGCTTAGAGCGATGATAGATTTATCTTCACTTAATCCCGCACAGCGTGAAGCTGTGACTTATGCGGATGGGCCACAATTAGTGGTGGCAGGTGCAGGTTCAGGCAAGACCCGTGTGTTGACCTACAAGATTGCATACCTTGTGGAGCAAGGGGTTAATCCATGGAATATCCTTGCGCTGACTTTTACCAACAAGGCCGCCAATGAGATGAAAGAGCGAATCGCTTCGATGCTCGACAGCAATGCACTTCGGTTGGATATGGGTACCTTCCATTCCATCTTTGCCCGTATTTTGCGTTTTGAGGCAGGGCTCATTGGTTATCGCTCAAACTTCACCATTTACGATGAATCTGATTCTCGTTCGCTTGTGAAGCAAATCGTAAAGGAATTGGCACTTGACGATAAGACCTACAAGCCCTCAGCAGTATGCTCACGTATCAGTTGGGCCAAGAACCAATTGATTTCAGCTGAACAATATGCTGCCAGTCCCGATCTTTACCAGCAGGATAGAAAAAAGCAGATGGAACAACTGGGGCGAATCTATGCCCTATATGAGCAGCGTTGCCAGTTGGCCAATGCTATGGATTTTGACGATTTGCTGGTGAAAACGTTCCAGCTGTTCTACACCCATCCAGAGGTGAGAGAAAAATACGAGAAGCGGTACGACCATATTCTCATTGACGAGTATCAGGATACCAATTATGTTCAGCAGCAAATTATGCTCATGTTACGGCGAAAGAATCACAATGTATGCGTGGTTGGCGACGATTACCAGAGCATTTACGGTTTTCGCGGAGCTAAGATTGACAACATACTCACATTCCAACGCCAGTTTCCTGAAGCCAAGCTCTTCAAGTTGGAGCGTAACTACAGATCTACGCAACGCATAGTCGGTGCAGCCAATTCGCTCATGAAGAAGAATCTGCACCAGATAGACAAAAATGTTTACAGCGAAAACATTCAAGGCAGTCCTCTTCACCTTTACGCTGCAGCCTCTGACCGCGATGAGGCCATGTACGTATGCAAACAAATTCAGCAGATGCGCCGAACAAACCAATACCAGTTCGGCGATTTCGCTATTCTTTACCGCACCAATGCGCAAAGCCGTGTGTTTGAAGAGGAATTTCAAAAACGTGCACTCCCCTATCGCATCTATGGCGGAACGGGCTTTTACCAGCGCAAAGAGATCAAAGATATCATTGCTTATTTCCGGATTTTGGTCAATGCTGACGATGATGAAGCCTTACGTCGCATCATCAACTTTCCCGCGCGTGGCATCGGCGCTACAACGCTTATCAAAATCAGCCAGTTTGCTGCGGAAAAGCAGATAAGTCTGTGGCAGGCTATCCACTCAAGCGCTTCTTCATTGTCTATTGCTCCTGCTGCCGCTAAGCGTGTAGCTGAATTTGTGAAGGTTGTAGAGCAGTTGCAACAGGTGGCCATGAGGGAATCGGCATACGCTGTTGCACAGAAATTGTTCGCTCTTATCAATATCACCGCCGAATATCAACCAGCCAGCGATCCCGAGATGGCCACCCGATTGGAAAATCTCGATGAGATGCTCAACAGTATGCAAGAATTTGTAGAGCGTAAAGAGGAAGAAGACGCCTTGCAGGAGATTTATCTTGAAAACTATCTGCAGGAAGTGTCGCTGCTTACTTCGGTTGATGCCGTAGAAACAGTAGAAGGACAGCAAGACAATCAGGTTTCGCTGATGACGATACACATGGCCAAGGGTTTGGAGTTTCCTGTGGTTTTCGTTGTCGGGTTGGAAGAAAATCTCTTCCCGGGTCCATTGAGCGCCGGTTCTTTATCACAACTCGAGGAAGAACGCCGCCTGCTCTACGTTGCCATCACTCGCGCAGAACAGCATTGCTATCTTACTCATGCTCAGTCGCGTTGGCAATTCGGGCAAATGGTCATGAATCCCCCAAGCCGGTTTCTGCGAGATATGGATCGGCAGTATTTTGAAAGCGCTGCGAACACGACTCCTGTGGCACAGTCCGCACTCCACGCTCATCTCTCCACTTCCCGTTCCAATCACTCTTTTTCGCGCTTACGGCCGATTCCATCCACGCCTGTGGTAGAGCGACCTTCGACCAATGCGCCGCTCAAGCCCAATGATAAGATTCTTCACGACAGGTTCGGTATGGGAATCGTTCTTAGTGTTACGGGAGAAGGTGAAAATACCAAGGCTACAGTGGAATTCCGCAATGCAGGAACCAAGCAATTATTGCTGAAATTTGCAAAGTTCACACTCGTTGAAGAATGACCCCTTTGGGGCCCTAAATTCAAGAGCTATCCTTTTAGCCTTCAAAAGCTATGCTTTTAGGTTGTAAAAGCTATCCTATTGGAGGGCAAAAGCATAGCTATTGGAAACAGCCATTTCACAGACAATAAAAAACTCCTCGCAGCCAAGTTGCGCTGCGAGGAGTTTTTTGTGTAAAATAGTTTGATCAATCGTCTTAAATCCAGCCAAGCTGTGCTACGAAATAGAGTGTGGAGTATCCGATAATCAGACCGATAATACCTACTGTGAGACCAATTTTCAGCATCTCGTTTTGCTTCACCAGTCCTGTGGAGTGAGCAATCGCATTCGGCGGTGTTGAGATGGGCAGCGACATGGCCACCGAAGCAGAAATAGCAATACCTATCAGCACGGTAGAAACGCCACCAATGGCATTGATGTTGTCTCCCATACCCTTGCAGGCGACTACGAGAATCGGCACAAGAAGTGCGGCCGTTGCAGTGTTGGAGATAAAATTGGAAAGTGTGTAGCAGAGCAATCCCGATACAATCAGAATAACCACTGGCGACCATGATCCAAATGGGATGCTCTCAATGGCCAATTCGGCCAGACCGGAATTGTTGAGGGCCAAGCCTAAGGCAAAACCGCCAGCAACCATCCAAATAACCGACCAGTTGATGTCGCGCAAATCGTCAGCACGAATCACACCCGTCAGGGCAAAAACAGCAATTGGGAACATGGCTACAGAGTTCGCGTTCACGCCAATCAGAGAGTCGAACAGCCACATGAATACGGTCAGCACAAATGTTACGGCCACCACGACTGTACGCCAGTTGTGAGGAACTGTGCCCTCAATTTCCAAATTGATGGTCTTCTGCTTAAAGGGGAAGAAAGTGATGAGCAACCACCAACCAATCAGGAGCAGAACAATGGTGAGGGGCAACATAAACGCCATCCACTGACCAAAGCCAATGCCAAGGTTGAGTCCGTCAGGATCATTGAGATATTTCAGGGCAATCATGTTCGGTGGTGTGCCGATGGGCGTACCCATACCACCGATATTGGCAGCTACGGGAATGGCCAGAGTGAGCGCAACTCTACCCTTTCCATCGGGAGGAAGTGCCTTAAACACCGGAGCAAGGAACGTAAGCATCATGGCAGCCGTTGCAGTGTTGGAGAGGAACATGGAGAAGAGACCTGTGATGAGCAGGAATCCCAAGAGCACCACCTCACTGCGAGTGCCAAAAGGTTTTAGCAATACACGAGCCAAAACAGCATCCAGGCCGGATTTCATGGCTGCAATGGCCAGCACAAAGCCACCGAGGAAGAGGATAATTATGGGGTCGGCAAATGTTGCCAACAGTGCCTTGTGGTTCAGTAGCGCCTCCTTGTCAATACCATCGCGAAGGAACAGAAAGGCATTGTCGCTCACACTAAAGAGCAACATGGCAATCAACGATACCGATGTAGCCCAGGCAGGAATACATTCCGTAATCCACATAATCGTGGCAAATACGAAGATGGCGATGATGCGCTGGTGAACAACAGTTAACCCGTCGATACCAAAGGCTGTTGAAGGAAGATTCCACACAAGTGTGGTAAGTGCAATAGCAATCAGAAACATGATGAATCGACGATTGCTGAAGCGATGAGAGAGGTCGTTGGCCATATGCACAGCCTTCTCAAGGTGCAATGGAGTTTCCATATGCAGCGACTTGCTCAATTTGAATTTGTCTAACATGAGTTGAAATAATTTATTTGATTAGTTAATAGATATGTTTTCTAACAAAAATTTCAAACGGATGCAAAGATACAATAATGAGAAGAAAATCTCAAACTTCAATCAAATTATATTTATATAAATGCCGATTTTTTTGTGACTTAACCATTCGGGAAAACGCTAACAATCGGAAATGAAAAGAAAAGCGAGCTTTCCTTTTTGTATTTCTCTCGTTTTTCGTAACTTTGCAAAGATAAATTGTCAAATAAAATTAACATCATAGGTGCTATGAAACGATTTCTTTTTGTTCTCGCGCTGTTTGCAACTCTTTCTGCATCAGCTCAATCTCAAACCGAATTGACTCCTCAGCAGCGTTTGGAAAAAGCACAGCGTGAAGTTGCTGCCGCCAAGAAAGCTATCAAAGAAGCAAAGAAGGCAGCCAAAAGCAATAAGAAAAAAGAAGAAAAAATCAAGAAACAAGCTGCAGAACAAGCCCAACTGGAAGCAAAAGCCATGGAAGCAGAGGCTGAAGCAGCCCGATTGAAAGCCGCAGCCGCAGTAGCACAACAGCAGGCCCGGCAGTCTGTAGAAAGCGAGAATTTGCAGCCTGCGCCTAAGGCCGATGAACAACCACGTGCAGCATCTACGGGAGGCTGGACAACTCCTGAAAAACTTTCCGCCAAAACAGTAGAGGAAACAACATCTCAGTCTGCTCCTCTTACTCCTGAAACTCCTATCAACTTGGAGATTCCAGAGATTGATGGCCGCGTGGTTTTTACGCTTGACCTCGACTTGCCTGGTCTTTCTGCAGATGAAATCTATGGTAAAGTGTATAAATATCTTCAGCAGCAGGCAACCGACAACAACCAGCGCCCTGATGAGGTGACAGGAATACAGCTGGTAAATGAGCAACAGCATCAGATTGCCGCCCGATATCAAGAGTGGATGCTGTTCTCGCGGACAGCTTTATCGCTCGATCGTTCCAAATTCAACTATGTCATTTTGGCTGATTGCACAGATAATCACCTTCACCTTACCATGGAGCGCATCAGTTTTGGCTATGAGGAACATCTTGATTATGGCTTCCGTGCTACTGCTGAAGAGCTAATTAGCGATCGAAAGGCACTGAATAAGAAAGGACAGGTATATCGCAATTTGCGCAAATTCCGCCAAGGAACAATTGATCGCAAAAATGAAATATTCAACGCATTGACTGATTTATTAACAAAATAACGCGATGAGAGACAAGTATTTTAAACTCCGCAATACCCTGAACTCCATATTCATTCTTGGAGCCTTTGCTGGAATGGGTATCTATATGTGGGGCAATCAAACATGGGGTGGTATTGTTATCATCGTCGCCATTGCCTTTAAATTTGCAGAATGCTGCATCAGAATGTTAAAACGATGAATCATACAACCCAATCATTCTTTCTTTCCATCTTCTTTTGCATAGGACTGGTTGAAGTAGCGACAGCGCAAACAAATCTAACTGCCGATGTTCGCGATATTCAGCAGATTAATGCAGATGGTACGGTGGTAACAAAAAAGCAGATGCAAGCCCAAGCCGACTCGTTGGGAACCGACAAGGAAATACCCAAGGGATTGAAGGTTTGGACGGTAGATGCACGCTTTGGCGATATTATACCTGCCGAACCAGACACGCTTAGTCCTAATTTCCAAAACACAATCTTCACAACTGGACTCTACGGGCAATACAACACCACGGGTAACCTTGGCGCGCCACGCCAAAATAGAATTTTTATAGATCGACAGGAAGACAATGAATTTTTCTTTGTCAATCCCTATGATTATGTAGTGCCCAACCCCGAAACGTTCCATTTCACCAACACGCTCTCTCCTTTCACCAATCTGACATTCAACACTGCAGGCAACCGTGAGCAAGGTGAAGATCATATCGCTGCAAAGTTTGGTGTGAATATCGGAAAGAAAATTGGTGTGGGATTCAATTATGATTACCTCTACGGCCGCGGTTACTATGCCAACCAGAATACTTCACATGCCAAGTACCAGCTGTATGGTTCTTACATAGGTGAGCAATATCAGGCACATCTCCTCTTCTCTACCCTTCATCAGAAGGTAACCGAAAATGGGGGCATCATCGACGACAACTACATCACCCACCCCGAACGTTTTGAAACCCAGTTTGAAACTGACGAGATACCTACGGTACTTAATAAAAACTGGAATCGGAATGATAATCAGCACATATTCTTCACCCACCGCTATAGTGTTGGTTTCCGTCGCAAAGTAAAAATGACCGATGATGAAATCAAGGCACGTCAGTTCGCTCTTGAATCAAAGAAGGATAATGACGCACAACGTGCCAAAGAAGAGGCTGAGCGGAAGGCGCGAAAAGCAGGCCAGGATTTTGATGAGGATGACTATCAGCAACAGCCCTCTTTCGCTGGTCGCCCCAAGGATGCTCGCATTATGGGTGCAGAACCAGAGACAGCAGCAAAGAACGATAGTACACGCATTAAAGTAACAGCGAATCAACTGCCATCTGCACCTGAATTGGTCGAAAATGTAACCGAGCCCAGCGACACAGCGTGGATGAAAACAGAATACGTACCTGTCACCAGTTTTATTCATACTGTACAGTTTAATAACTATCGCCGTATTTACGAGGCTTATGAGGTTCCCGACAACTATTTCTTAAACTTTTACGATGTAACTGAAAAGCTCCAGCCCGACTCTATCTATGATCAGACAAAACACTTTCGCCTTAAAAACACTTTTGCTATATCACTTCTCGAAGGATTTAATAAGTGGGCTAAGGCAGGCTTAAAAGTCTTTGCTGAACACGAAATGCGCCACTATACACTACCCAGCGCAATTGGGAAATCTTCGTTCAATGAGAATGGAGTATTTGTAGGTGGTCAGTTGAGCAAGCGACAGGGCCATTGGCTTCATTACGATGTGACTGCATCTGCAGGAGTGGCAGGCGATGATGTTGGCGAATTCTCTATTGATGCTAATGCTGATTTCAACTTTCCTCTTATGGGTGATACAGCACAAATCGCTGCCACAGCATTTTTTCATAGAACGGGCCATGAATTCTACTATCAGCATTACCAATCGCGACACTTCTGGTGGGAGCAAGATGATTTGGACGAACAAATACATTCTCACTTAGAAGCAATGCTCACACTGCCCAAGACGAAAACACAATTGCGTGTGGCTTTCGATCAAATGAAGAATTATTGCTACTTTGCTCGTACATATAGTCTTGATGATGATTTGAATCATATCGGCACGGATGTCATTCCGATGCAATGTGGAGACAATATCACTGTGCTCACAGCACAACTGCTGCAAAACTTCAAACTCGGACCAGTACATTGGGATAATATCCTGACCTATCAGAAATCGAGCAAAGAAGACGTATTGCCATTGCCCAAGCTGAACATATACACCAATCTGTATTTACGCTTCAAAATCGCGAAAGTGCTTAAATGCGACTTAGGTGCAGATATGCGGTATTTTACCCGATACTATGCTCCAGATTATAGTCCAGAATTGGGGCAGTTCGCCGTGCAAGCAACTAATGAAAAAGTAGAAACAGGCTCTTGCCCAATTGTGAATGTCTATGCTAATTTCCACCTGAAACATACACGTTTCTTTGTGATGTTTAGTCATGTGAACGAAGGCATGGGCTCTTCCAATTACTTCTTCACACCCCATTACCCGCTCAATGGTCGAATACTGCGTTTCGGACTCAGTTGGAATTTCTTCAATTAATGCTAAAATATGAAATTGCGTTACTATTTTCTCCTCATTCTTGCTTCTTGCTTTATATATTCAGCGCAGGCGCAAATTACCTCTTGGCGCGATTTGTATAAAGTGAAGAAGAAGGACACAATCTATGGCATTGCTATGTTATATGGGTTGACTGTTGATGAACTGAAAGTCGCTAACCCGGAAATGGCACAAGCAGATTATGTGTTGAAAAAAGGTGATACCATTTTCATTCCGTTTGCCAAAGAGCAAAAGCCTCAGAGTAAGCAAATTGCTCCAGACATTAAGAATACTCCAACCGTGCCACTGCGCACCGATGTGCGTCAACGAGCCGTAAAAATAGGCATTATGCTGCCGCTCCATAACGTAGATGGTGACGGACAGCGGATGATTGAATACTATCGCGGTCTATTGATGGGTTGTGATTCACTCCGGCGTAGTGGTATTTCAACCGAGATTCATGCTTGGAATGTAAATATAGACGCTGATATCCGACAAGTTTTATTAGATAAATCGGCGCAACAGTGCGACATTATCTTTGGTCCGCTCTACACAAAACAAGTAGCAGCCTTAGCCAATTTCTGTGATAAGTACAATATAAAGATGGTAATACCTTTCTCCATCAGTGGTAACGATGTGGAGACCCATGAAAGTATCTATCAGGTCTATCAACCTCAGAGCGTCATTGATCAGGCTGCTGTTGAGGCTTTTATGGAAAGATTTGAAGGTGACCATCCAGTTATTATTGATTGCAATGATTCCACAAGCAATAAAGCCCACTTTATCTCTTTGCTAAGGAAAACACTCGATGCTAAAGGAATAAATTATAATATTACAAATCTCAATAATGCTTATGAACAGTTTGAAAAAGCATTTGACCCTGCGCAACACAACGTGGTGGTGTTAAACAGTGGAAAAGGCGCTTTCATGACCAAAGCATTCAACAAACTCTCGCTGTTGCAAAGTGAAGTGGCAGATATGACTCTGTCAGTGTTTGGCTATAACGAATGGCTTGTTTATGAGCGGCAGCAAAAGAGAAATTTTTGCAACTTAGATCTATATCTGCCTTCCACTTTTTATTATAATGCGCAATCGATTAATACAATGCAGCTTGAGCAGTCTTATAAAGACTGGTTTCATGTTGATATGCAACACCGCCAGCCGCGTTTCGCCCTTACAGGATTCGACCATGCCCTTTTCTTCATCAAAGGTCTCCATACCTACGGCATAGATTTCACTGCTGAAAGATCTCAAGCGCTTGTTCGTCCTATACAGACACCCTTGCGATTCACAAAAGTTTCTCCGCAGGGCGGAAATAAAAATAATGCCTTCATGTTGATACATTATACTCCGACAGGAAAAATACAAATGATAAACTACTAAGAATACCACAAATAATGAAATTTTACATTCCATATACAACATTTCATAATCCAACCCAGAGGATAATTTTTTCTTTCCTCTTTCTTTTTGGATTTTTCTTAGCTATGCAAGCTCAAGTGGGCGAACATAGAAACCGTTTAGCTATAGGTGCAAATGGCGGATATTCTATTTCGTCTGTGCGCTTTACGCCTGAGATACCGCAGGGACATATCACTGGATTTACTGGCGGACTGTCAATGCGTTACACTTGTGAAAAATATTTTAAGACCATTTGTTCTATCTATGGAGAGGTGAATTTAAACACTATGGGTTGGAAGGAAAACATCCTTGATATAAACGACCAACCTGTTATCAACGAGCAAACTGGCCTTGAAGAAAAGTATTCACGATCAATTAAATACATTCAAGTTCCAATCATGGCTCAACTGTCGTGGGGGAAAGAAATACAAGGTTGGAGTTTCTTCTTCCGTGGTGGCCCGCAGTTCGGATTTTATCAGAGCGAAAGTGTTACAATGAATTTTGATCCAGAGTATCGGAATATCGATGCACGTGCTTGTAAGGTCGTAGAACAGGAAACTTTACCATTAAAAAATAAATTTGATTATGGTATTACAGGCGGCATAGGCGTAGAATACAGTCACCATACAGCAGGTCACTTGCTCTTCGAAGCACGTTACTATTATGGATTGGGAAATATCTATGCTGATTCCTCGGCCGATACATTTGGATCTTCAAATCATCAAAATATCCAATTGAAGGTTTCTTACCTTTTCGACATTATAAAGAAATAAATAATTGAATATTAAATAAAAAATTACAGTTATGTTTAAGAATCATCCAAAAGGACTCCTTTTAGCCGCGCTCAGCAATATGGGCGAGCGATTCGGCTACTACATCATGAATGCCGTGTTGGCACTCTTCCTTTGTTCAAAGTTCGGACTTTCTGATGGACAGAGCGGATTCATTGCCGCCATGTTCCTCACAGCCATTTATGTGCTTTCATTGGTGGGTGGTATCATAGCCGACCGTACTCAAAACTATAAGGCAACAATTGCCTGGGGACTTGTCATTATGGCCCTTGGTTATGTACTTCTTTCCATTCCTGTGTTGGCCACACCAGACAATAGTACATGGCTGTTGGCATTCACTGTTTTTGCATTGGCCATGATAGCTTGTGGTAATGGTCTGTTTAAAGGAAATCTCCAAGCCATTGTAGGTCAGATGTACGATAATTTTGAGGCCGAGGCTGCAAAGGAAGGCGAGACAAAATTGAAATGGGCTCAAGGACAGCGTGATGCCGGTTTCCAGATATTCTATGTCTTTATTAATGTCGGTGCTCTTGTGGCTCCATTCATCGCACCATTGCTCCGCTCTTGGTGGTTGAAGGTTCATGGTCTGGCCTACAATGCTGATCTGCCCAAACTCTGTCATGAGTTTATTTCAGGCAAAATTTCAGACAACGACCTGCAAAACCTTAACGAGTTGGTAGTGAAAGTTGGTGGTGATGCGACGAATCTGCAAGTATTCTGCTCGCAATATCTTGATGTGTTCAACACAGGTATTCATTATTCTTTCATTGCTTCAGTTGTGACAATGCTTATTTCCTTGTGCATTTTCCTTCTGTCCAAGCACCTCTTCCCCACTCCAGGAAAGAAAGAATCTGTTGTATCAGAAAGTTATACAGAGGAAGAAAAGAAAGCAATGGCCACAGAAATTAAACAACGTATGTACGCTTTGTTTGCTGTGTTGGGCATAGCAGTGTTCTTCTGGTTCTCATTCCATCAGAATGGACAGTCGCTTTCGTTCTTTGCTCGTGATTTTGTGCAGACCGATTCAATCGCACCTGAGATTTGGCAGGCTGTGAACCCATTTTTTGTTATCGTACTCACACCTGTAATTATGTGGATTTTCAATGTGCTCACTAGTCGCGGACGTCCAATCTCTACTCCACGTAAAATAGCCTATGGTATGGGAATCGCAGGAATTGCCTATCTTTTCCTTGCCATTTATTCTGCCACTCAAGGTTATCCTTCAGCCAATGAGTTCACTGCTCTGGCTGACTCGGCAAAGGCAGGACTGAAAGCTGGTCCATGGGTACTGATCGTTACTTACTTCTTCCTCACTGTGGCCGAGTTGTTCATTTCGCCTCTTGGCCTTTCGTTTGTTTCGAAAGTTGCACCAAAGAACCTGCAAGGTCTCTGTCAAGGTTTGTGGCTTGGAGCTACTGCCGTAGGCAATGGTTTGCTCTGGATAGGTCCCCTCATTTACAATGAGTTCCCCATTTGGATTTGTTGGACAGTATTCCTTATTGTTTGTCTCATCTCAATGGGTGTGATGTTTGGTATGGTTAAATGGCTTGAGAAGGTAGCTTAAAGTGGGGAACAACGCATGAGACATTCCATTCTTCTTTCTATCATATTTTTAAGCGTGTTTGCTGGTTCCTGTTGGGGCCAGCAAACATCGCCCAAATATGAGGTGCGTGCCGTCTGGTTAACCACGATTGGTGGTCTCGACTGGCCACATTCGTATGCAAAATCAGAATCTGGTATAGAGAAACAGAAGAATGAACTCATTCAAACCCTCAATCGTCTGCAAGATGCAGGTATCAATATGGTGCTCATTCAAACCCGTATACGCGGCACCATGCTTTATCCTTCACAATATGAGCCATGGGATGGATGTCTCAGTGGAGTGCCTGGGCGTTCTCCTGGATATGACCCATTGCAGTTTGCTATCGATGAATGTCACAAGCGTGGTATGGAGTGTCATGCTTGGGTGGTGACTATTCCAGTTGGGAAATGGAATTCTGCGGGTTGTAAAGCTTTGCGGGCAAAAATGCCGAAGAATATAATTAAGGTGGGGCTTGATGGGTACATGAACCCTGAAACACAACTTACCGCATCCTATCTTGCTGACATTTGCGAAGAAATCACATGCCGTTATGATGTAGATGGCATTCATCTTGACTATATTCGCTACCCGGAAGACTGGCAGCGGCACGCTACTGGCGATATGGCGCGCAAGAATATCGATCATATAGTGCAGCAAGTGAGCAGTAAGGTAAAAAAACATAAGCCATGGGTGAAGATGAGTTGTTCGCCTATCGGAAAGTATAAAGACTTGCCCCGACAGTCATCACGAGGATGGAATGCATACAATCGTGTGTATCAAGACGCACAGAATTGGCTCAAGAAAGGTTGGATGGATATGCTCCTGCCAATGATGTATTTCCGAGATAATAATTATTATCCATTCCTTCTTGATTGGAAAGAACAAAGCTTTGGCCGTATTATTGGTACCGGATTGGGTATTTACTTTCTCTCTCCGCGTGAGGGCAATTGGCCTAAAGAGGATATTATCCGTGAAATGCAAGTGGCTCGGCAACAAGAGGTAGGTCAAGCATTTTTCCGTTCCAAATTCTTAACAGATAACACGAAAGGAATATACGACTTTTTGCAGTTAGAATTTTACAAACATCCAGCCCTTGTGCCACCTGTTACTTGGAGTAATGCAGCGCTGCCATCTGCTCCACAAAATTTTCAAATGGAGATATCTTCAACAGGTAGAGCAACTATCTGTTGGCAGGGAACTGCTCCATTCTACAATATCTATTTTAGCAAAGATATCCCGGTAGATACTTCGCGCGGAGAAAATCTATTCGTTACGCGTATTTCTGGTCAGCATATAAGTATTCCTGAAACTATGGCAAAGCGCTATTACTTTGCCGTCACAGCCATGGACAAGTATGGTCAGGAAAGTGAACCTCTTCAGCAGTCCTCACCTATCTCCAATCATTCTTCATCCATTCGTATCATACCTAATGATGGGAAAACACTCCAGTTGCCCCAGGAACTGCTTCAGACCATAGGAGATTTTATTGTAATTGAAACACTACAGGGAGAGAAAATCAGTACTCAGCGTATTAATGATACGAAAATCTTAATCTCTCATCTCCCGTCAGGAACTTATCAACTCCGCGCACTCAACCGACAAGGACGTACGCATCGTTTAGCATTTTTTAGAAAGTGATAATGCTAAGCCTCATCTGGCATTAGATTGTCAGGGTCAAGCAGCTGGAGCTGTATAGCTTTTACCACCAAACGCGTGGCATTGATACCAGAAGATTCCTCACCAAAGAATTTCCGAATAAGTTCATTCTGACGTTTTTCCAAGCTCTTAACACCAAAAGGCATTCCGCGGAGCGATGTGATTTGTTCTTTCGTGTATCCCAAAGCTAAATGCCGCAGGAAGCGCTCATCGTATTCGTCGATTTCATAATCAATCATGGCCTCTTGTTGTGCAGTATGGCTACCGACAGATTGCTTAAATCGTTCTACTATACGTTCAAGTATGGGTTGGTTGAAAACCATCGTTTTCCCACTCATCACTGCAAGAACATCTCCGCGTGTGAGCATCTCGCCAGTTTTTAGGATGATGCCATCGCTACCAGCATCAAGCACATCAACCCATAGTTTTTCGTTTAGGATTTCTCCTGTGAAAATGAGTATTTTTACGTTTGGATGTCGCTCTTTGGTATATCGACATATCTCCACACCAATGGTGGTACTCCCTCCAAGACCTAAATCCAGTAATACTAAGTCTGGAACAGTTTGACGCAAAAGTTGAAGATATGATTTTTCATCATTAGCAGTGCCAATAATTGTTGCTTCAGGAATTTCCTTTTCAATAATTCCCTGCGTGCCTTTAAGTTCGAGAGGTACATCCTCTACAATGATTACATTGAATTTATTCATGGCGAACCAGTGTTATATTGATTTCTATTTTGGTGTTGTTAATTTTGTGTTCAGTAATTCCACAAGCCCGAGCATGGGATATGTCACCCATATCGCGCAGCATTTGTCGGAGTAGCATATAGTCACGTCTAAACTGTGGAGAAGGTGCAGTTAGCGGTACGTCTATCTGATATTTCAAGATGATGTAATTTTTCATGGAGGTATCAACTTGTGGATGTTGATAAGCATCACCCAAATATCGCTGTAATATCTGGAACATATAGTCTAATATGTCAGCATCTGCTACTACCCGTAATGATTCATTGTAGTTTAATTGCGGAGCAATATCAATGATTCGCGGGTGCTGATAAGTCTTCGCCGATTGAGCCTGCGCATTGTTGAAGAGTAAACGGTATAATTGTTCATAATAATTGACCATTTTCTCCAAACTGTCCATGTCGGGCTCTTTTTGCTGGATAAGCGTTTTAATTCGTGCAGGAAAATACATTGTTTCATGTTTTAAGGCAGAGAGACAATTATCTATAACACTGTTTGAAATGTACAGTCTATCAGCCTCAAAAATGGCACGTTCCATACCGTCTTGCTGTTGACGGAAAAGGAGGTATTGCCTTTTGGGTCGATAATACAGCAGGAAATAACTTAACAAAATTATCGGTAGCAGGCAAAACAAAACACCAATAGCTATATTCTTGCGTAAAGTAGTAACCGCCATTCGATTGACGTGCGCACTCAATCCATTATCTGCCGACATCAATCGAAAGAGTGAAGTATAGGCCCTGTTGTTGTATTCGTAAAGTTCCCAATTGTGCAAGCCAAGTGCAGCGATGGCTATCTCGTTACGGATATCAAGGATGCTTGGATAATCAGCCTGAATGCCCTGTTCATACCAGAGCAACTCGGCTGCAGGCATAGCAGCTATGGGCTGATGTAAATCTAGTGGTATTGTATGAGAGTGTTGTTGATTTTCGTATGTTAACCATTTGGTTGCTACTATTAGTGCAGAATCGAACTTCAAAGTTTGATTGTAATGTATAATCTCAGCATGATATCTTTGTTGGAGTGAATCTATTGTCGTATCAGATTCTTCCTGTTGTTGTGAATAACCTATTGTTGGATAGAAAGAGGTAAACATCATGATGATGCCGATTATCATGCGAATAATGCCTTTGGGGAGGCGAAAGAAAAAGCGACTCCCTTGCCCTTCTTTGCTCTCAACTCCTATTTGGCAAACGCTGAACAAATGACTTGTTTTCTTGTATTGTTCTATGATACCCTTGCAGTTCATCAAACCAAACCCATGATCATTGGACACTTTGTGATCAAAAATGCCTGCAGTCTGGTCAGGAGAGATGCCTTTCCCCGTGTCTTTAATGCTGATTTCAACATATTTATCGTCTTCCTCTGCACTAATGGTTACCAATCCTCCGCTTGGTGTATAGCGTCTAGCATTGTCAGCCATGGTATTCAGCATGAAGAGTGTAAGCGTCTTGTCTGCTTTTACACGCAGCGATGTGGGTTTTACAATAAAATTAATTCCACGCATTTGGAAAGACGCGCGTCCCTTTTCCAGCAATTGGAACAAATCGTTCAATTGAAATGTCTCTATGTGCAAGTGTAGTTTACCTTTTCGCAAGGCAATCCAATCATTGAGCACTGCATTATTGCGCTCTATCTCGCTCAATATTTCAGATATGTATATCTTTTTTTCTTCCGTAAGTGTTGCTTTATTCTTTTGCGCTTGTGAAAATTCGTTTTTCATCCTGTCAATCAATGGTATCAGGCTTCCAACGAATGATACTTTAGCACGCGCATCCAGATTTTGTCGCTTATACGAGCGGAGGCGTTCTTCAGCCACTGCCTCTTCCTCTTTGAGTTCTGCGATGGTTACTTTTTGTTGTTTGTTCAACCGCTGTTGTCGTAGGCACCAAGCCAAAAACATGACGATGACAATTCCTATCGCGACGAGCATGAGATTATAAATTTGCTCTATTTCTCGTAGTTCATCAGCACGTGCTTCCATTTGCCTATCCTGGCGTGTCTCTTGTTGTAAGTCAAGATAGATGTTTCTGTTCTCATCGCTTTTCTTTTTTTCGTTGAGTGCAGAATAGACTATGGAGAGCTGCTCCCTAATGGATGCGATCAAGTCTGGAGCTTGATAAATACGTGTATCCTGTGACAGCGCTCGTTTGAGGTTTTCGAGTGCAATGACATAATCTTGTGTATCCCAGTAGCACTGTGCTAATGTTCTGTATGCACCTGCCACTTGATAGACATCACCGTAATACTCAAACAGATTTAGTGCCTCTTCTGCCATAGTGAAGGCCAACTGACTATCTGCTAACGCATCTTGCCCGATGAACATATTTGCCATCCGGTCACGAATAGATGGCCATTGAAGTAAATGTTCACTGAGTGATTGCATGGCTTGGGCTTCAAAGTAAGGAATACCTTGCTCTCGTGCCCATATATAGCATTGTATCAAATAGTCGCTTTCCATCCATGCCCGCATTTCTGGATTATCATTGACGAGCATCCCACCTGATCCCATGCTATAATAGAAGTTCAGCATTTGCTGTACGTCATAATATTCAAGCAGGTAGGGGTTGATGTTTTGCAACGTTTCTCGCGCTTTGTCATATTGTCCGACATAATAGTAGTAAGTTGACGCAACGATGGCATATTCACTCCAGGCGTAAGCCAAACGCGTATCCTTGTGTGAAATCTGTTCGACGATGGGTGGAGTACTGAGAAATTCTTTGGTGATCAGTGCATCGAGATGTTTCCATGCGCGAGCCTTATAAATGTAAAAATCTTTATTGCGGCTTTCTCTCTGGCATAGTCGCATACGCTGAATGTCGGCAATGGCTAATTCCAACCGATTGTTGGTCATCGTGTTCACGCTATCAAGTTGCTGCCATGCATCTTTATATTGCATTCGTGCAATTGCCACAAACGCCTTGTGGTTTAGTGCTTCTGCCTTTCCTACAGAATAGCGTGTGGAAGTGTGAAACGCTGAATCTGCATATAGACTTACACTGTCTAAATTGCGGTAGTGAAAGAAATAGGCCCGTTCGTTCAGTTTATCAATGTGGCTCTTTTCCTGGGCAGCAGGGCGACAGGAAATCAACAGGAGAGTTGGAAAAAACAAGAAGATAAAAAGGAATCTTTTGTTTCTATGCAATTGATTAATAGCGAATAGGAAACGCAAGGGGTGGAATATTTAGTTGTACATACTATCAAAAAAATCAGTGCGTCTATAAGCCGAGTTCTGTATCTTGATTTGTCAAGATGCTTGTCATTTATCTACGTCGTGAGTTACCTCATGACAGGAGCGTTCTACCCTCCATCGTTGGGATAACAACCCCAATCGAACAGGCAATTCTCAGCCGATGGTATACGCGAACTTGCAGCCTCCAGCCGGCACAGCGCGCTGGTCACCCATACGCCTGGTGGTCTTTTACACCGCCTTCTCACCCTTACCTACTATCTCTTTTAGAAATAGTGGCGGTTGTTTTCTTCTGCCGTCACTTGCTGTTGCCAACAACTTCTATTTCAGAAGTGGAGAGCCTTATGCTGCCCGGACTTTCCTCTCGCACGTGAGTGCCAGCGACAAGCCGACGCACTGACACAGCAAAGGTAATAATTATTTGCTATTCAAGAAGCACTTTTGCAATAATTTTCCTATAGGGCTCGCCTGCTTGACCAATGGCTGGTGCATGGGCGTCGAATGGAAAGAATAACGTACACCAACCTATGGGCACATCCACATAGCGCTTTGACTGATTGCGGAAGAATGCGCGATCAGTTTGCTCACTATAAGCTTCAATAGGTGGCTCATGTAGTTCGTTAAGAGGGCACCAACCCATAGTTTCACCTTGGGAGAGAGGAATTTGCACATCTATATAGCGCCGATGAATTTCCATCAGCTGTTCTTCTTTTGATTTATAGTTTCCTGCATCTACGTTGAGAAACAATCGGTCGCCATCAAGCACGGTGCGTCCTATAGGTAAGGCTTGCAAGTCCGTTTCACGTAGATAGCGGAAGAGTTGTGGAAACAATGGGTGAAGTCGCTCGTAAGTAGATAAATCTGATAAAGAAGTAAGGATCATAGCAGTGAATGTTTTTATTCAGCAAAGATACACTTTTACTTCGTATAAGATATATATAACATGTGTCATTTTGTCTGACAGTTCCGACAAGATGGCATATTTGGGTGTTTGGAATGAGCTTTGCATTTATGTGAGTGTAAGATGATAAAAACAAATGTTTAACTTTTAAATAAATAGGAGGAAATATTATGTATCCCACAAAAAAAATTTCACAAAGTCTTGATTTCTTTGATCCATTCGATTTCGATTTCTTTACTCCGTGGACACCTCGCACAATAGAAAATCAGTCTAGTCGCCATCTGCCCCGCACCAATGTCCGCCATAACGATACGGCCTACTTTGTTGAAATGGCCGTGCCAGGCATGAGTCGAAACGATTTGAATATTACGCTCAACGATGAAGGAAACTTGGTTGTGAAAATGCAACATCAGCAGAAGAGCGAAGAACAGAAAAAGGAGCAAGGCCGTTATCTGCGTCGGGAATTTTCAGAAGTAAACTTTGAGCAAACTTATGTATTGCCCGACGATGTAGAGAAACAAGGCATTACTGCAGCAATGGCTGATGGAATTCTTACCATCACATTGCCTAAGATTAAAGAAGAAAAGCCTTCTGTTGCACGTCAGATTAATATCGACTAATTAAAAAGATTCTATCAAAACGATGAGTTCAATCCATTTGGATTCTCATCCTTATAGATAGAGCTTTTAATCTAACACAAAGACACGGAGTTCCATTTGGTACTTCGTGTCTTTTATTTTGTGTAAGATAAAACGCATCATCACTGGTGCAGGCTTCTCATTCTCACGAGTTCGATAGCCTCTTTGCCAGTTAGATGCTCAGTATCCATGCGGATAATAACCATATGGCTAAAGCCTTTCGCAAGTTCGGCGACTCCTTCTAAGGCGATGCAAAATTACGAAAAAAACACTATATTTCTGCTACTATTAGTGTCGCTAAATTGGAATTTACTTATTTTTGTTATCAAACTGTTCTATAGGCGGCAATCCGACTTCTTGGCGCCATTGATTCACACGTGACGCATCCAACAGAGGAGCAATATTCCCCTTTCCATCGATTTGAGTCCCATATCGCTGGGGCCTGCCCTCCCGCACATCAATGCGGTCACGAAGCAAAGCAAGGTATATTGGAGCGATATCACCGTGTGATACAGCCGCTTCCAATTGCGGAAGAAATCTCTTTTGGTAATCCAAATTTGCATGTTGGAACACTAACCAAGGAGCCTGATTCCCAAAATCACCTACCAATTCTTTTCGCGGGAATCCATATTGTGATAGAATTCCGTCAACAAGCACAAGATTTATACTGTCAGTCATGAGTGCTCGTCGAGCTAACCAATCGTTTCGCTCGGTATCGCAAGAATTGTTCTTAACGGCTTGCGACCACATCAGACGGTTATACTGATCTCGTTCAAAGATCTTTTCCAGCGTCTCTTTAAGCGCCAAATCATAATTCCACAGCCGGCTCCGTACCTCAAAAGTGTCCTTCAATTCAGCGTAAGACGTGACTGACGGATCTTCGTAAAAATCTTTTTCCATTGTGGCACGGTGGCGTATATAGGCCAGTGCAGTTTGGTAGTTATCTATTGAGGCCATCTTATTTGCTGTTGTTGAAAGCTGGCTTGGAAGAATGAAGCGATCATCAGCGAATGCAAGGTCATATACTTGGCGGGCTTCATCATAGAGTCGGGCATCGAAAAGCGAGTCTGCATGGAAAATCAAGTTCCAATAATCATCCTGTGAGTCGGGGGTAGAAAACTCAGCGTTATTCATTTGCTGACGTTTTAAAGTTAATGCTTTCAAGTCTTCGAGCATCACACCCACCATTTCGATATTACGAGAGTCGCTCACATCCCAGTGTAATTTTCCATAAGTCGGAAATTCTTTCCTTTCGCTCTGAAGCACATAGCAATATCCCACAGTTCGTCCCCCTCGCAAGTAGCGGTCAATACATACAACGCGCTGATTTTTGTGAGAGACCAGTACGTTGCGCCAGATATCCTCTTCGGTCTGATGCAAGGGTGGTTTTGCGTTAAACATGTTACACACCCAATAATCGCCATTTGCACGGAATTCTGCATCGGGGCTGGCTGCGATGTATTCAGAATTGGCAAACTTGAATGTTGGGAAATCGCCAGATGTAAGCCAACTAATAGAATCAACAGGAAAAGGAAACTCCTTTAAGATGCTCCTTTCGAAGCGTTGCAGTTCTGTCATACGGCTTGATGTACAGCCTGCAAGTACAATCAACAATATAAATAAGTCAAGAATTTTGTAAGTTTTCATATATACCGATTTATCTGTTACTATTTCTTATCTGGCTGCTGGCCGTCGTGAGCCTTCCATGCGCACTCGGTAATCTTCATGTCCGAGAAGACTGCCGT
>CAJOIX010000002.1:0-3230 GCA_905234815.1 uncultured Prevotella sp. | reverse complement strand
ATCTGGCTGAACTTCTCGCCATCCGTGGAGCACTCGATGCAATAGTCGTCCTCGCGGCGCGAGAAACGGTACCACATAGTCTTCACATCGGCAGGAATGGCCGTGGTGGCCCAGTCGGAGTAGCCGTTGTTGGTGGCAACGCTACCCAAGTGCTGGAACTCCTCGTTCTCGTATTCCACCGAGCCTTTCAGCCAGTTCTCGCTGTCGAGATACATCACGATGCCACATTGGTCAAAGCGATGATGACTCTCGGTAAAGTCGGTCTTCACCACGAAGCTGAAGAATTTCTCGCGCGTCTTCATCTGCAGCACGGGGGCATTGTCGTTCTGGAAGTGATAGTACGTGCGCTGCCAGAGGTCGGTCTTCGGAGCGGTAGTGATGCGGATGGTATCATCCTTGATTTCACACTTCGCAGGCTCCCGCGTCCACTGGAGGCTGCCCAAATCGATGTGGCCGCTGTCAGAGAGTGCCACCTTTACGTTGTCAACAAAATCCATAGTCGTTTCCTGTTTGTTCTGCTGTCCGCATGCCGTCAGCATGAGACCGATGAAGAGAAATGAGAATAGTAGCTTTTTCGTATGTTGTCTTTATTGTTCGTTAAATTGGAATTTACAGGTTGTTCTCCCACTCCTCCTTTGTGATGCAGGTGATATGCTCTGTTCGAAGCTCGTCCAACAATTGAGAAGAAACATTCTCTTTTGTCATCTGATATTTGAAGCCGCACTTCTCCTGTACGCGTCTTGACTTGGTATTGCCATCGAAATAGCCGCACCACATCTTCTTCATTCCCAACTCCTCGAAGGCATATCTTTGCAATCTTCTAACTGCTTCGGGTATCAGTCCTTGCCCCCAATATGGAACTCCAATCCAGTAACCCACCTCACACTCTTCATCGGGGAGACCAATATTGCTCTGTTCCCCAATCATCAGACCGATACTGCCTACAGGCTTGTTCGTTGACTTCAACACGATGGCGTAGGTTTCAGGAGCAGAAAGGACCGAGCGAATAATTTCCCGACTATTTTCAACACTCGTGTGTGCTGGCCAGCCTGCAATCGGTCCAACTTCAGGGGACATGGCATAGCGGTACAATTCCTCTGCATCCTCTTCACACCAAGGTCTCAATATTAGTCTTTCTGTGTGTATCTCCATATCTAAAATTCCGATTTATCTGTCTGTTACTTTATATGTCAAGGCATCCGACGGCCATCCCGTCACATTCCTGCCAGTATCGAGCAAGCGAATTTCTTGGATGTCATCATCTGTCAAGGTGAAGTCGAAGACGTTGATGTTCTCCATCATCCTTTCCTTATGTGTAGTCTTGGGGATAATGATAATGTCATTCTGAATCAGGAATTTCAGGGCTACCTGTGCAGATGTCTTGCCATATTTCTCGCCAATTCTCAGCAAAGACTTGTTCTTGAAGATGCTGTTACGACCTTCTGCCAGCGGACTCCAGGCTTCCAGAGCTACATTGTAAGGCTTCAGGTATTCCAGCATCTTCCGTTGCTGATAGAGTACATGGGTCTCGCATTGATTCACTGCGGGCATCACCTTGGCACCGCTGACTATTTGGGGGAAAGTATTGGGATAGAAGTTTGATACGCCAATGGCTTTGAACAGACCTTGTTCATAGAGTTCTTCGAGCGTGTGCCACATGACGGTTGGATTTCCTACTGGCCAGTGAATCAGCATCAAGTCCACATAATCAAGCCCCAGCTGCTTCATGGAATGGTCAACGGTACGCAAGGTTTCATCCTTCGTATAGCAGGAATCGCATATCTTTGTCGTGATAAACAGCTCTTCACGAGGAACACCACATACCCGAACGGCATCGCCCACACCCTTTTCATTGTAGTACATGGCTGCCGTATCGATGCTCCGATAGCCTACTGATATGGCATCTTCCACAACTCTCCGGGTTTCTCTCTCAGAAATATTATAGACACCCAGCCCCACCATCGGCATCTTCAGGCCGTTATTCAACGTCTTATATTCCATATCCTCCTCACACACGCTTGCCAAGTTCGTAAGCCTCTTGCAATTTGGAATTGCCTTCAATCTCACGGGCTTCGTTCACACCGCCGCAGAAGAGCGTACCGGCCAGACGACTCTTTGGATAACAGTCTATCCAGCCCGTCAGTCCTGTCTCTGCACGTTTGGGGGTCTCAGCTTCATCCTCTGCAGCCGTAGTCAGCAGATAGACATCACGGAACTGATAATCCTGCTCGTACATCGCATTCATGCGGTCTATGAGTGTTTTCATCTGCCCGCTCATCTCATAATAGTAGATAGGTGTTGCCCAGCAGATGACATCAGCCTTCAGCACCTTGGCCATGATGTCGTTCACGTCGTCCTTGATGACGCAACGCCCCAGTTTTTGACAAGCCATGCAACCTTTGCAGAACTGGATATTCTTGCCCGCTAAGGAGACCTTCTCCACTTCGTTTCCTGTAGCTTTGACACCTTCTATAAACTGCTCAGCGAGCATGTCGCTGTTTGAACCATGACGCAGGCTCGTTGATATGACAATTACTTTTTTCATATTCGTATTATTTCAGTTCGCTAAATTGGAATTTATATCCATATACCCTACAATATCTTCTTCATACTCCAACTACCCATGACTAGTCTTCCCGAATATCGTCCGCTGCGCACAATGGTTCATGTCTCTGATGGCCTTTATCCGCTCTCCTTACAATATGCTATTAGAGCAAAGGTACTTCTTTTATTAGGAACGACCAAACTTTTTTAGGAAATAATAAACACGGGTATGAAAATATCTACGCTCAAAACTTTTCTTTTTCCTCATTATTGACTAATTTTGCACGGTGAACACCAAATACCTTTTATAATATGCCATACATCAGGATTAAGGCCTATCCCAAGGATCAGGCGATAAAAGAGAAAGTGGTTGATGCCATCAACCAAGTTTTTGTGGAAAACTGGGGCTGTGCTCCAGAGGCAATCAGCATCTCCATCGAGGAGGTGGCACCAGAAGACTGGGTGGAACAAGTAGAAAAGGGCGAGATAGAGCCCAATGCCGACCAGCCGCGAAGCCTTTTTGACAGTGAGGCATTGCAGGAACTGGCCAACAGCATCCGTGAGATAGGCATCATTCAGCCAATCACGTTGCGGCAGATTGCCGAGAACCGCTTCCAGATCATTGCCGGTGAGCGACGCTGGCGTGCCTCGCAGTTGGCTGGTAAGACGACGATTCCGGCTTATAT
>CAJOIX010000001.1 GCA_905234815.1 uncultured Prevotella sp. | reverse complement strand
GCAAAAGGAACTCGTATAGTTATCAGCCATTTGCGAGGTGCTTGGTCTGAGAAGAAATTCAAAAGCCTGAGTGATAGTTTCGAACGTTTCGGAGGAATGTTCGGAAGTCAGGGGCAGGAAAGTTCAGAAGATACTAAAGCCAAAGGTTTCACCATAGGACTATTCCACAATGGAGAGTATTTGCTTAATGAGAGACGCGTAGAATCTTTGGCTTCATTAACAGAGCAGAAGGCTGTACTTTCAGTAGAAAATGGTATCTATGATAATGAACGTCAGGAGTTGCGTTTTACTCTGAATGGGCTTCCTCGTACATTCACAAGTCAGAACATCCAGAAAATCAACGAGGCTCTGCCGCAGATTGCAGATGCCCTGCAAGGTTGTATTTTGAAATTTGGAGGTGAGACTTTTGAAAACAATCGTGGTAAAACCTACGATCGAGCACTGGTGAAACCAATGAAAAAATTAGGAGAATGGTTCAAGCTCACTGCTCTTGTTGAACGTGTTCTCGGATGGAATCAAGATAAAAAAGAGGCTACCTTAGTTTCCCCATCCTCAAAGAGATACGGCTGCATTACGAAGGAAGATGCCGACCGCATCAATGCAGAATTGCTTTCCGTCGCCACCGTGCTTTCGTCTTACGAAGTCGTACCAGGCGGCGAACAATCTGATAATAATAAAGATACGCGCGTGGAAGGTTCGCCATCCGTCGGGCCGGGCGGGTTGCCGTTATTGTAAAAGTACCTGGTCGCTGTTCATAGGAACCTTAGTGGTCTTGGTCTCACCGTTGACGGTTTGGCTGACATTGACACTCGATGTTCCTGCAAAAGAGAAATCCACAGTTGCTAACTCATTGCTGATGCTTTTGGGCTGGCCATCCGCACTGATTGTTATCGTCGTTTGTGTCTTTCCGGCAACAGTTATGCTTTCCAACGAGTTCGTTATTGATAGTTGTTTGCTTCCTTTATGGCTTATCGAATCTGTATACCCTGCAGATTGTAGCGTGAGCCACTGGGGGTGATGATGATGAGGTGCCCCTGCTCCATAACCTTGCGGGTAGTAGAGGGTTGTGTGTAGGCTGGGATCTCTGTAATTCCCGTGACTGTGATGCTGGGGTCGTACTCCCAGAGGGTTGGCCAGTACTGTCCGTTGTTCAGGCTGGTCCAATTGCGCCAAGAACAATTGTTGTAATTCGTCGTGTAAAGGATGTTGTAGTTGGCTACGTTGTTATGAACATGAAATGTGCCGTTGCTTTGTTTAACGACGCTGTGGCTCTGGGCATTCGCTTTATTGCCAACGTTGGTCGTGTAGTTGTAGGAGGAGCCATTGTTATACAGATAGATGTAGCGTCCATAGGCATCCTTGATGTAGTAATAGCCGTTGCCGTCGTCCTCGAACTTAAAGCCGTTCTTGTCGCTCGTCAGGGTGATGACATTATCGATGGGCGATACATTTGTGACAGAAAGGTATTCGTAAGTTTTCGAGGTACTAACGGGGTTGGAAATCTTCTCGTTGTTGAAGACCATGAGGTACGACTTTCCTGCACTAACGGCTTCGACTTTTCTGTATCCGAATTTCACCACAGGTTGTGCCTGTAGATTGAGAGTCACCATGTATGGATCGTGATCGCTGTAGGCTGTATTGTAGTTGCCTGTGGAGTGTGGGTTAGCGACGTAGAGCATGTGCGCATCGGTAATTTGGGCGGACATCGTGCTGTTGGCAAAGACGTGATCAATCAGTGAGCCGGTAGCGTAGTACCAATGAGAGGCGGCACTGCTGCCCTCGTGTTTCAGTATCTGCTCTGTAAAGCCTGCATCCATCAGGTTGTTGAGACACTGCTCGCCCATCTCGCTGTTGAGGTCGCCCATGATGAGAATGTCGGGGTCTAGCACAGCCTGGTCGAGACCTTTCAGAAGTGAGATGCTGTTGCTCTCGCGCTGGTTGATGTCATCTGTAATGTCAGAACTGGTACTGGCCTTGAAGTGGTTCATGCTGATATAGAAGACCTCGTCGTCAGATTTGGACTTGAAGCCCTGCATGCGCATGGTGGCGGGGTAAAAGTGGTTATAGCCGACGGCTGTGGAGAGGTTTTCACCAACGGGCTCGATGGTTGCAGCATTATAGATGAATCCGGACTTAATGACACCGTCGGGCTCGGATGTGAGGTCATAGCTCAGTCCGTCGGTAACGGGCATATAGTTCTTTCCGGTCTTTTCGCTCATGCTCTGTGCCAGCAGTTGCAGGACCTCCTCGCAGCACTCCACCTCGTTGAAGGCATAGATGTCGGCTTCGTATTGGGACAAGGTGCCGACAATGGCGTTGAGCTTAGCAGTGCGACCGGTCTCTGTGTTGTAGTTGCTCAGGGTGATGCTGCCATTGCCTTGTGTCCTGCCGCGGTCAAGCGAGTAGAAAAAGTTCTGCAGGTTCTGGCCTACAACCTTGATGTCGTCTGCCTGGGCTGCTTGAACTGTCAAGGCCACCAGCAGTGTAATGAAAAGTCGATGTTGTTTCATGTTACCTTATTATTATAGTGTCAGACGTTTTTAATTTGATGGCAAACATAGGAAATATTTTCTTGATTTGGGCATTGAGGTGGCGTAATTTTCGTTCATTCAAACAATTATGTGTTTCATATCGTAAATTTTCACACATTGAAAACGCAAAAAAAAACGTAATGCTTTTCGTAAAAAGTCGTAACTTTGTGCGGTAATGGAAAATTATATGAACATATTAGCTTTCCTCATAGGGGCATCGACAGCGTTCTTTGTCATCTTTGCCCTGCATATTCTCATCTGGAGGGAGCAAAGAACACGTTTCCAGACCGTGTTGGGCACCATTATGGCCGTTTGGGCAGTGTGGAATCTGAAAGATATTGTCCTGACCTTTCCTGGAATGTACAATGAAGAGGTGTTGAACTGGGTGATGCTGATTGACGGATGGTCGGCACTGACCTATACCGTCTTCGTTTACGAGGTGGTGATGCCGGGCTGGACAACCTTCCGACGGCTATTGCTGCACAGTCTGCCGTTTGCCATCTTTACCTTATTATATATTGTATGGCCTTCAGAGCGGGTCATCTATGCGTACGCCGTTTTCCTATGGTGCTATGCATGGACTATCGTGGGCATCGGTTTCGTAAAGACAAGACGCTACCTGAGTTATGTGCGCAAGAATTTTTCGAACATCGACCGTATCGATGTGTTGTGGCTGAAACCCGTATTCATCTTTGCCATCATCAGCCAGTTGTCATGGCTGTTCGTGTCGCTCTATGCCACAGTGCTGGGCGATATTATCTACTATGTGTCCTCTATCCTGCTTTGGCTGATGGTGTTACACTACAGTTGGAACTTCCAGCCCATCAAGACAGAAAAGGAAACAGAGCCAGAGGCGGATATGCTAAAGGCCTCCAAAGTACCCCCCATTTTGGAAGGAGAGCTGGAGCGTGTGGTTGAAGGAGGAAAACTCTATTTGAGAAAAGACCTCACTTTGGCTGACATCGCTTTGGAACTGAATACCAACCGGACATACGTGAGCAACTATCTGAGTCAGGTGCGCAGGCAGACATTCTACGACTATATCAACCAGATGAGGATAGAAAGAGTAAGTGTACCCCTGCTCAGAGAGCATCCGGAGTACACCTTAGAATATATTGCCAGCGAGAGTGGCTTTGCATCTATCTCCACTTTCCGTCGTGCCTTCCGCAAGCTGAAAAAGCAGAACCCGCGCCAATTCAACGCATATCAATCTCCCATACTCCCGTGACGCATATCACTTTCATTATTTCTTTTTATCTTTTTATCTTTATTTCTTTTTATCTTTGCACTTCAAAAAGATTGGACAATTCTACAATTAAACAATTGGACAATTTGATAATCGCAAAATCGAAATTCTTTCAAGTTCTAAAATAATAAGGTTGTGAAATATTCTATTAGTGAGATAGTCTCTATTATCGGAGCTGAGCGGTATGGCCGCGAAGAAGGCTCGGTACAGTTTCTGCTGACCGACTCGCGCTCGCTTTTCGTTCCCGAATCCACCCTGTTCTTTGCCATTCGCACCGCCAAGGGCAATGGTCATCGCTACATTGAGGAATTGTACCGCCGCGGCGTGCGCCATTTCGTTGTGAGCGAACTGCCGCATCTGGCCGATTTTCCCGATGCTAATTTCTTGCTGGTTTCTTCGGCGCTCGATGCCCTGCAGCGTTTGGCTGCCTATCATCGCCGGCAGTTTCAAATACCTGTGATTGGCATCACCGGTTCCAACGGCAAGACCATGGTGAAGGAATGGCTCTCGCAGGTGTTGCAGCCGCAATATCACATCACGCGTTCGCCCCGCAGTTACAATTCGCAAGTGGGCGTTCCGCTTTCCCTGTGGCTCATTGATCAAGACACTGAGGTGGCCGTGATTGAGGCTGGTATCAGCAAACCGAACGAGATGGAGCGCCTTACACAGACCATTCAGCCAACCATGACCGTGCTCACCAATGTAGGCGAAGCCCATCAGGAAAACTTTCCCAGCAAAGAGGCTAAATATAGAGAAAAACTCCGCTTAGCCTTGGAGGCTCAGACCGTTGTCTTCAGCGCCGACGATGCCACCATCCTACCGCTGCTCAGCGCTCAAGGCTTTTCTGGTGAGCAGCTCACATGGTCGCTCACAGGCAAAGACGCCACTTTGAGCGTAAAGAAAATTGAGAAGGACACCCACTCCACCACTATACATTATCTATATAAAGGTACAACCAGCGCATTTTCCATTCCGTTCATCGACGACGCTTCGATTGAAAATGCCATTATTGTAGCCCTTGTGGCCCTGCAGTACAACCTGCCGTTAGAAACCCTCAACGCCCAACTGTCAAAGCTCGAACCCGTAGCCATGCGGTTGGAAGTGAAGGAAGGGGCCAATCTGTGCACGCTCATCAACGACAGCTACAACTCCGACATCCACTCACTGGCCATTGCACTCGACTTCATGCAGCGCCGACCCGACCACGAAGGGCGCCGCCGCACACTCATCCTGAGCGATATGCTCGAGTCGGGCGAGCAGCCCGAGGTGCTCTATGCCCGAGTGGCCGAACTGATAGAACGGCGCGGCATAGAGAAATTCATTGCCGTAGGACCGATGCTCACGAGCCAGCAGTCGCTCTTCCACGTGAAGGAGCAATACTTCTTCCAGAGCGCTGAAGACCTGCTGAACAGTCCGCTCATGCAGCAGTTCCACGCTGAAGTGATACTCCTCAAGGGCGCACGCCGCTTTGGCATGGAGCGCATCAGCGAGGCACTGGTAAAACGCGTGCACGAAACCGTATTGGAAGTCAACCTCAAGGCTGTAGTCGAAAACCTCGACTGGTACCGCTCCTTCCTGCGGCCCGACACCCGACTCACCTGCATGATCAAGGCCGACGGATATGGCACCGGAGCCGTGGAAATAGCCAAGACACTACAGGACCACCGCGTTGACTATCTCGCCGTGGCTGTGGCCGACGAGGGAGCATCGCTCCGACGCAACGGCATCACCGCCAACATCATGGTGATGAACCCCGAGATGTCGGCTTTCAAAACACTGTTCGACTATCATCTTGAACCCGAAATCTACTCCTTCCGACTGCTCGAGGCCATGATTGAAGCCGCCGAGCGCGAGGGTCTGACCAATTACCCCGTACACTTGAAACTCGACACGGGCATGCACCGCCTCGGATTCGACCCCGACCACGATGTGCCGGCACTCATCCAGCGGTTGAAACAGCAGACTGCACTCATGCCGCGGTCGGTATTCTCCCATTTCGTAGGCTCCGACAGCGACAGTTTCGACGATTTCTCACAACTGCAATACGACCGCTTTGAACGCGGCAGCCAGCTGATTGTCAACGCCTTCGACCATAAAATCCTGCGCCACATCGACAATTCGGCCGGCATTGAGCATTTCCCCGAGCGGCAACTCGATATGTGCCGACTGGGACTCGGACTCTATGGCATCAACCCGCGCACGAATAAACCCCTCGCGTGTGTGGCCACCCTCAAAACAACCATTCTACAACTGCGCGACCATTCTCGAACGCGACAGCGTGATAGCCGCCATACCCATCGGATATGCCGACGGACTGCGCCGAGCACTGGGAAACCGCTGCGGCTACTGCATCGTGAACGGACAGCGGGCCGACTATGTCGGGAATATCTGCATGGATGTGGCCATGATCGACGTCACGGGCATCCCGTGCAAAGAAGGCGACAGCGTGGAAATCTTTGGCCGGCAGCTCTCAGTGAGCACGCTCGCCGACGCCATCGGAACCATTCCCTACGAACTACTCACCGCCGTTTCGCCGCGCGTCAAACGAGTCTATTTCCAGGAATAGTTACCCCTACATTTTTCAATAGCTAAACTCTCATTTTTCAAAAGCATAGCTTTCGCCCTTCAAAAGCTATGCTTTTACAACGCAAAAGCTATCCTTTTGGAGCCCAAAAGGATAGCTTTTATATTTAGTTGATTATCAATTACTTGCAAGCAGGACAGAAAGACTTCAGCTGTTGGAAGAAATCGTTGCCCTTATCGTCAACGAGAATGAAGGCGGGGAAGTCCTCAACCTCAATCTTCCAAACGGCTTCCATGCCGAGTTCGGGATATTCTACGCACTCAATCGATTTGATGCACGACTGCGAGAGCACTGCAGCCACTCCGCCGATGGTGCCGAGATAGAAGCCGCCATGCTTTTTGCAGGCATCGGTAACCACCTGCGAACGGTTGCCCTTGGCAATCATCACGAGCGAAGCGCCGTTGGCCTGGAACTCGTCAACGTATGGGTCCATGCGATTGGCAGTGGTTGGTCCCATTGAGCCGCAGGGATAGCCCTCGGGTGTTTTGGCCGGTCCGGCATAGAGCACGGGATGGTCTTTGAAGTATTGTGGCAGACCCTCGCCTGCATCAAGGCGAGCCTTGAGCTTGGCGTGAGCTATGTCGCGCGCCACAATGATGGTGCCCTTCAAGTTCACACGGGTGCTTACGGGATATTTTGTCAACTCCTTGCGCACAGCGTCGATGCCTTGGTTCAGGTCGATTTCTATACCTTTTGCGCCCTCGCCCGGCTTGGCATATTCTGCAGGGATGAGTTCAGCAGGATTGCTGTCCATCTTCTCCAGCCAGATACCATCGCGATTGATTTTTGCTTTGATGTTTCGGTCGGCCGAGCAACTCACACCCATACCGATAGGGCAGGATGCACCGTGGCGCGGCAGACGGACAACGCGGATGTCGTGGGCCAGATACTTACCGCCGAACTGTGCACCGAGACCAATCTTCTGAGCTTCGACAAGGAGTTTCTTCTCAAGGTCTATATCGCGGAAAGCGCGGCCAGTCTCATCGCCAGTGGTAGGCAGCGAGTCGTAGTATTTGATGGAAGCGAGCTTCACGGTGAGCAGATTCTTCTCTGCCGAAGTGCCTCCAATGACGAAAGCGATGTGATAAGGCGGGCAGGCTGCTGTTCCGAGCGAGCGCATTTTTTCCACCAGGAACGGCAGCAGTGTACCCTCGTTCTGAATAGTGGCCTTGGTCATGGGATAGAAATATGTCTTGTTGGCCGAGCCGCCACCCTTGGCCACCATCACGAAGCGGTATTCCGCTCCTTCTGTGGCCTCAATGTCAATTTGTGCAGGCAGGTTGCAGCGGGTGTTCACCTCGTCGTACATATTGAGCGGCGCATTCTGCGAGTAGCGCAGATTGTCCTGTGTGAAGGTGTTATAAACACCCAGCGAAAGTGCTTCTTCGTCTTCAAAACCAGTCCACACCTGCTGACCTTTTTCGCCGTGAATAATGGCTGTACCCGTATCCTGACAGAAGGGCAGCACACCTTTGGCTGCAGTGTCAGCATTGCGCAGGAACTGCAGAGCCACATACTTGTCGTTTTCAGTGGCTTCAGGGTCGCTGAGAATCTTGGCCACCTGCTCGTTGTGTTCGCGACGCAACATGAACTCCACATCGTGGAAGGCTTGCTGAGCCAGAAGGGTTAATGCTTCGGGCGAAACCTTGACGATTTCCTTGCCTTCAAACTCGCTCACACTGATGCCTTCTTTGCTAAGCAGGCGATACTCAGTCTTATCTTCGCCGAGTTGAAACATCGGCGCATACTTGAAGTTGCTCATGGTATTATGAATGTTGAAAATTGATATTTGAGAGTTTATCGTTTGGCTACAAAGTTAACAATTTCTTTGAAAATGATTGCGTTCGGGCAATTTTTTCTTACTTTTGCGGCAGAATGAAAGAATTTGTTTTATCAGAGGCGAAAACCGAAACTGCTGTGCTGGTCGGTTTGATTACGCCACAGCAGGACGAAGCGAAAACGAAAGAATATCTCGACGAGCTGGAATTTCTGGCCGATACGGCCGGCGCCCGTGTCGTGAAGCGGTTCACCCAGCGCGTGGGCGGACCCTCGAGCGTCACCTATGTAGGCTCGGGAAAACTCGAAGAGATAGCCGTATATATAAAGGAACAGGAGAAACTGGCTGAAGAATACGAAGAAGAACTCGACAAGGAAGATGCCGGCGCTCAACTCTCAACCCTCAACAGGCCTGAGCGCGTGGGCATGGTCATCTTCGACGATGAACTCTCGGCCAAGCAACTGCGCAACATCGAGAAGGCGCTGGGAGTGAAAATCCTCGACCGTACCTCGCTCATTCTCGACATTTTCGCCATGCGTGCCCAAACAGCAGCAGCAAAAACACAAGTAGAACTGGCACAGTATCGCTATATGTTGCCACGTTTGCAGCGGCTCTGGACTCACTTGGAACGACAAGGTGGCGGCTCCGGCAGCGGCGGAGGAAAAGGTTCGGTAGGTCTGCGCGGACCAGGCGAAACACAGTTGGAAATGGACCAGCGCATCATTCGCCAGCGTATCTCGCTGCTGAAAGAACGCCTTGTGGAAATAGACAAGCAGAAAACCACACAGCGCAAGAACCGCGGGCGACTCATCCGCGTGGCACTCGTGGGATATACCAACGTAGGCAAATCGACCATCATGAACCTCCTCTCCAAGAGCGACGTGTTTGCCGAAAACAAACTCTTTGCCACCCTCGACACAACCGTGCGCAAGGTGGTAGTGGAAAATCTCCCTTTCCTCCTGGCCGACACCGTTGGATTCATCCGCAAACTGCCCACCGATCTGGTTGACTCCTTCAAATCTACACTCGACGAGGTGCGCGAAGCCGACCTCCTGCTCCACGTTGTAGATATTTCCCATCCCGATTTTGAAGAACAAATACAGGTGGTGGAAAAGACGCTGGCCGATCTCGGATGTGCCGACAAGCCCTCGATGATTGTCTTCAACAAGATTGACGCCTATCAGTGGGTAGAAAAAGAAGCCGACGACCTCACGCCCGAAACGCGAGAGAATATAGATATCGACCGACTGAAGGAAACCTGGATGGCCCGTCTCGACGACAACTGCATCTTCATTTCTGCACGGGAGCGAGAGAACTTAGACGAGTTCCGCAATGCCATCTATAGCCGCGTGCGCCAACTTCACGTGCAAAAATATCCCTACAACGATTTTCTTTACGAATTTGAAGCATAAACAAACTACAATTTCAATAGGCATGGAAACAAATTATCGACTTCTTACCAACGAAGAAAAACTTCAGCTCCAACAACAAAACTGCACAGCCGAAGACTGGCAGCAAGTGTTTGTAACCGATGGTTTCAAGCCGGACTACGTGCGAAACGTTGAATTCTATGGCACCATACACATGGGCCGATTCGACGAAATGATTCCCCTCAGCGATGATTTTCAAAAACATAGCGGTGTCCAAAATGCTACCCTGCGCAACGTCACCATTGGCGACAACTGCCTGATTGAGAAAATCGGCAACCGCATCAACAACTACACCATTGGCGAACACAGCGTGATTACGAATGTGAATCTGCTCGAAACCAATGCCCAAGCCAACTTCGGCCAGGGACAGACCATCTCCGTGCTCAACGAAGTGGGCGATGGCAACGTGATGCTCTTCGACGGGCTCACCTCACAACTGGCCGCCTTCATGGTTAAACACGAGAAAAACAAACCTCTGATTGCAAAACTCTCTGCACTCATCAAGGAAGAGATTGAACGCACAACGCCAAAGCATGGCGTCATTGGCAACAACGTGCGCATCATCAATTCCTCGATGATTATCAACACTCACATCAACGAAGGGTGCAGAATTGAGGGCGCCACACGCTTGTCTAACTGCTCCATCAAGAGCGTACAGGGTGCGCCAGTAGTGATAGGCAGTGGTGTAATCTGCGAAAATTCCATCATCTGCAACGGTACGAAAGTGCTCAATTCGGCCAAGATTGAAAACTGCTTCGTGGGCGAAGCCTGCCAAATCACCAATGGCTTCACTGCCGAAGCGAGCGTATTCTTCGCCAATTCGTTTATGGCCAACGGTGAAGCCTGCGCTGCTTTCTGCGGACCGTTCAGCGCCTCACACCACAAGTGCTCGCTCCTGATTGGCGCCGAGTTCTCGTTCTACAATGCCGGCTCCAACACCAACTTCTCCAATCACGCCTACAAGATGGGACCCATGCACTATGGAGTGCTCGAGCGCGGCACGAAAACCGCATCTGGCGCCTACGTTCTCATGCCGGCTAAGATTGGAACATTCAGCGTATGCTTCGGAAAACTGATGTACCACCCCGACACCCGACGCCTGCCTTTCGCCTATCTCATCGCCTACAACGACACGATGTACCTCGTGCCAGGGCGCAACCTCACCACCGTGGGACTCTATCGCGACATCCGGAAATGGCCGAATCGCGATGCACGACCCGTCAGCGGCCAGAAGTCAATCGTCAATTTCGACTGGCTCTCACCTTTCTCCGTTGGTGAAATTCTCGAAGGAAAAGAAATTCTCGAACAGCTTCGGGCAGCATCTGGCGACAATGTTTCCACCTACAACTATCACGAATACGTAATCAAAGCATCCTCGCTGCGCAAAGGCATCAAGTATTACGACATTGCACTGCGCATATACATGGGAGCCGTGCTGAAGCGCCACGCACTCGAAAAGCCCACTAACGAAGCTGGTCTAGGCCAGTGGAACGACCTCTCGGGTCTGCTCCTCCCACAAAGCGAAGAGCAGCGACTCATCAACGACATTGAAAATGGTGAGCTCAGCGACATCCGCCAGGTGCTCCAACGCTTCCAGGAGATTCACAAAAACTACAGCGAATACCGCTGGGCTTGGACGTATCGCATGATTCAGGAATACTACGGTGTCTCCGAAATCACACCTGAAGTGGCTGCACAGGTCAAGAAAGACTACATCACAGCCCGCCGCGCCTGGATAGCAGAGATTCGAAAGGATGCCGAGAAAGAATTTGAACTTGGCGATGTGGACCCCGAGGTGCTCGACAAGTTCCTCGGACAACTCGACCGCGAAATCGAATTTGAAGACGAAAAGAAATAATGCAACACCCTTCACACACACAATCCACAACTCTTTAAATAAATGAAAACAAACAAATTTCTTTTGCTGCTGGCTGCTTGCCTCTTCATCCTTTCTGCAAGCGCCAAGGACTACAAGTATGAAACCGTGAAGGGCGACCCTATGCAGGCTCGCATCTACACGCTCGACAATGGACTGAAAGTCTATCTCTCGGTAAATAAAGAACGGCCCCGCATACAGACTTATATTGCTGTGCGCACTGGTTCAAAGAACGATCCCGCCGAAACAACCGGTCTCGCTCACTATCTGGAGCACCTCATGTTCAAAGGGACCAAGCAGTTTGGTACCAACAATCCCGCTGCCGAGGCTCCGCTACTCAACGAGATTGAAAAGCGCTACGAGGAATATCGCCTCATCACCGACCCCGAGCTGCGCCGACAGAAATATCACGAAATCGACTCCATCAGCCAAATTGCCGCCCAATACTTTATCCCCAACGAGTACGACAAGCTCATGGCTGCCATCGGTGCGAAAGGAACCAATGCCTATACATCGAACGATGTTACCTGCTACACCGAGGACATCCCCTCCAACGAGATTGACAACTGGGCAAAAATCCAGGCCGATCGCTTCCAGAACATGGTGATTCGCGGTTTCCACACCGAGCTCGAAGCCGTATATGAGGAATACAATATCGGTTTGGCCAGCGACCAGCTGAAACTCTTCCAAGCCTTCACCGCCAAGCTCTGGCCTAACCACCCCTACGGCACACAATCGACCATCGGCACACAGGAACACCTGAAGAACCCTTCGATTGTGAACATCAAGAACTACTTCAACAAGTGGTACCGCCCGAACAATGTGGCCGTATGTATGGCTGGCGACCTCGACTTCGACAAGACCATCGCCATCATCGACAAGTACTTCTCCGCCTGGCAGCCCGGCGCCGATGTGCAACAGCCTAAATTCGCCCCACTGCCTGCGCTCACCCAGCCCACCGACAGCATCGTGATTGGTCAGGAGGCCGAGCAAATCTGGCTTGGCTGGCGTGCAGAGAATGCAATATCGGCCCAAGCCGACACACTGAAGCTCATGAGCAGTGTGCTTTCCAACGGCCGCACCGGACTCTTCGACCTTGATTTGAATCAGCAGATGAAACTGCAAGGGGCTGGTGCTTCTGAGGAGTTGATGCACGACCTCGGCGGATTCATCCTCATTGGTCAACCCAAAGAGGGCCAGACACTCGACGAAGTGAAAGCCCTGCTGTTTGAAGAGATTGAAAAACTCAAGCGCGGCGAGTTCTCCGACGAACTCATACCGGCCATCATCAAGAACGAAAAACTGGATTTCCTCCGCTCGCTCGATAGCAACGAAAATCGCGCCGACAAGTTCGTCGATGCTTTCATCAACGAAGAAAGTTGGGAAGATGCCGTCCACGAGCTCGACCGCATGGCAAAGATAACTAAAGCCGACGTCGTCGCCTTTGCCAATAAGTTCTTCACCCCGGGCTATGTCGCCATCTACAAGAAACAAGGCATCGACGAAAGCCAAAAGAAAATTGACAAACCCGCCATCACCCCCATTCCCTCCAACCGCGACCTCATGTCGCAATTTGTCAAGGATGTGCAGAACGCCAAGGTAGAACCCATCCTCCCCGCATTTGTTGACTTCCAGAAGGAACTCACCTTTGCCAAGACCAAGAAGGGACTGCCCGTCATCTACAAGCAAAACACCGAAAACGACCTCTTCAACCTCGTGTTCCGCTTCGAGTTCGGACAGCAGGCCGACAAGCGCTTAGAGCTCGCCGCCGACTATCTCAACTATCTCGGCACAGACAAATACAGCGCCACAGAACTGAAAGAGAAATTCTACCAGCTGGCTTGCTCCTATCAAGTAGGTGTGGGCGACGATGCCATCAACATCTCGCTCTCCGGCTTGAACGAATCCATGCCCGAAGCACTGGCGCTCCTGGAAAACTTCCTGCAGAGCGCCACCGTTGACCAGGATGCCTACAACAAGGATGTGGAACTCTGGCTCAAAGCCCGCGCCGACGAAAAGAAGAACCAGCGCGCCTGCTTCGACGCCCTGTTCACCTACGGTGTTTACGGGCCCTACAACTCCGTGCGCAACAACCTGAGCGAGGAAGAGATGAAGACCACCAACCCTCAAGCCCTCATCGACCTCATCAAAAACCTGAAGCAGTACCAGCACACCGTGCTCTACTACGGACCCCTCTCGGTCAAGGATCTTGCTGCAGTTGTCAGCAAGCAGCACCCAACTGCCAAGAAACTGCTGCCTGCACGCGAGAACAAGCCCTACGTGAAGCAACTCGCCAACCAAAACGAGGTATGGCTCGCACCCTACGATGCCAAGAACATCTATATGCGTATGTTCCACAACGAAAACCGCGACTGGAACATTAACGAGGCTGCCACCATTCGACTCTTCAACGAATACTTCGGCGGAGGCATGAACGGCATCGTCTTCCAAGAACTGCGCGAGGCACGCGGACTGGCCTATAACGCATCGGCACGCTATCAGCGCCCGGGAAAGGCTGGCGAGAAAGAGTCGTTCTACACCCATATCATCTCACAAAACGACAAGATGCTCGACTGCATACGCGTGTTCCACGAGATTCTCAACGAGCTGCCTGCCAGCGAAACAGCCTTCCAAATTTCTAAGGATGCCATCGCCAAGTCCATCGCATCGCAGCGCACCACAAAATTCTCCATCATCAACGCTTACCTCGCTGCCAAGCGACTCGGAATCAACTGCAGCCTGAACCAGAAAATCTACGAACAGCTGCCCTCACTGCAGCTTTCGGACATTGTAAACTTCGAAAAGGCTAACATGGCCAACAAGCCCATGCGCTACCTCATCCTTGGCGATGAGAAGAATCTCGACATCGAGGCGCTGGAGAAAATCGCACCCGTGCGGCGCATCTCGCTCGAGGAAGTATTCGGCTATTAAAAAGTTCTTCTCACGCACTAAAAAACACACAAAAAACTGTTCCGCCGACAAGGTCTTATCGCCCGGAATTTCAAAAGCTATCCTTTTGCCCGCCAAAAGGATAGCTTTTGCGTTGTAAAAGCATAGCTTTTGGAGCCTAAAAGCATAGCTTTTGAAACAGGAAACATAACATCCAGAAATTCAACTGGTTAGAAAACCAAGAAATACACCTCACAACTGCACCGCGAAAAAAGATTTTGCCGTTAGGCAGCATTTGCGTAAATTTGTATCGAATTACCAAAATTAAACACTCGTATGAAGGAAAAATTCAACTGGTTTCAGTTTTTCGTGTATATTATCGTGGCTGTCGGTCTGCTGATTCTGACCCGTGCACTGGGCATGACGCGCAGCGGCTCGCTGGCCCTCTCGGCAGGCATTTTCATCATCCTGCTGGTAGTGGAGCGCTTGCTCATTATCTGGGAAAAGCGCCAGCAAATCTCCTACGACGACGATGACGACGACGAAAACAACTGACCGATGGAACTCCTCAAAACTCTTTATCGCACATGGAGCGGCGCCGATGCACGCGACATCGAGCCGCTGACACAGGCTGGCAGCAACCGCCAGTACGTGCGGTTCTTCAACAGGCAAGGGCAATCGGTCATAGGCGTTCGGGGCACCAGTCGCGAAGAGAATCAGGCCTTTCTTTATCTGACCCGCCATTTCCGCGAAAAGCATCTGCCCGTGGCTGAAGTCTTGGCCGTGAGCGACGATGGTATGCGCTACCTGCTCTCCGATCTCGGCACCCGCTCGCTACATGAACAAATCAAAAGCCGCACGCCTGAGTTGCCACTGCTGCTCGAACGCACCATCCGGCTCCTGCCCCACATACAAATAGAAGGGGCGGAAGGGTTGGACTGGACTGTCTGCTATCCCAAGCCGACATTCGACAGAGAAAGCATCTTCTTCGACCTCAACTATTTCAAATACTGCTTTCTGAAACCCTCGGGCGCCGATTTCAACGAGTCGCGCCTGGAGCAAGATTTCTGCCGCTTGGCCGATGCGCTGCTACAGCTGCCTGCCAACGCGTTTATGTATCGCGATTTCCAGTCGCGCAATGTCATGCTCTCGCCCGATGGGCAGCCACTGCTGATTGACTATCAGGGCGGCCGCCGCGGGCCACTTCACTACGACTTGGCCTCCTTCCTCTGGCAAGCATCGGCAGGATTCACCAACGAAGAACGGCAGCACCTCATCAGCGTCTATTACAACGAGCTCGCCACACTCACCACACCGCCACTGCGCGAAACCTTTGAGCGGGAACTGCAACTCGTTGTTGCCTTCCGATTGCTGCAAGTGCTGGGCGCCTACGGCTATCGCGGCTATTTTGAGCGGAAGCCCTATTTCATTGAGAGCATCCCCCCTGCCCTGCGCAACCTGGCCGAACTGCTCCAAACAGGCGTGTTTGCACCCTACCCCGAACTGCAGCAAGTCCTAACCGAACTCAAATCGCCGGAACAGACCAAGCCTTCCGAACCGACGGCGGCGCAGGAAAATCTGCCCCAGCCCACCTCCGCCGGCGGGAAACTCACGGTGCGCGTCAACTCGTTCTCGTTCAAAAAAGGGATTCCCGCCGACGAGAGCGGCAATGGCGGCGGATATGTCTTCGACTGCCGCAGCACCCACAACCCGGGGCGCTATGAGCCATTCAAGCAACTCACGGGTCTGGACCAACCAGTCGTTGATTTTCTCGAGCGCGACGGTGAAATCCTCTCCTTCCTCGATCATGTCTATCCGCTGGTGAGCCACCACGTGGAGCGATTCCTCCAGCGCGGCTTCACCTCGCTGATGATTTCCTTCGGCTGCACAGGCGGGCAGCACCGCTCAGTCTATTGTGCAGAGCACGTAGGGCGGTATCTGCACAAGAAATACGGCGTGGATGTAATCATCAACCACCGCGAACAAGGCATCACCACACAACTCTGAACAACACATCATGCATAATCAAACAAACCAGGCCATGATTTTCGCCGCTGGGCTCGGCACACGCCTGCGGCCGCTGACAGACCGGATGCCCAAAGCGCTCGTGCCCGTCGGCAGGAAACCGCTCCTGCAGCACGTAATCGAGAAGCTGGCCCGTGCAGGATTCACCCGCATCGTGGTCAATGTGCACCACTTTGCCGAGCAGATTATTGACTTTCTTTCCGAGCACCAAAACTTTGGACTCGACATCAGCGTGAGCGACGAACGCGAAATGCTGCTCGAAACAGGCGGCGGCATAAAAAAGGCCATTCCCTTGTTCGACCCTGAACGCCCCGTGCTGATACACAATGTAGATATTCTGAGCAACATCGATTTGGCCGCCACCTACCAAGCCGCAGCCGACAGCGACGCCCTGCTGGTGGTGAGTCAACGGGAAACCAGCCGATACCTGCTCTTCACCCCAGAGCGAAACCTCGTAGGCTGGACCAACATACAGACCGGCGAAGTGCGTGGTCCCATTGCCGCCCAGCCCACTCGTCCTCAACTGCAAGAGCAGGACAACACAATGCGATTCGCCTTCAGCGGCATACACGTCATCTCGCCCACACTCCTTGAGCGCATGAGTAACTACCCAGAGCGCTTCCCCATCATCGACTTCTACCTGCAGGAATGTGCCACAGCGCGCATCAAAGCCCTGCCGCTGGACAACCTCCGGCTCCTCGATGTGGGCAAACTCAACACCCTGCACGAAGCCCAGAAATTTCTGGCAGATATAAACAATCAGAGCGGACTCTAAAAAAAGAATCCGCTCTGATTTGTTTTTCTCAATCGCTCCCCAACAAATTAGGGAGACTAAAAATTTCTTACTTCTTGGCAAGCAAGTCGCGAATTTCGGCCAGCAACTCTTCCTGTGTAGGACCGGCAGGAGCCTCAGGTTCTGCAGGAGCTTCGGGCTTCTTCAGCTTGTTGATAGCCTTGATGCAGCAGAAAATACAGAAGGCCACAATCAAGAAATCAACCACGTTCTGAATAAAATTGCCATAAGTCAGCTTAGCAGCAAAATCACCTTCGCCAAACTCAACGGCCAGCGTGGTGAAATCAACATTGCCAGTAACAACACTTACGAGCGGCATGATGATGTCATCAACCAAGCTTGAAACGATTTTGCCAAAGGCACCACCAATGATTACACCGACTGCCATGTCAAGTACATTGCCCTTCATGGCAAACTCTTTAAATTCTTTAGCGAAACTCATAATTCTGATTTTTTAATTGATTTAAATAAAACTTTTATTTAATAATGCGAAATATCTGTATGAATGTTTTTGCAAATATAGAAAATCTTTGTAATTTTGCGTGCGAAAGCCAGAAAAACTTTTTTAAATTCTTTTTTATAAACATAAACTAAAACAAAAAAATCATGATTAAAATTGCAATTAACGGTTTCGGCCGTATCGGTCGTCTTGCATTCCGTCAGATGTTTGAAGCTGAAGGTTACGAAGTAGTAGCTATCAACGACCTGACCAACCCTAAGATGTTGGCTCACCTGCTGAAGTACGACACCGCTCAGGGTGGCTTCTGCGGCAAGTTCGGCGAAAACAAGCACACTGTTGAAGCTGGCGAAGACTTCATCGTTGTTGACGGTAAGAAGATTACCATCTATGCAAAGCCCAACGCTGCTGAACTGCCTTGGGGCGAGCTGGGTGTTGACGTAGTGCTCGAGTGCACAGGTTTCTACACCTCTAAGGAAAAGGCTTCTGCTCACATTCAGGCTGGTGCTAAGAAAGTTGTTATCTCGGCTCCTGCCGGCAACGACCTGCCCACCATCGTTTACAATGTGAACCACAAGACCCTGACACCTGCCGATACAGTTATTTCTGCAGCTTCTTGCACCACCAACTGCTTGGCTCCTATGACCAAAGCCCTGAACGACTTTGCTCCTATCCAGAGCGGTATCATGACCACTGTACACGCTTACACTGGCGACCAGATGATTCTCGATGGTCCTCAGCGCAAGGGTGACCTGCAGCGCGCTCGTGCCGGTGCTCAGAACATCGTGCCCAACTCTACCGGTGCTGCTAAGGCTATCGGCCTGGTTATCCCCGAACTGAACGGCAAACTCATCGGTGCTGCTCAGCGCGTTCCTACTCCCACAGGTTCTACCACCATCCTGCACGCTGTTGTTAAGGGTGAAGTAGCTGTTGAGGACATCAACGCTGCCATGAAGGCTGCTGCCAACGAAAGCTTCGGCTACACTGAAGAGAAGCTCGTTTCTTCCGACATCATCGGTATGAAGTTCGGTTCGCTCTTCGACGCTAACCAGACCATGGTAAGCAAGATTGGCGACGGCAACTCTCTCGTACAGGTAGTTGCTTGGTACGACAATGAGAACTCTTACACTTCTCAGATGGTTCGCACCATTAAGTACCTCGCAGAGCTGAAGTAAGATAATTGCTAAAGCAAAATATTGGAATGTCCTCTGCAGAAATGTGGAGGACATTCTTTTTTTTATTTCTCCATAAATTCGTATCTTTGCCGATAGATGAAACGGCTCATCACCATACTCGGACCTACTGCCAGCGGAAAAACAACGCTTGCTGTGGCACTGGCCAAACGGCTGGGCGGCGAGATACTGAGTGCAGATTCGCGGCAAATCTATCGACAGATGGATCTCGGCACAGGGAAAGATCTGAGCGAATACGATGGTGTGCCATATCATCTCATAAACATCTGCGAGCCAGGAACGAAGTATAATCTCTTCCAATATCAGCAAGATTTCTTCGATGCCTACACTGACATCAATGCCCGCGGGGTGCAACCCATACTCTGCGGAGGCACAGGACTCTATATTGAAGCCGTGCTGAAAGGCTACCACCTATCGCCCGTGCCGCAAAACGACGCGCTGCGACAGGAACTGGAAGGCAAATCGCTGGAGGAACTCACACAGATGCTGGTTGCGCTGAAAGAAAAGAACGGCACGACAATGCACAACCGCACCGATGTAGATACAGCACAACGCGCCATCCGTGCCATAGAGATTGAACAGTACAACGCACTGCATCCACTGCCTGAACGGGAGTTGCCCGCCGTGGAAAGCAGCATCTTCGGAGTGAACATTGACCGCGAATTGCGCCGCGAGAAAATCACAACCCGCCTGCGACAACGACTCGACAACGGGATGCTCGATGAAATCCGGCAACTGCTCAAACAAGGCATTGCTGCCGAAGATTTGATTTACTACGGTCTCGAATATAAATACCTCACGCTGCACATCATAGGCAAACTCTCGTTCGACGAGATGTTCCGCCAACTGGAAATCGCCATTCATCAGTTTGCAAAGCGACAGATGACATGGTTTCGCGGCATGGAGCGACGCGGATTCACCATCCACTGGATTGACGCCACGCTCCCAACGGAGGAAAAAATCAACCAAATACTCACCATCACTCAACAATGAACACAGAACAAGACAACCGCTGGGGTATCCTGTATTGCCCACGCAATGGCTGGTTTCAGTCGGGCAAACGCTGGGAAAAGATTGAAACAGCACTGAAAGCCCACAATATCGCTTACGACCACGTGCAGAGCGAAAGCATGGGAAGTGTAGAACGATTGGTGAAAATGCTCATCAACAATGGCTATAAAACCATTGTGATTGTGGGCGGCGACTCTGCGTTGAACGATGCCGTGAACTGTCTGATGCAAACAGAGCGCAGCGTACGCAATGAGATTGCACTCGGCGTGATTCCCAATGGACTGATGAACGACTTTGCTCACTTCTGGGGTTTCCACGATGACGATATAGAAGAGGCCATCACTTGGCTGCAGAAGAGACGCATCCGCCGCATCGACGTAGGACGAATCAACTACACCAGCAGCAATGGTGAGCCTTCGCACCGCTATTTTCTGAATTGTGTGAACATTGGACTCGTGGCTACAATCATGAACCTCCGCCGGCAAACGCGCCATTATTTCGGTTCGCGCACTTTGTCGTTCTTCTTCTCATTCATCCTGATGATTTTCCAACGGCTGGACTACAAGATGCGGATACTCATCGATACCGAGAAGATTGAGCGACGCGTAATGACCGTCTGCATTGGCAATGCCCAAGGATATGGGCAGACTCCAAATGCTGTTCCCTATAACGGATTGTTGGATGTGTCGGTGGTGTACCACCCTGAAATGATGCAACTCTTTGAGGGTATCTATTTGTTCATTCGGGGCAAGTTCTTAAACCACAAGAGTGTGCACCCATATCGCACACGTGAACTCACCATCGAAAAGGCAAAACACGCGCTGGTGAGCATAGACGGCCGCTTGATGAATGCCCCGCGGGTGCCGTTCACTATCCGCGTAGAGCAGGAAGAAATCAACTTTATTATACCCGCTTAGTCGCCATCGAGGATGCGTAAATTCGTGTTGAGCGCATCCAAGAGTAGCCGCTGCTCAATGTCGTCCTTGCCATTGGCCGAGAGTATTGCATTCACCTCTGCGGCATATTGTCCAGAGGGCTGAAGGCTGCTCTGCTGCAATCGTTGCCGAGCAGCTGCTATCTGCCCTTGCAGCGCTTCGGAGAGTGACATCAAGAGCGTATCAAATTCTGTAAACTCATTGGCATCTGCTATGGCTGCAAGCAGTGATTGTGCTTGCGCCGGTTTTGCTTGTAGCAGATAGGCGTGGGCCAGCAGCTGCTTGGCCGCTATTTCTTTGGGATGCTGATAGGCTACGGCGCTGAGCAGACTGACCACGTCTTGGGCCTTCCCCAAGTAGAGCCAAGTGCGGCAGAGGGCATAGGTAATGCGCAAATGACTGGGCATTTGCTGGTGCAGAACGGTGTAGAACTGTTCTGCTTTTTCATATTGCTGGCAGCGGAAATAGGCATAGGCCAATCCAAGCATCACTTGTGGGTGCGTGAGATAAGTTTCGTAGAGTTGCTCGAAGGTCTCGCGCGCCGCTTTGTTATTTCCTGTTGCGATGAGATATTTCCCGCGCAGGAGTTCCAGCGAGAGTATATGCGTATCGGCGTGCTGATGAAAAAAGCTGTGGAGATATTCGTAGAGTCCTTCTTTATAGCACTTCTGCAGGAGCTGGAACAAGATTCCGTCGGGCTCGATAGGCAGCAGACTGATGATGTGAGCCAGCGAAGTATCGAAATAGAACAGGTCGAAGGGGTCGGTGAAATCTTTTCTAAAATCGTTGAGTCGGAAGAAGCGGTAGAGATCTTTCACGTAGCCTGGGTCAATCAATGGCGATGATGATACACTGCCGGCAGCCATGGGGCCGAGATTTTCTATCTGTGAGAGCGCTTCCACGGCATTGGCCGGCAGCATGGATATGAAGCGATTGATATTCAGTGCCAGCGCATATTTATCGCTATCGCAGAACGTGGGCGTAAGGCTGAGCAGCCGGAGCACCTGCTTACCCGTAGGTGTTGTTGCTGCCGCGTTGAGCGGTGGTAGTTCGGGATCGAAAGGTAGAAACCAGTTTACAATGTTGCCCAATGTGCCGAAGAATGCTCCACGCTTCATTTGGGCAAACTGTCCGAAATAAATATCGGCACCACCTTTGAGCATATCTACCATTTCCTGCATCCCGTTCTCCAACCGGTTCATGGTATCTTCGGTCTTTTCGGGTTCAAGAATTTCATTGAGCGAGGAACCTTCCAAATCGTCAATATCCATGAGGTTGATGCCCTGTTTTTGTGCTTCAATGATGTTGGGCAGTATCTCATTTCGAATCTTTGCAGCATCCTGGTCAGACTGATTGGAACGAATCATGAGCTGAAGCAGTTCGACAAGTGCTTCGGCATTGGAGCGGAGCGCGTTTTCAATCTCGGTATTGGTCTCGTAGAGCCGAGCCATGGGCGACCAGGCGAGGGCCAATCCGATGAAGGCGCGGCACCGTAGGAGCGGTTCCTCGATGGCAGTATAAGTCTTGTAGAGCAGTTGGAGTTTGAGTATATCGAAAGAACTGATGCAATTGATGGTCACGGCTGTGAGCAATACGGCACGGTCGGATTCATCAATCGTATTGGCGAGCATCAGCTTGTAGTAGGCTTCGAGCTGAGCATTGTCCCACTGGGGCATGAGCAGCGTGTCGATGAAGCATCGGTTCAGATAGTCGTGGTGCTGATAATAGAGCTGCTCGGCTGTGGTTTGTGTGTTGCCGATATTCAGCGCAAGCAGTGCGCGGTCTTGCACATAGCGCTCAAGCGGTTCGGCGTTAATAAAGTGCGACTTGCCCGGTTGGGGCATTGAACCGTACATCCGTCGCGCGATGATCATCTGCGCCACGCGGTCTTCCCAAAGGCTGTCGGCGGCGATGGTATAAACTTTCCTCAGCAGCCGCACGTAAATGCGCTGCCGGTCGGGATCGGCAATGCCTTCGCGGAAGTAGTGCTGCATATTCCGATAGGCTTCGACCACCTCGTCGAGCGCTTCTCGCCGGTCGTCTGGCGCGGTGGCCGGCAGATGTTTGAGGAGTGTTTCAATGGCCGCGCCCAACTGTCGGTCGATAGCAATGACGGGCAGCAGCCGAGCACTGTATCGATTACTGGGCATCGGGCCGAACGGTTAGGTGTGTGAAAGTGAACTTGGGCAATTTTTCGAACGCAGCATCCGTGATTTTAAATTGTTCTTTCATCAGCGGTGCATAGGCGCTCCAGCCTTGCTTGTTGAGCAAATCGGCGGCGCGGTTGTAGGCCTCTACGAATTGTTGCAGCTGTGCGCTGCGGGTGCTTTGCTTCAAATCGGCTGCACGGGTTGCAAAGAGCGCGAGTTGCTGCTCATACTTGCGACTATCGGCAAGTACGGGATAACCGGCAAGGCGGGCTGCTGTGATTTGGGGTTCGGGCAGCCACAGCGCATCAACGGCACTGTTGTGCAGCATTTCCAGGCGAAGCATCGGGTCGTTCACCTGTATCTTATATACGGCCTCTTTCGTGGGATGGTCGGCCAAGACGCGATCGGTCAGATAGTCGAGGGCCGAGAAACGGGTCATACCGACGAGCTTATCGCCCAACTGCCGCGGTTCTTTTATGCGCGACGACTTGCTGGCCACGAGCAGCCAGTAGAGATTGGTCTTGCCGAGCGAGAGCAACTGCTGCTGTTTGGCATTGGCGCGTTCCAGCCGCTTCACATCGCTCACACCGACATTGAGTTTCCCTTGAACAAGGGCTTGGTCTATTTCAATGGCCAGCGGCATGAGCCGTATGCGGAAACTGTCGGGCATACCAACGAGATAGCCTTCCTGCTGCGCCACGAGCACGGGGAGGCAGTCGATCGTGGGCGTGATGCCAATCTTGAGCGCCTTCTGTTCTAAACGCTGCTGCACCTTGGTCTGCTCTTTGCGGAGGGCAACTTTCTCTTTATACGATGAGCCGCCGCAGCTTGTCAGGAGCAGCGCGCAGACCATCAACAGAGTGTATAGGGGGAGTCTTTTCATAAGTGCAAAAATACAAATTCGCCACAAGATGAAAAAGAAAAAAACAATGATTTTCCAAAAGCATAGCTTTTGCTCTCTGAAAGCATAGCTTTTGGCGGCCGAAAGCATAGCTTTTGCAACGTAAAAGCATAGCTTTTGAAAAGCGGGCAAAAAAAAATCGCGAACAGGGTTACTGCTCGCGATTTTTTCTTATATATTACACAATGTATATTGTATAAGATTCTTAGTTTTTAAAGAAATCTTTCACTGCCTCGTTGGGCACCATTTGCTCGTCGAAGATGTAAGCGCCAGTCTTGGGGCTCTTAACCATCTTGATTACTTTTGTATATGCGCGACCGTCCGTCGAACCTTCGTGGAGGGTAGCAACCGCTTTCTTTGCCATAGTCTAATATCTTTATTTTAGCTTAGGGATTCTTACTTGATTTCCTTGTGCACAGTCATACGCTTGAGGATGGGGTTGTACTTTTTCAACTCCAGGCGCTCGGCTGTGTTCTTACGATTCTTGGTTGTGATATAACGGCTGGTTCCGGGCAGACCGCTATCCTTCATCTCGGTGCATTCGAGAATCACCTGCACGCGATTTCCTTTAACTTTCTTTGCCATAATGCATTAATCTCCTATAACTTTAATGTCTTTCCAATCAACATAGCCTTTTGCTACGGCTTGACGGAGGGCTGCATCGAGACCCACCTTGTTGATCAAACGCAGACCAGCGGCGCTGATCTTCAGACTAATCCAACACTGCTCTTCCACGTAATAGAACTTCTTCGAGAAGAGGTTAACATCGAAGGAGCGCTTGGTGCGGTGCTTCGAGTGAGACACATTGTTGCCGATTTGTGCCTTCTTACCGGTAATTTGACAAACTTTTGACATCTTTATTCTGTATTTTTGTTTTTCTTTTTGGCTTATATTCCAAACAGCGTGCAAAATTATACATTTTCCCTTAACTGACAAAACTTTTTTTCTAAAAAGTGTGTTTTCAGCCATTTACGAGTCCGGAAATAGAGTTTTTGGCATAGAAAATTCGCATCCGCAATACTGTTGGTTGTAAAAATTATACTCGCGCAGCAACTGATTTCTCCGCTCTTGAAGTCCGCCCTTGCGCCAGTTTTGTGCCCAAAATTCTGTGCCTTCCACTTGTGCGGCGGCCCACTGGCCGGCCTGTTCAATCTGGGTCAGGCTTTTCCAGCGCGACGAGGCCAGCGTCGTAGCGAAATGACGGATACCCAACGATTTAGCACGTTTAGCCGTTTCCAACAACCGAAGGGAGAAACAGCGCTCGCAACGGGCACCACGCTCGGGTTCCGACTCCAGTCCGCTGATGCCGCAGCGCCAGTCCTCATGGTTGTAATCGCCGTCAATCCACCGTATGCATAACTGCTCGGCATGGCGCTTGCTTTCATCCTTCCGGCGAATATATTCTTCCTGCGGGTAGATGTTTGGATTGAAATAGAAAATCGTGGGCTCAATATCGTGGGCCACCAGCCACTCTACAATGGCCGACGAGCAGGGGGCACAACAAGCGTGGAGCACAACGCGGTGCAGTCCTTCGGGAACTATGATGGCTGGATGTTTCATTGTTTTGTGAACGGGGGGCAAGCGCAATTATTGAGCGTAGCCCCTATTTTTTGAACTAACCGAACAAGGCGCGGAATGCATCTTCCACTTTCCGGGCCGGATGCAGGCGTATTTTATATTTCTTCGGGTCAATGCCCGTCATGTTGTTTTGCGGCAGAATCATATCGGTAAAACCCAGTTTCTCGGCTTCAGCTATGCGCTGCTCAATACGGCTCACGGGTCTCACCTCGCCGCTCAGCCCTACTTCGCCGCACATACACCAGCCTGGCTCGATCGGCGTATCGACATTGCTCGACAAAACGGCTGCCAAGACGCTGAGATCCATGGCCAAATCTGTTACACGCAGACCGCCGGCAATGTTGACAAACACGTCTTTCTGTATCAGTTTGAAGCCCACGCGTTTCTCTAAAACGGCCAGCAGCATATTCAACCGCCGCTGGTCAAATCCCGTGGCTGAACGCTGCGGTGTGCCATAGGCCGCTGTTGACACCAGGGCTTGTGTCTCAACCAGGAAAGGACGCACTCCCTCGATGGCCGAACTGATGGCCACGCCGGAGAGTCCGTCGTGGTCGGTAGAGAGCAGAAGCTCGCTCGGATTGCTCACCTGCCGCAAACCGTCTTGGCGCATCTCGTAGATGCCCAGTTCGGAGGTGGAGCCAAAGCGGTTTTTTATGGAACGCAAGATGCGGTAGAGATGATGCTGATCGCCCTCGAACTGTATGACCGTATCTACGATATGCTCCAAAATCTTGGGACCGGCTATGGTTCCTTCTTTATTGATGTGGCCAATCAGGATGACGGGAATGTTGCTCGACTTGGCAAATCGCAACAGCGCTGCGGCACATTCACGCACTTGCGATATGCTGCCTGGCGACGAGTCCACTTCTTCTGTAGCAATGGTCTGAATGGAATCGACAATCATCAAGTCGGGCAGTTCGTTCTGCACATGATCGAGAATGGCTTCAAGCGATGTTTCGCAAAGTATCAGCGTATTGTCTGGGAGTGGCCCCTGAGCCAACCGTTCGGCACGCATCTTCAGCTGGTGGGCACTTTCCTCGCCGCTGACGTAGAGCACCCGCTTGTCGTGCAGATGCAAGACGGTCTGCAGTGTGAGCGTACTCTTGCCTATTCCGGGCTCGCCGCCCAAGAGCACAAGCGAACCTACAACCAATCCTCCGCCCAATACGCGGTTCAATTCCTCATCGCACATATCAATGCGCGGCACATCCTGGCGGCTGATATCTTTCAAACGCAAAGGCTTGTTCTCGCTTCCATGGCGCGAACGCACTGCGGCTGCAGCCGATTTGGCGGCCTGCTGGCCCGTACCGGCTGCCACGCGGATTTCCTTAAAAGTGTTCCATTGGCCGCAACTGGGGCACTTGCCTATCCAGCGACCTGACTCTTGTCCGCAGTTTTCGCAGACATACATCACTTTATCCTTTGCCATGATTCTATCTAAGGAATGAACGGTTGAATGTTTCTGCCACAAAGGTACACAACTTTTTCCTTTACGCAAAACCAACCTTCGTGATCTGTATAAAGAAAAGAGGTTGGCACAGGAAGCGCCAACCTCATACTGTGATTTCGGAAAATAATAACGAAATCCTAAAAATCCGCTTATAGATTGGAAGGCGAAGGACATCGCTTTCTATCTAATGAGAATAGCGGAATTAAAAGTGCTACAAATATAAGTCTTATGTCAGGTACTGACAAATTTTTATCTTACTTTTTCACCACTTCTTTTTTAGAATTCGGAGTTGTTTTCTTTGCTGCAGCAGGCTTTTTGGGAGCCACTTTTTTAGCCTTGGCGGGCTTTTCTTGCGGCTTCACCTCTGCCTCTGGTTTCTCCTCTTCAGCCGATTCGAGTTTCATGAGTTTCGAACGCAGACGCTCAATTTCCTCTTCCTGTCGAGTAATCTCATCGTCCTGATTCTTGATTGTGGTGAGCAGTGCGTTGAGTTCATCGTTGTCAATCTCTTCGGGATAAAGTTCATTGACGCGAGAAATGAAGTCGCCCAGGATATTCATGTAGTTGGTGAACGCATCGAAGGGGCTGGAATAGATGCCCATGTTCAGCCCGATATTCGACGGTTTGGTAGTCATGAAACGGAAATTGTTCGATGCCTGAAGGTAGGAGAAGTCCATATTGATTTTCGGGTCGTTGGCAATTCGCACACGATCGGCCACGGAATAGAGTTTTTCGAAGGCTTCGCGCTGCATTGGATTACCGAGCCAGCAACTGACATCGCGCTCTTCGTCGGTCCACGAAAGCGTATCGGGAACGTTCAAGTCGCCCACAGACTTCATCTTGGTGATCACTTCTGTTGGAGTCATGAACACGCAGCCGCGCTCTTTGGCACAGACTGGAATAGCCTTGAGGAATTCAAGAATGTTGCTCGACAGCGGCTGAGCAATGCCAATGGCCGAGAGTTCCATAAAGATATTCACCAGCTGCTTCTCTTCGGGCAGCGCCATGATCTTGTCCAAGTAGCGATCGGCAAACAGCGGATACTCGTCCCACTCAGAGTTGTTGAAACGCAGCGAGATGTCGTCGGAGAGCTGAATGTCGCGCAACAGGAGTTTCAACTTCGGCGCCAAGGCGCAGTTATAGACATAGTGTGCCGACTTCCAGCCGAGCACATGCTTGGCTCCCTCGGTCAACATGCCTTTGAAACCCATCTCGTAGGCCTGATAACCAATCTGGTCGTTATAGATAAGCGATGAGTTGCGCAGCACTTTCGGCTTTTGTCCGAAGTATTCCTCCATCTTGGCGGCCTGCTGCTTCACTTCAAGTGCAAAGGTTTCCTCGTTGGCCAGCGACGAAAGGCCATGCGAGTAAGGCTCTGCCAGAAATTCCACGCAGCCGGTCTTGGCCATTTCCTGCAGTTTTTCAATCACCTGCGGAGCGTAGTATTCCAGTTGTTCCATAGCCACACCCGAGATAGAGAAGGCCACTTTAAAGTATTTGCCATGGGCCTTTATCATGTCGTGCAGCGTGTTCAGCGCCGGCATGTACGAGCGTTCGGCCGTGTCGGTGATGGTGCGCTCGTTCTCATAGTCATCGTAGTAATAATGGTCGGTACCGATATCGAAGAAGCGATACCGCTTGAGATGAATAATCTGATGAATCTCAAAATATAAACAGATTGCTTTCATAAATTGAAGCCCCCCTCATATCCCCCGATTTGGGGGAAGACCGCAGACAGGAGCATGGGCCTAAATTATTTCTTTTTTACTTTTTCTTTTCGTTATTTCTCAGTTCCAGCCGAGGGTACGCAGATAGAGGGTGCGTATCCAAGCGCCAACTTTCTCCCAAGTGATTTGATCTACTTCGCGTTTACCCTCTTCCTGCAGATAATGGAAGAGGCTTTCGTTGTTGCAGATGGAGTAGATGGCGTCGGCCAGTGCGTGAATGTCCCAATAGTCAATCTTGATGCAGTTGTGAAGGATTTCAGCACAGCCACTCTGTTTGGAGATAATGGTGGGCGTTCCGCACTGCATTGCTTCGAGCGGCGAGATACCGAAGGGCTCTGACACGGATGGCATGACATACACATCGGAGTCTTTCAGACACTCATATACTTGCTTTCCGCGCATGAATCCGGGGAAGTGGAATCGGTCGGCAATGCCTCGCTGGGCTGCCAGATAGATCATTGCTTCCATCATGTCGCCACTGCCGGCAAAGCAGAAGCGGATGTTGCGCGTACGCTGAAGCACCATATTGGCTGCTTCGACAAAGTATTCCGGACCTTTCTGCATGGTAATTCGCCCCAAGAAGGTCACCACTTTCTCCTTTCCGGTATGGTCGGGACGCGGGATGGCATCGAACTCCGGCTTGAGCGGATATACGGCATTGTGCACGGTGAAGCACTTGCGCGGGTCTTGATGATACTGATGAATCACGGTCTGGCGTGTCAGTTCCGACACACACATGATGCAGTCGGCATTGTCCATACCGTCTTTTTCTATTCCATACACCGTGGGGTTCACTTTTCCGCGCGAACGGTCGAAGTCGGTAGCATGAACGTGTATGCACAGAGGTTTGCCGCTTACCTTCTTCGCATGGATACCTGCGGGATAGGTCAGCCAGTCGTGAGCGTGAATGATATCGAAGTCGAAGGTGCGCGCCACGACGCCTGCTATGATGGAATAGTTGTTGATTTCTTCGTGCAGGTTTTGCGGATAGCCTCCTGCAAACTCCATGCAGCCGAGATCGTTGACGTGCATGTAGTTGAAATCGCTGTAGATATGGTTGCGCAGTTCGTAATAGAGATCCGGGCTGCAGATATTTCCGATGCGGCTCTCCACATATTCGCGGCTGACGTCGCGCCAGGCAATGGGCACACAGTTCATGCCCACAATGCGGCAGGCGTCCTGCTCTTCGTCGCCAAAGGGCTTTGGCAGACACAGCGTGATGTCCATATCGCCCTGGGCATGGAGGCCTTCACTGATACCATAGTTGGCAGTTGCGAGTCCGCCAAACACATGAGGAGGATATTCCCATCCAAACATTAGTACTTTCATAGTTTTTCTTCCTCCCTGATTTATTGGTATTTATATTTTTCGAGTAGCGCGAACGTGCGGAGTATCTCGCCTACATTCATGGCGAACGATGTTGCACCGCGGCCATGGAACGGCGGGTTGCCGTCGAACACCTCGCTGATGCTTCCGAGGCAGTGGTAAGCCATTTCGTCCTCGTAACCCACCATTTGCCGCTCTACGAAACTCAATCGTGTACGCTTGTAGAGTTTCAGACAGGCTTCAAGATAGAATCCGCCCAGCCAGGGCCATGCTGTGCCCTGATGATAGGCGTAGTCGCGTTGCACTTGCGGACCCACATACATCGGGTTGTAGCCGCCGCTCTTGGGCGAGAGGGTGCGCAGTCCCTTCGGCGTAGAGAGTTCTTTCGTACAGATGTCGAGTACCGATTTCTTCTGTTCCTGTGTCAGCGGCGAATAGTCGAGTGCCACGGCAAAAATCATGTTTGGCCGCACGCTCCAGTCGGCCACCGTGCCATCCACATAGTCGTAGAGGTAGCCATACTCATTGAGGAAGGTATTTACAAACGACTCCTGCGTCTTGGCAGCCAGTTTTTCCAATCGGCTTGCAAACTTCTTGTCGCCTTGGTTTTCGGCCAAGCTGGCCACGAATTTCAGGGCATTGTACCAGAGGGCATTGAACTCTACTATGTAGCCAGTGCGCGGCACCACGGGACGGCCATTGGCTGTGGAGTTCATCCAGGTGATGGCGCGATTGCGGCCGTTGGCATAGAGGAGTCCGTTGTCGTGAAGCTGGAGGTTGGGGTGTTTCCCTGCTTCTATATAGGTAATGATGTCTTTGAGCAGCGCGCCATATTTCTCGAAGCAGGCTTCCTTTCCCACTTCGCGAGCGTACTGCTGAATGGCCCATACTGCCCAAAGGGGCACATCGGGCATATCTATCTCGGTGATTTTTCCTTGCGGTTTGCCGTCCATGAAGTTGCGCAGTTCGCGTTCGGCCGTCTGCATGACTAATTCGAAGTAGTCGCGCTCGCCGATGGAGAGTGTCAGACCGGGTAATGATATAAAGGTATCGCGCGCGCGACACTTGAACCAGGGATAGCCGGCCAGCAGGTAGCGATCATCGTTTTTCATGCGCAGGTGGAACTGGTGGGCGGCATTGACCAGACAGTGGAACATATTGTCGCGTGGCGGACGGTAGGACACTTCTTGGTCGAAGAGTTTCTTCAGCCCGGAGGTTTTAATTTCGGAGGTACCTGCGGCGAAGACAATGCTCTCGCCTTTTTTAATCGGCAGCTCAAAATAGCCAGGCACGTAGAGGTCTTCACGGCTGTCGTATCCGCGCTCTTGCTCTTTGGGATATTCTATGCCGCGATACCAGTCGGGCTGGAAAATGAACTGACACTTCTTGGAGAACTGCATATAGAGGTTGGGGTAGCCTGCATACATACAGGTGGTGATTCCGTTGTCCACTTCATGATACTCGCGCGATGCCACAGGGTTCTCGTGTGTGAACTGGCGCACACTGCGGAAAGCCAGGAACGGGCGGAAGCGCAGTGTCGTGGGCGAGTGGGCATCCATCAGTGTGTAGCGAATCAGGATGCGGTCTTCATAGTTCTGGAAGAGAAATTCCTTCTTCAGTATGACACCGCCCACACGATAGATGGTGGTAGGAATTTTGTCGGCATCGAATTCTCTGATGTACTTATGCCCATTAGGACTGTACACGTTGCCTTGATACTTGTGCAAGCCGAGGTTAAACTCTGCGCCATGCTGCACCACTGTGGCATCGAACGATGAGAGCAGCACATGGTTCTCATCGTCCAACTCGGGAACAGGCACTACCAACAGTCCGTGGTATTTGCGGATGTTGCAATCAACAATCGTCGAGCACGAATAGGCGCCGGAGCGATTGGTGCGCAGAAGTTCTTTGGGTAGCGATTCTTGCAGATTGGTCATCAAGGCCTTTTCAAATCGCAAGTAACTCATAGGAAAATATTAATTGTATAGTTTAGGTTTCTGAGCGTAAAGTTACAAATTTATTGTTTCACTGCAAATTTTTCCATTCTTTTTTTCAGTGTTTCAGGTTTCTGGTTTCAGGTTTCATTTTTTTCATTGTTTTTTTTGTTCATTTCTGCATTATTACTTACTTTCGCCCCCAAAGTTTTACGTCAAAAATGACCTCATCAAACACAGGCTTTAAATTCGCCCCCCCCAAAAAGCGCAAGTAACCTGCGCTCATATACCGACCGCTGCGCACGCAGCGGCCCGCAGCAGCACGCCTGCAGGTAGCACCACAGCACCTGCAGGCGTGCTGCTTGCGTGTGTGAAATAATGAAACAATAATAAGTAACCATTTAAAATTAAAACAAAAATGAAACACATTAAAATTAAAACAAAAATGAAACACAACAAGTACACAACGCCGGCGATGAAAACCGTGCGCGTAGAGAATTCGCAGATGCTCATGGAAGCCTCAGAGAGCGGACAGCAGGTAACTGCCACGCGCGGCGGCTACACATCGAAGGAAGAGCAGGTTTGGTAATGAACCTGCGAAACGTCTGTAGTAAAATTGTCAAATTGTAAAATCGTAAAATTAAAAGATGAAAACGACATCAAGGATTTTCAGTCTGGCCACCTTGCTCGCAGCAGGTCTCGGCTTCAGCGCTTGCTCAGACAACAGCAGCAACGCAGTCATCGATGAGCCCGAGGTAAACCCCACGGCCCACACCTACTTTGTCACCCTGGACGCCTCGAAGGGCAGCGACGCCAGCGGCATTGCAGCCAACGACAAAGGCATACTCCGCGCCCTCTCCGAATCGGGCAACGTGCTCACGGCCACATGGGCAGCGGGCGAAGAGGTAACCGTATATAACAACACGCAGAGCGCAGCCCTCACAGGCACGCTCACAGCCCAGTCGTCTGGCGAGAGCGTCGTGCTCAAGGGCGAACTCACCAGCGAAACAGCCATCAAGACTGGCGACGAACTCCTGCTGAAGTTCTGCAGCGACGATTACACCAGCCAGAATGGCACGCTCGCCTATATCGCTGCTAACTGCGACTACGCCACCGCAACGGTAACCGTGAGCAGCGTGACCTCGTCGTCGTTCACCGTGAACGAGATCGCCACGTTCGAGAGCCAGCAGGCCATCATCAAGTTCACCCTGAAGGACGCGAGCACCGCTGCGACGATCAACCCCTCGGCCTTCACCATCAGCGACGGCACATCTACCATGACGCTGAGCGACATCCCCAGCAGCACCTACACCACCAATGGCGACGGCATTATCTATGTAGCCTTCCCCGCCTCGGGCAGCAGCGCCACCATCTCGCTCACCGCTACCGTTGACGAGACCACCTATACCTTTGAGAAAACTGGCATCACCTTCAGCAACGCAGAGTTCTGGCCCATCACCGTGAGCATGGCACGGCAGAGCAGCAGCCTGCCCGAGGGTGCCATCGGCGGAAAGTTCACCGTAGATGCCAGCGGCACCCAGGTGTACTTCTCTCAGGGTAACCTGCAGGCAACCTACGACGGTGACGGCGATGCACTCTCAGACTGGACGTGGAAGTTCGCCGAGCATCAGTACGACTACATCGGTGATGCCTCTAAGACAGCCAATGGCAATGGCAACATCACAGTCAACGGCGTACTCATGCTCAGTGCAGCCGGCACCATCGACCTCTTCGCCTATGAAGGCGCTTCCTCCCTTGTTAAGGCAACTACTTCCAAAGAAACCAAATGGTACGGCATCAACAACAGCACCACGCAAGGCGACTACGGCACCGTCGCAAATGAAGCTCTGATGGATGACTGGGGAAACCTCGCCATCACCAACGGCGGCAATGCCGCCAACAGCGGATGGCGCACGCTGACTGGCGGCGCTAACGGAGAATGGGCTTTCCTGTTCAACACCCGCGAAACAGGCGGCAAGGTGGGCGAGACCGACCAAGCACGCTATACCGAGGCAACCATCTACACCGACGACACCGACGACACAGGTGTGAATGGTATCATCCTGTTCCCCGACGGCGTTGACTTCGCCTCCTCAGAGTTCGCCCACCTCGACCGCGTCAATGGCATCAGTAATTGGGCTACCAAGTGTACTTCCGCCCAGTGGACGGCTCTTGAGGCCAAAGGTTGTGTCTTCCTGCCGGCTGGGGGCAACCGCGCGGGCACGGAGGGCACGACTGTGAAGGATGCAGGTTCCCAAGGGTACTACTGGTCGAGTAATAATAGCAGTAGCATTTCAGCCTACCAAATGCGCTTCAACAGTTACGAAGTGAAGTTTACCAGCGCTAATCGCAGCTACGGGCGAAATGTGCGCCTCGTGCGTGAGGTCAAGTAGAATTTATCTCTTGCGCGGCTATTCAGCCAGCGCAGCAAAATAAACAATACGCCAATCGGCAGGAGCAACCCTCCTGCCGATTTTTTACATTGGGAAATATCTTAACCCTGAAAGAAGTTGACGATTTTTGTTTTATAGGGAATTAAAAAAAGATACGCACATACACACATAACACCACGCGAAGCCGCATGGATAAAGGAAAGTTGACTTCGGAGATACACACATAGATACGCAAATAGACACACACATAGTGAGAGTAATCTATCGCCCATCCCTTAGGGAGGGGAAGGGGGGGGCCAACTGTGTCCCTTTGGGTAGCGATTCTTGCAGATTGGTCATCAAGGCCTTTTCAAATCGCAAGTAAGCGTAAAGTTACAAATTTATTATGTTGCCACAAATTTTTCCTTGTTTTTTTCGTTGCTCATTTTTTATTAATGCCTCATTCGTGAGAATTACATGTGAAAACTACTTACAAGCGGTTAGACAGCCACATTTCTTAATTAGTGTGAAATTTTGTTAATTTTCTCGCCGATTTTTCAGCTCCAAGCTGCCGTTATTTTGCGTTTTTTGGAACCAAAAACAGATGAGCGCCCAAATAACGCCAAATTTCGACGTTTTATTTAAGCAACTGATACTGAATTGCTTACACGATTTTGTGCACTTTTTCGCCGTCCGTTGATTTCCAAAAGCTATGCTTTTGCTGAGTAAAAGCATAGCTTTTGGTCGGCAAGAGCTTACGTTTTGCACCGCAAAATGTTAGCATTTGGAGGGTAAAAACAGTGCATTTTGGTCACATTTTCGGGTAAATCGCCCCGAAAAAGGTCGCATTTGGGCCAACAAAACATCATTTTCCGCGCTAAAACAGTCGAAAATGAAGTGTTAAATCAAAACACGAAAATTAACAAAAATAAACTCTAAACTCTCAACTATATTAACTTGCTCGCGCTAAAAAATACGAAATACCTTTGGTGTTTTCTCCATATAGTCGTATTTTTGCAACAGACTCGATGAGCCTGTAAGGGCATGAGGGTCATATATTTTTACTGGAAAAGGACGTTTACTGAACGTTATCTTCAACATCTGAATCTAGCACATTCAAGCAACTGAAGATATCGCAACCACGAACGTCCACATTGGGTGTATTGTACCTTTTCCTTATATATATAATAAGGTAAAATCTCTACAATATCACACTGACGTGGGCTTTATCGAGTTGCTTATCCTGTTGCGAGGCATGCTAGAGCCCAGATGTGGGATAAGATAAGTAGAGACACCCACGTCTTTCATTTATACTCACGACCAACTCTCGGGATTGTCTATAGGCACACAAAACTTACTGATAATGAAAAAATCATTTCTTCTTTTAGCGACAATTATGCTATGTGGTATATCTGTACACGCACAGCAATATAATTTTGAGGATTATTTTTATCCTATCGGCTTCCGAACATACGGCTCGCCAGACAGTAATGGAAAGCTCTTGTCGGTAACTCAGTACAGCTTTGAATCTTATGCCTACGACAATTATCTTGTAGCAGAAACCTACATTGGGTATGGGGCCATGTCGGCCAAAAATACCTATAGATACCACATAGAAGGGAATGCCGTAATTTCAGATGTCCAACTTCGCCAGAACAAATTAACAGGGAGTACACAGTATCAAGACAGACTCATTCTTTTTGCTTTTCCTGATAAAGACAAATCTTTCAAGTGGACTGAAACAGATAGGGGAGATAAGTATCAATGCACATCCGAATATGTGTATATTAATGCTTCTATAAATCATAATTCGTTATTCCTGAAATCGATTAAAATAACAAGAGACAATAGTTATACAGCTGGGAAAAAGAAGCACAGAATTATAGAAACAAGTTATTGGATAAGTGGTGGTGGACGCCTTATTACTTTTGTAGATTGGGATGGCACGAAAAAGGCCTCCTCTAAGTTGAATGTATTAGATTATATTCAGGAAATATCAGCAGAAGAATACAATAAATTAAAGAAATAGCCATATGAGTACAGAGTTCATCATCGGAACAATTATCGGATTGATTGGTATCATTCCCGTCATTGGCAAAGCTGTCGAATGGGTAAAAAAGCCTAAACTGAGCGAATTGATGAAAAGCCTGGTTGATAGCAGTTTATCGACGAAGGCTCATCGGAAGGTCCTTCGGAAAATGAATAGGATACTTCTGCGTGCTGGTAAGCACATATCATCTGACTACATAAACAGTTTCGTTTTGAATAAGCGAGGCAAGGAGACGGTCTTTACAGATTTGTGCTTGAAACATGACTGGGAACCTACCAAGGAACTGTGTGAGATGTTTATGAACAATGATTATCCAACAATCAGAACGAAATATTGGGATCTGAAAAATAAGAACGCTAAAAAACAAGAGACTTTTTCTGAAGCCACTGAAAAAACAGAAGATCAAAAAGAAAAAGAGACAGTCTATTTGTCCGAACTGCTTGAAGAGCATTTCCCTGAGTGCTTCAATCGGTTGACCGCCATCTTGAAAAAGCATGGCATAGATTATCGACTGCTGAAAGGTACAAAGGATATTTGGTGCAGGGATTACATGCCAATACAAACCGAATCTGGCAAGTTAATACAATTCCGCTACGAGCCGTCTTATCTGAAAGGCAAAAAAGAATGGGAAGATTCACGTTCTGACTGGAGAGAGGTGTGTCGGGAAAATGGATTTGAGCCTGTATTTTCGAATATTAACCTTGACGGTGGGAATGTTTTACTTTGTTCCGGTCGTGCAATTATATCAGACAGAATCTTCACAGAGAATCCTGAATACACAAACAAAGAGCAACTAGTCAAGGAACTATCAGATTTGCTTGAGGCAGAAGTAATCATTATTCCAGCCCAAAATGACGATTATACAGGCCATGCAGATGGCATGGTTCGCTTTGTAAACCACGACACGATATTGGGAAACAATCGCGCAGATGAATACAAGTATTGGGTCAATGGCATTGAAAAGGTTTTAAAAGAAAATAACCTCAAGTATATTGATGTGCCCTTCTTCTATGGGTATAAGGATCCTAAGCATCTTGACAACGCTATAGGAATTTACGTTAATTATCTGGAAGTAGGTAATCTGATAATTCTCCCTGTCTTCGAGGTTGAAGGTAATAAGGATGCTGAGGCTATCGCAACCTTTAAACAGATATTCCCCGAAAAGATTATTGAGACAATAAATTATAACGATGTGGCATTAGAAGGTGGAGTCCTAAATTGTTCAACGTGGACCTATAGAATATAACTTTTATAGACACTTAAGGATTACATACCATAAAAATACCCTAAATCCAATTATTTCGTTAATAAATCAGCGGGAACAGTATTTTTTACTACTTCCCGCTTGTTTTCTAACGAAAATAGTTTTGTGGTGCGAATCAAAAAATTAAGAATACCCCAGTTCGGGGTAAGAGTTGCTGAAACAACTTATGCTGTTTCGATGACTCTTATTCAGAACTGTGGTATTGTTGTAGTCTATAGAAAAAAAAATAAATGGGTCTAAATAAGACTGGCAGAAGTGGTGATTTTTTTGGATAAAATTTTTATCTTTGCGCTTGATAATTTTTATTTAACGACTGCAACAAATCCCCCAAGAAAATGCGACGACTGACGCTTTTGCTCTATTTTCTGACAATGCTGAGTGTTCACGGCTGGGCCCTGACCATTCCGGCAGGTAAATTTTATTTCGACAATTCGCTGACAGGCTATACATACATCAAGTTTGTCTATGGCAGCGACCAGCGCCAAACGTGCACCGTCGTGACCATGCAGCAGGAGGAAGGGTCGCTCTGGAGTGTGACCATCCCTGCCGAGGTGACCGATATGTACCGCTACACCTTTGCCCAGACCACACTGCCCGACGGCGAACAGAACCAGAATTTCAACACGGTGAAAGACAACATCAGTAATTCGCGCAATGAATTGCGCACTGCTACCCGCAGCGATGCCATCATTGTGGGCGGAGTGTTTGTACCCAGCAGCGGCGACAACTGGGCTCAGGGCGCGTGGAAAACATGGAACGCCTACAACGGCACGGCCTACTCCGGCACGCTGCCCGTGCTCTACATCAACACCGCTGAGCCCGTCACATCGAAAGAAACTTACGTCAGCGGCACCTACTACATCGACGCGCTGAACCTCGACGGGTACGAAAACCTCGGCACGAAAGAAGCACCGCTGTCGCTGCTCATCAAGGGGCGCGGTAACTACACCTGGACGGGATTTGATAAAAAGCCGTACCGACTGAAGTTCGACCAGAAAGCCGCACCGCTGGGCATGAACAAAAGCCGACATTTCGTGCTGCTGGCCCATGCCGACGACAATCTGGGCTTCCTCCGCAACACCGTGGGATTCCAGTTGAGCCGACTGATCGGACTGGCCTATACCCCCGCACAAGAACCAGTGGAAGTGGTGCTCAACGGCAATTATATCGGACTATACTTCCTCACCGAGAATATACGAATAGCCAAAGACCGCGTCAACATCACCGAGCAACTGGACCAAGAAACCGACGCTGACCTCATCACCGGCGGATGGCTGCTCGAAATCAACAACTACGCCGAAGACCAGCAGATACAGCTCACCGAAGGCAATGGCGCCTCGCTTTGGATCACTTACCATGCGCCCGAGATTCTCTCCGAGGCACAGAAAAACTATCTCACCGATCTGATCAGCGATGTCAATTCTGCCATCTACGCCTCCAACAAAAACTCCACCGCGTGGGAAAACTACATAGACCTCGATGCACTGGTGCGTTTTTACATCGTACAGGAAGTGATGGACAATGCCGAATCCTTCCACGGTTCCTGCTATATGCACAAAGACCTCGGTGCTGACTCGAAACTCATCTTCGGGCCTGTGTGGGATTTTGGAAACTCCTTCCACCGCGGATACAATAAATTCATCTATGTAGATCCGCCGTTCGGACAAACTTGGATTGGAGAAATAGCCAAATACCCCCGCTTCCAAGCCAAAGTGAAAGAAATATGGCGACCCTTCTTCGGCACGGAATATCCGACGCTCGACAACTTCATCGACGAGTTTGCCGAGAAAATTTCCGCAGCAGCCATAGCCGACCAAGAGCGCTGGCCAGCCTACGGGACCAACAATATAGAAAGCAAGAAAAACGAATTTAAAAATTGTTTGGCACAGAAAACAAACTATCTGCGCCAGCAGTGGGGAGAAGGCACCACGGGCATTACCACAATCGACAATTACGGCCAGAGAGAAGACCGCTACGACGATGCCATCTACACCATCGACGGCCGCAAGCTCGACATTCAATTCCCGGCAACAAACGCTCAGCTGCCTAAGGGCATCTATATCTACAAAGGAAAGAAAATCATTGTCAGATAAATGCACCCCAGCTAATTGCAACATCGCGTCATGATTACCAGCACACAAAACTCGAAGATAAAACAACTCCTGCTCCTGCAACAAAAATCGTCGGAGCGGCGGCGGCAAGGGCTGTTCGTGGTAGAAGGCCGCCGCGAACTGGAGCACACACTGGCCAGCGGCTATGAGGCAGAAACCATTTTCTGCTGCGAATCGCTGGGCGGCACTGTCACGCTGCCCTGCCAGCATCTCGAACTGGTATCGCCCGAAGTATATCAGCGCGTGGCCTATCGCGGTTCAACCGAAGGATGCATCGCACTGATAAAGGCCAAGCAACAGACACTCGCAGACTTAACCCTAAGCGAAAATCCCCTCCTTGTGGTGCTCGAGAGCGTGGAGAAGCCCGGCAATCTCGGTGCCGTGCTCCGCTCGGCCGATGCAGCCGGAGCCGACGCCGTAATCGTTTGCGACCCGCTGACCGACCTCTACAATCCCAACCTCATACGCAGCAGCATCGGAGCGCGGTTCACCGTGCCCACCGTGGCCTGCACATCGGCAGAGTGTATCAACTTTCTCAAAGCCCACAACATTCAAATACTCACTGCCCAACTGCAAGATTCCGAGCTCTACTACCACACACCCATGCACTGCGCAACGGCCATTGTCATGGGCACAGAATCGACAGGGCTCACCCAACAATGGCGCACGGCAGCCGACCGCCACATCCGCATACCCATGATGGGACAATTAGACTCGCTCAACGTGTCGGTATCGGCAGCTATTCTGCTGTTCGAAGCAGTGCGACAAAGACAAGAAAAACAGTAACAAACATGATAAAACAAAATCTCAACTCATCAGAACTCACCTTCCCACGCGACGAAAAACTTCATTTTGAAGAGTCAACCCACACCTACACCGTTGACGGATTGGGAATATTCACCTCTGTCAGCAACATCATCAGCCAGTTCTTCAAGCCCTTCGACGCTGAAGGCATCAGTCTGCGCAAGTGTCACGACAATCCCATTGCCGCAGCAGCACTGCGCGAAGAATGGGCTGCAAAAGGACAAATTTCGTCAGTCTGCGGCACACATATGCACGCTCAGATTGAAAACTTTCTCAATACTGGCGCCCAGCCAAAGTTAGACTGCCATGTAGAATACCACGGCGACTATGTGCAACTGGACAAGCATATCAGCATTGCCACCGAATGGGAGTATTTCCAGCGCTTCTGCCACGAAAATCAATTCACGCCATTTCGCACCGAATGGGGTGTCTATGACGATGATACACGCATGGCGGGCACCATCGACCTCCTCTGCGAATGTCCCGACGGCACCTACGAAATCTTCGATTGGAAACGCTCCAACCGCATAGACCCGCAAGAAGTTAACCGCTGGAATTCAGGAATCAACGGTCTGGAATTTCTCTCCGACACCGTTTACCACCACTACTGCCTGCAACAAAACCTCTACCGCTATATACTTGAGCGCAACTATGGCATCGCCATCAGCCGCATGAACCTCGTGGTGCTCCATCCCGACTACCCCTCCTATCGCCGCGTGATACTTCCACGCATGGACAAGGAAATCGATATCATCGTAGCCCGACTCCTCAGCACCCTAAATTCTTAAATTCTTTAACCCCATAACTCCTGCTTCAACTCCAACTTACCCATGTACTTCTCCGGACTTCTCCTGGCCATAGGCACATTCCTTGTGATTGGATTATTCCACCCCTTAGTGATTAAAACGGAATATTATTACGGCACGCGCCCCTGGTGGATATTCCTCTTGCTGGGCATTTGCGCGATTGTAGCCTCACTGCTCACGCCCAATCTCATCCTATCGGCCTTTCTCGGTGTGGTGGGAGCATCGCTGTTGTGGAGCATTGGCGAACTCTTCGCACAGAAAAAACGCGTAGAAAAAGGCTGGTTCCCGATGAACAAAAAACGCGCTGCAGAGTATCATCCGCTCAATCACGATGACAGCATCTGCCCATTGCCAAATATCAAGCGAAAAGAAGATGAAGATAGCATGTATCTGGAACGGTAAAACCTCCATCGATTACATTGAGCGCGGCATTAACGACTACCTGTCGCGACTGAAGCACTATGTTCCGATAGAACTGAACATTCTGCCGGAAGTGCGCAGTGTGAAGGGTCTTACGCCAGCAGTTCAGATGGAACAAGAAGCCGACATGATGTTTAAACTCATACGCCCGGCCGACTATGTGGTGCTGCTTGATGAACACGGACGGGAGCCGCGCAGCGTTGAACTCGCCACATGGATAGAGAAACGACAAATGGCATCCCAGCGGTTGGTCTTCATCATTGGCGGGCCGTTCGGCTTTTCGCCAAGAATGAAAGCCCGTGCCAATGAACTCATGAGCCTCTCACGGCTCACGTTTTCCCACCAGATGGTACGCATGATTTTCCTTGAGCAACTCTATCGTGCCTGCACAATCATAAAAGGAGAACCCTATCACCATGAATAAACTGCTCATCTCATGCCTCCTGCTTCTGTTTGCAGGACTCTCCCCCCTCAGGCTGACAGCCCAGCAAGTGCGCATCTTCAACGACAGGATTCGCACTGTGCAGGTCGTGGCGGGAGAACGGTGGCTGGATATGCCCATCATTCAGCTCAACGGCGCAGAGCAAATCAACATCTCGTTCGACGACATGACCCACGAGTATCATCGATATGTCTATTCCATCGAACACTGTGAAGCCGATTGGCAACCCTCGACAGGAATCTTCACAGCCGATTATCTCAATGGATTCGCCGAAGGAAACACCATCGATGACGTGGAGGAATCCCTCAACACCAACTTTCTCTACACGCACTATTCTTTCTCGCTGCCCAACAGCCGCTGCCAACTAAAAATGAGCGGCAACTACCGCGTCACTATTACCGACGAGAATGAAAACAACCGACCCGTGGCGCAGGTCTGCTTCATGGTGGTAGAGCCACTCATGGGGGTGCATGGCACCGTGAAAACCAACACCGACCGCGACATCAATGGCCGACACCAGCAACTCGCTGTCGCTTTAAACTATAGTGGAATCACTGTAACCAATCCGAAAGAAGAAATCAAAACCGTTGTGCTGCAAAACCACCGATGGTCAACAGCTGTATGGGATGCAGCGCCACAATATACCATGAGCGACGGACTCAGATGGGAACACTGCAGAGATTACATCTTCAACGGCTGGAACGAGTACCACAAATTTGAACTGCTCGATACCGACCACACCACACTCGGCCTTGAATCCATGCAGTGGGATGGCTCACACTATCATGCCTTTATCTATCCCGACCTTTCCCGTCCCTCCTACATCTACGACGAGGATGCCAATGGAGCCTTTCTGATACGCAATTCCGACAACACAGAGAACGAGACAGAGTCGGACTATGTCTATGTTCATTTTCAATTGCCATCGCCCTATCTGCGCGGCGAAGTATATGTGAACGGACAAGCCACGTACGATTCTTTCTCCTCTTCCTACCGAATGGACTACAACTGGGAGACGCAAGCCTACGAAAAGGTTTTGCTACTAAAACTGGGTTATTATTCTTACCAGTATGTTTGGAAGACCACTGACGGCCAATTGATGCCAGTGCCTACCGAAGGCAACTTCTTTCAGACGGAAAATACCTATACCATGCTTGTCTATTACCGCCGAACGGGCGACCGCACCTGGCGCCTATTGGCTGCATGGGAAAATTAACGCCACAACTGCCACGAAGCAAGGGCTTGCAGGTGGAGCATTTCAAGACCATTTTTCGTCAAGGCGCCTTGCTGCCTACCCTGACGGAGAAAGAGCGTTTCCGCCGGATTATACACCAAATCGTAAAGCAGATGTTGCGTGGAAATCGCTTCATAGGGAATCTCTGGACAACCGTCTTCATGGGGAAACATACCCAGCGGCGTGCAGTTGACAATCACTTGGTACTGCCCCATCAGTTCAGGTGTCAAATCACCATAAGTCATGCAGCCGGCTTTGGCTGTCCGGCTCACTAATTGCGTTGCCAATCCGAGTTGCTTCAAGGCGAACACAACGGCCTTCGCCGCCCCTCCAGTTCCAAGAATGAGTGCCGATTGATGTGTAGAACGCAGCAGCGGTTCTATACTTTTTCTGAAACCAATCACATCGGTGTTGTGGCCCTGCAGCCGAACGGCTTCACCGTCACGCTCTATCTGCACCACATTGACGGCTCCGACAGACTGCGCCTCGGGCGAAACACTGGTAAGCAGGGGAATGATTTTTTCTTTGTAGGGTATCGTTACATTCAGCCCACAGATGTTTTTCTCCTGTTGCAACAACTCAGGCAACAGGCCTATATCTTCCAACTCAAAATTATGATACTCAGCATCGATGCCTTCACGATGGAACTTATCGTTGAAAAAACGTGCCGAAAACGAATGTTTCAACGGATAGCCAACAAGTCCGTAAACTCTATTCATAGGTTGAAAATTATAAGCTCACTGCTTCTCGGCCATATAAAGCGTGCAGATACCGAATGTGAGTCGTCGGAAGGCAGTGTGCGTAAATCCGGCCGATTGAAGAATTTCCATCATCTTTTTTCCTTGCGGAAAAGCCTCGATCGTGGCGGTGAGATAACTGTAAGCGCTCGCATCCTTCGACAACATTCGCCCATACAGGGGTAGCAGCGTGTGGGAATAAATCCAAAAGAGCCAACGCATAGGGAAACTCACTGGCGTGGTCAGTTCGATTATGCGAAGGTGTCCGCCAGGCTTCAGCACACGATACATTTCGCTGAGCCCCTTGTTCAGTTCCTGGAAGTTTCTGATGCCGAACGCGGCTGTCACCACATTGAAGCTATTTTCGGCGAAAGAAAGATTCAGGGCATCGTCTTTCTGAAACGACAACCGGTCTTGAAGATGCTTCTCTTCAGCTTTTTTTTCTGCCACGGTCAACATTCCCTCTGCCAAATCCACACCCGTGATTTTCGCTTCTGGAAATGCTTGCCCCATGCTGATGGCCAAATCGCCAGTTCCGGTAGCCACATCAAGTATCGCAAGCGCCGAGCGATTGTCCGCACTGCGGGGAATCGACTTGATGAGCCTCCGCCGCCAGTAGCGGTCTATGTTCCACGAGAGCCGGTGGTTCAGCGTGTCGTAAGTGGGAGCGATATGATTGAACATCTGCTCCACCTGAACGGCTTTTTCGCCTTTCTCTGAGTAGGGTTTTATCTCTTCTTGCTTATACATTTCCCTTATCGTATTTGTCCCAAGCCTCCACCACACGGCTCACCAGTCGGTGTCTTACCACATCTTGCTGCGTGAGGTTGATGATTGAGATTCCTTCCACGCCATTGAGTATGGTGATGGCTTCGCGCAGTCCGCTCTTTTTGTCGTGCGGCAAATCTACCTGAGTCATATCGCCAGTGATAATCATCTTCGAGTTCCACCCCATGCGTGTGAGAAACATTTTTATCTGTGCGCCGGTCGTGTTCTGCGCCTCATCGAGAATCACCACGGCATCGTTCAAAGTTCTGCCGCGCATGAAGGCCAGCGGTGCTATTTGTATAATGTGCTTCTCCATCATGTCCTGTAGCTTGGCAGCGGGTATCATATCTTCCAGCGCATCGTAGAGTGGCTGCAGATACGGATCTATCTTATCCTTCATGTCGCCGGGCAGAAATCCTAACTTCTCGCCAGCCTCAACCGCTGGTCGCGAGAGCACAATCCGCTTGGCCGTTTTCTCTTTGAGCGCTTTCACGGCCAGCGCAATAGCCAGATAGGTCTTGCCGGTTCCGGCTGGACCGACGGCAAAAATCATATCGCTCTCGTGGTAAGCATCTATGAGCCGCTGCTGGTTTTCCGAGCGTGCTTTGATGGGGGTGCCCGATGTGGAATAGACCACAACCCCTTTCACAGCCTCATCTTTCGAGGGATGACCATTGAAAATGTCAATGATATCCGCCTCGCTGATGGTGTTGAAGCGACTGATGTGGTTCGTGATGTGTTCCACGGTTTGCGCGAATCGCTGCAGTTCTTGCTCATCGCCAAGGGCTTTGACAACGCTTCCGCGAGCCGTCAGCCGCAGTTTCGGATAGAGCGATTTGAGCATCTGCATGTGGCTATTGCCCACACCGTAGAACAGCTGTGGGTCAATCTCGTCGAGGATGAAATGGCGTTCGTTCATATTCTTGAGGCCTACCCTTCCTGTTCAGCCCTCAGCGGCACGAAAAGAAGGTGTAGTGATTTTATCTCACAGTAATGTGGAAACAGCCCTGTTTCCGTTCGTATTTAATGTAACACTTGCCCAGGTTGCGCTGATCGCGAAGCACTTCAGAGAGGATGAACTTCAGCGAGTCGTTCCGCACGGCGCGGCGTGGCTCTTCGCGTGTTTCCACTGTACGGTAGCGGTTGTACGATATATCGAAGGTCGTGCCATACATATGGCAGGAATTCTCCGTGGCATTGTGGTTATAGCGGCGCAGTCGCTGCACATCCTCCTTCGTTCGCGTCACACTCGTCACAATGATTTTGTGCAGAGGCACGCCTTTCATATAGAGACTGTCGGCAAAACTGCGGCCAATGTCTTGCAGCAACACGGCGGCACGCGGAACGAGATAGGGAATACTCCGGTAGAGTCGTTCCACTTCAAAATACGGATTGCTCCCGACATACACGAGCTCTGACTTGCGCCGCTCTGCCTCTTCGCGGTTCTGCACGGGCCGTATGCCCCACTTGTGCGCAGCCGTCATCTGCAAGGCATTCGTATCGGGAAACTCCTCAGCATAGCTTGGCACACTGTATATCCGGTGATGCCCCACCGTTGGGTCGCTCCAGATGGATGTCCCTTCCTGTGCAACCAATTTGGGCAGTTCGCCAACCTGTGTCATGCTGTCGGCAACGGCCGTTTCTGTTACCGAGATTTCAGTGGTCAGCGTATCGGTAACTGCACTTTCCTGCGCTGGAGATTGCTTTCGGTCGCTGTTGCATCGCACAATGGCCAGGATGAGCACAACCACGCAAAAGCCTTGTAAATATCGAGTTTTAGATATATGCGGAAAATTCATAAAGACTTTCATAACCTATTCACCCGCGAAGGTACTATATTTTTTTTAAAATTCCTACATTCTCCCATTTTTACATTCTTACATTTTTACATTCTTAATTTTTTATCGTATCTTCGCAGCGAGAATGTTTTTCATCGACGATGAAATTACAGACAATAGCACATTTCCAGTCGCCCTTCCCATCCAAATTTGGTATTCCGAAGCAGAGCGGTCTGGTAGAAGAGCTTGAGGGCACCATCGTCTTCGAGCCCGCTTTTCGCCAGCCCGACTACCTGCGCGGCATTGAAGCGTTCGACCGCCTTTGGCTGCTCTGGGAGTTTTCAGCCAATCCCCATGCAGCCCATTCCCCGCTCGTACGCCCGCCGCGGCTGGGTGGCAACGAGCGAGTGGGCGTCTTTGCTTCGCGGTCGCCGTTCCGACCGAACCCCATCGGGCTCTCCTGCGTGCGGTTGATTCATGTTGACTGGGACACACCCCAAGGGCCGGTGCTCCACATAGGCGGAGCCGACCTCATGGACGGCACACCCATCATCGACATCAAGCCCTACATTGTCTATGCCGATGCACACCCCGACGCACAATCAGGATTCGTTGACAGCCACCAGCTATTGCCCCTCAACGTGATACTGCCCGCATCCGCCGCCGACAATTTCACACCGCAAGAGCTGCTCGCACTGAAGAAAGTCTTGGCCGAAGACCCGCGACCACACTATCACAACGACCCGACAAAGCTCTACGGAATGGCCTTTGCCCGCCACAATGTCCGCTTCTCGGTCAACAACAATGAACTCAGAGTAATAGAAATCGAAAAACTATAAAATCATACAACTATGGAAACAAACAAGAAATTCCGTGTAGAGTCCGACCTTCTGGGTGAACTCCAAGTGCCCGCCGAGGCATATTATGGCGTACAGACACAGCGCGCGCTGAACAACTACCACATCTCGCGCAAAAAAATGAGCGACTATCCCGACTATGTCATCGCCATTGCCTACGTAAAACTGGCCGCCGTGCAGACCAACCACCAGCTCGGAGTAATCAACGACGAGATTACCGCCGCCATCAGCCAAGCCTGCGAAGAAATCATCGACGGCAAGATGCACGATCAGTTCCCCGTCGATATGATGCAGGGCGGAGCCGGCACATCTGTCAATATGAATGCCAACGAAGTCATTGCCAACCGAGCACTCGAAATACTCGGACACCAGCGCGGAGAATACCAATACTGCTATCCCAACGACCACGTCAACTGCGGACAATCAACCAACGACGTCTATCCCACAACCATCCGTCTCACCATGATTCGAATGAACAAATCGCTCGTTGAAGCACTCACCGCACTCATCACCGCTCTGCGCATCAAAGGTGAGGAATTCAAAGACGTTATCAAGATGGGACGCACACAGCTGCAAGACGCTGTGCCCATGACCAGCGGACAAGAGTTCAACGCCTACGCCAACAACCTCGCCGAAGAAATCCTCAACCTCGACCGCAACGTAAAACTGCTGCACGAAATCAACATGGGCGGAACGGCTATTGGTACTGGTCTGAATGCCGAGCCGGGATTCCCCGAAATCTGTGCCGACCGGCTGGCCAAACTCACAGGCGAACCATTCGTCGCAGCAAGCGACCTCGTCGAAGCAACACCCGACACCGGAGCATACGTATCCTACTCGGGAGCGCTCAAGCGACTCGCCATCAAACTCTCAAAAATATGCAACGACCTCCGACTCATGGCCAGTGGACCACGATGCGGACTCCACGAAATCAATCTGCCTGCCAAAGCGCCCGGCTCAAGCATCATGCCCGGTAAGGTCAACCCCGTCATTCCCGAAGTGACCAACCAAGTATGCTTCAAAGTCATTGGCAACGACACCACCGTCAACTTCGCAGCAGAAGCCGGACAACTCCAGCTTAATGTCATGGAACCCGTCATCACCGAGTCTATCATTGAGAGCATCACATGGCTGAGAAATGCCATCAACACCCTCACCAAAGAGTGCATCGAAGGCATTACCGTAAACAAAGAGCATTGCTACGAGATGGTGAAAAACTCCATCGGAATCGTAACCGCACTCAACCCATACATCGGATACAAAACCTGCACAAAAGTCGCAAAGGAAGCACTCGAAACAAACCGCTCCGTTTACGACATTGTGCTCGAGCAAAAACTCATGACCAAAGAAGAGCTCGACCAAGCACTCAACCCAAAGAATATGCTCGTATCCCACAAAACAACAAAATAAAAAAGCTGATTTTCAATCAGTTACAAACACCATTCTAAAAGCATAGCTTTCGCCCTCCGAAAGCTATCCTTTTGAACGCCAAAAGCTATCCTTTTGCAAGCCAAAAGGATAGCTTTTACTTTTTGGTTAATAAACCACCCCGATTTAAGAGATAAATTCCCACCAGCAGACCCGCTTCCGCAGCAAGCGATATGGCATAGGCCAGATGCCCCTGCCAGGGCCCTTGAAACATGAAATACCACTGGGCAGGAAACTGCAGGTAGCAGCGCAATTCGTACGTATTCAACGCCTCGGCCATGCCCGCTTGGTTCCACGGATACCACCAGGCGGCCATCAATAGCGAAAGCGCTACAAACGCACCGGACACCCATCGCCGCAGCTGCAGGCGATCAACCTCGTCCATGAGCGGAACCAGCAGGAAGGGGAAAAACATCACGTGCTTGCGCGTTTCTATATCGACCAAAAAAAATATGAAGAAAACCGCCGTCAGGAGATAGCCCATCGACTCTTGTTCGGCCACCCGCCGCAGCCACATCGGCCACAGGCAGAGCAACAGCAGGAAGAACGGTCCCCAATAGATGAAAGGAGTCTCCAGAAACACAAGCACATCGCTGGCTGGCAGCTGGGCTATCTGACCCAGTTCCTGTGCCATGGTGAAACCACTCACGCCGCTCCCCCACTCCGTCAGTTTATACAGAATGACGAACACCGCCGTTCCCAGCACCACGCGCCGCCAAGGCATCTGTCCCAGCGAAAGGCGAACAGCGCTCAGCGGGCGCAAAGCCCACCAATAGAACACCGGCACCACAGCCGTGGCCACCGCAGCCCACAACGCACTCCGCGCCGGACGGAGGGTGAACATCTCGGCGAAGGGGATGTCCCCGTGCACGCGTACCTTATAGTATATAAAGGCCAGGAAGAGCAACGGATAAAACACCACACCCACCCAGCGCAGCCACTGGCCTGCGGGCAAGCCACCCGAGCGTGCACGGTGCGCCTCCAGCGGAGCGGGAAATACCAGCAAGAGAAAGACCACCACACTCAACGCAGGCCATGTCAGCATGGCCAGCAGTCCATCGGCCAACAGCCACAGGCGCTTAGCCGAAAAATAATGGCAGGCAGCCAACAGCGACAGCAGAAGGGCCAATTCGTCGGTGAGGAAGGGATAATAGCCAAACACCTTCAGCACCGCCACATTCCAAAACGCGGCAGCAAAGGCCATCAGTTCCGTTGGCAATCGCCACTGGCGCAACGACGAGAGGCGGAAAAACACCAGCATGGCCAGCAACAGCACCACCTGATTCACCACAATGGTCACCGCCATGGCGTTCGCGGCAGTCGCTGGCAGACCTGTAAGGCGCAGCGCCACATGAGAAACAACAAAGGGCAAGACCCGATGCATATGATACGCATCTATCTCGCCCTGAAAGAACATTTCATCGACGTGCAGCACCAACTCGCGATACTGCTCGCCGTCCCAGCCAGCACCGCCCTTGAGCGGAATCTTCTCGCCCCAATAGGTGGTGGTCATTATCAAAAATGAAACCAACACCAGCATGCAACGCAGTGTCAAACGCCTGGACATTTTTCTCTATTTGAAAGAATTATATCTGAAAATCTACACGCAATTTATCGCTGAGGCATTGCTTCGGCCACCTTCTCGGCACAGCGCTCACCGTCGATGGCGGCCGAGACGATTCCTCCGGCATAGCCTGCGCCCTCGCCACAAGGGTACAATCCGCCGAGGGTGATGTGCTGCAGCGTGTCGGCTGCGCGCAGAATCCGCACCGGCGACGATGTGCGCGTCTCAGTGCCAATCATCACCGCCTGATTGGTCAGAAAGCCATGACTGGCCCGACCGAAATGGCGGAAACCTTGCTGCAAGCGGCCTGCAATGAACGGAGGTAACCAAAAGTGGAGCGGACTCGAAATCAAGCCTGGGGCATACGATGAGCGCGGCAGGTCGTAGCTCAACCGCCCATTCACGAAGTCGGCCATGCGCTGCGCCGGAGCCGTCTGCCTACGGTTGCCCTGCAACCATGTCTGCCGCTCCAAGGCCTCTTGGAAAGCCATCATCCGCAGCGGTGACGGCACATCCTTGGCTGGCACGCAGTCGGCCATTTGATCCACATCTTCGGGGCGCACCTCGACCACCATGCCCGAATTGCTCCACTGGGTGCCGCGGCTGGCTGGACTCATGCCGTTCACCACTATCTGCTCCGGCCCGGTGGCAGCAGGAATCACAAATCCGCCAGGGCACATACAGAAGGAATATACCCCGCGACCATCAACCTGCGTCACAAACGAATACTCTGCCGCCGGCAAGTACCGGCCACGGCCTGCGGGCGTATGGTATTGTATCTGGTCAATCACATGCGACGGATGCTCCAGACGCACACCCACGGCAATGCCTTTTGCCTCGAGATCTATCTGTTCGGCGGCCAAATAGCGATACACATCGCGAGCGGAATGGCCCGTGGCCAATATCACCGGACCGCGAAATTCCCGTTCGCTTCCGTTGCGCAAATCAACCGCCACGATGCCCTCGCAGCAGCGTGTTGCAGCGCTTCCACCGCCCTGAGCGGTCGTGCCTTTGCTCAGGAGTAACTGGGTCATCTTCGTTTGGAAATGCACCTCGCCGCCACAGCGCAATATCGTATGCCGCATCTGTTCTATCACGCCAGGAAGCCGGTCAGTGCCGATATGCGGATGAGCATCGGCCAGAATAGCGGTAGAAGCCCCATGCTGACAAAAGACACGCAAGATTTTCTCCACCGAGCCGCGTTTCTTCGAGCGAGTGTAGAGCTTACCATCGCTGTAAGCACCGGCACCGCCCTCGCCGAAACAATAGTTGCTCTCATCGTCAACCTCCTGAGTCGATTTGATCAGCGCAAGGTCTTTCTTCCGCTCGTGCACATCCTTGCCACGCTCCACTACGATGGGCCGCAAGCCCAGCTCAATCAGTCGGAGCGCTGCAAAGAGTCCGCCCGGGCCAGCACCTACGACAATCACCTCGCGGCAGCCCTCGACCGAGGGGTAATCCACAGGCAGAAAAACATCGTCGGCGGGTTCCTCGTTGATATACAGGCGTACCGTGAGATTGACAAAGATGGTGCGATGACGGGCATCTATAGACCGCTTCAACACGCGAATATCGCGCAATGCTGCGGGGTCTATGCCCTGCTCTTTGGCCAGTAGGGCGCGCAGGGCCGTGTCAGAGGCAGCCTGCTCGGGCAATACACGAAGTTGCAATTCCTTAATCATGATGCAAAGATAATTATTTTTTTCATATCTTTGTAGAGCAATCCTACTTCTCTCAACTCATTATGCGCTACATCGCACTGCCCGACTCTCACCCCCACCGCGTATCCTTCTATCTTGCCATGGAAGAATACGTTGCCCGACAGGTGCAGACCACTGACGATTGCTTCTTCATGTGGCAGGTGGAACCATCGGTCATTGCAGGACGGAATCAGGTAATTGAAAACGAGGTCAACATCAACTATTGCCGCCAGCACCACATCCAGATTTTCCGCCGCAAATCGGGTGGCGGATGCGTCTATGCCGACCAAAGCAACGTGATGTTCAGTTATATCACCCACAGCAAAAAAGTGGAAACAACCTTCCACCGCTACATCTCACTGGTGACCGATACACTGCAGCAGCTCGGCATAGCTGCCACCACCAGCGGCAGAAACGATATACTCATCGACGGAAAAAAAGTGTCAGGCAATGCCTTCTACAACCTGCCAGGGCGAGCCATTGTGCATGGCACTATGCTCTACGACACGTGTGCTGAACACATGATGGCTGCCATCACTCCGCCGGCCGAGAAACTCAAGCGCAAAGGAGTGGAAAGCGTTCGCGCACACATCACACTGCTGAAAAACCACACCGACCTCACCCTACAGCAATTTATTGCCCACGTTAAGCAATATCTCTGCAACGAAACGCTCATGCTAAGCCCCGACAGCGTGCAGGACATCTGCGAAATAGAAAAACAATACCTCAGCGACGACTTTATCTTTCCTCACCACGCGCACCGCTCAACCGTCCCTGCAAGTCAGAGCGACTCCGCCGATTACACCATACAACAATCGGCCTACATCAAAAACGTAGGGCAGGTGGAAGCCAGCATCACACTGCACCGCGACCACATCAGCCACATCAACCTGCAAGGCGATTTCTTTGTATTGGGCGATATCGATGCGACCATTGTCAAACCGCTCATCGGACAGCCCTACAACGAAGATGCAATCAGTCGGATGCTACCACAAAAAACAGACGAGGTCATCATGAATCTTCATCACGATGACCTCGTCCAGTTACTTTTCAACAAGGCAGAGCAATTATAAAAGTGCCTTAAATTTCTCTTCGAGTACAGGCTTCGGGGCTGCACCTACAAACTTATCAACCACCTGACCGTTCTTAAAGAACAGAATGGTGGGAATGTTCCGTACGCCAAACTCCATGGCAATGTCTTCGTTTTCCTCAACATCGCACTTACCCACAACGATACGGCCGTCGTATTCTTCAGCCAACTGAGAGACAATGGGACCCAACATACGGCACGGACCGCACCAAGGTGCCCACAAATCAACTACTAAAGGCAGTTCTCCATCGACCAACTGCTTAAAATTCTCGCTTGTGATTGTTACTTCCATAATTCAAAATTTTATTGATGATAATATAATGTCTTACTAATTCTGCTGCAAACATCGTGCCAACGCGATTGTATCAGCTGATGGTGTAGCTTAGTTCTTCCTGATTATCAAGGAAATAGAGGATTCGCCGGTTCAGATGAACACCTTGGGCCTTGGACTTTAACGGGATACTCAGACCTGTGTTGGCATCGAGTATTTGCAGGTGGAGCGGCACCTTGCCTGGGGAGTTTTGCAGGAGCTGAACGAACTCAAGAATTATTTCCTTGTCAACTCGTGACGGATCAAGGGTGATGGTGAAAGAGTGGATTTGCTCTTCCTCCATATTTTGGAGATACCGCACTTCGCTGAGCGAGAGATTGACAAATGTGCTGTTCTTAAATTTGCGGGTGGCCTTTCCACGAATGAATATGGTGCAGCCAACGGTGAACATTCCCCGCCAGCGGCCCCATTCTTCGCCAAAAAGGGCCAGTTCGCCAGAGCCTTCGAAATCTTCGATGGTAACAAAGCCACAGGGGTCTCCGCGCTTGGTGTACTGGTTGCGAACTTCGGTAACAATGCCGCCAAGGGTAAATTCCGATTTTTCTGCCAAGGCATCGCGGTCATTCAACTCCGTACATTGCGTATTGCACAAGACCTTAAACACGGAAATGAACTCGTCGAGCGGATGAGCCGAAAGATAGATACCCACCAGCTCGCGTTCACGATTTAACCGTTCAATGGTACTCCACTCCTCGACATCGGGAATGGGCGGTTTGGCAATTTCCACAGCCTCACCCATGCCAAAGAGCGAATTTTGCACCTCGCTTTGCTCACTTTGATAGAGCTGACCGTAGCGTATAATGGTATCGAGGAAAGTTCCTCCCTTCTTTCCTACTCCATAAAAACTTTCGCGGCGGATGCCAAAACTGTCGAACGCACCGCTGAGCACCAATGCTTCCATTGAGGAACGATTGACCGCACTCAAATCAACGCGCTGCACAAAATCATAGATGTCCTTATACGGACCATTCTGCACACGCTCCTGAATGATGGCCTCTGCGGCATTGTTGCCCATACCCTTGATGGCCGCCAGGCCGAAGCGGATTTGGCCTTTCTTATTCACACCGAACTTCTGGTAGCTCTCGTTCACGTCGGGTCCGAGCGTCTCGATTTTCATGGCACGACACTCGTCCATAAGTTTGGTGGTTTCTTTGATATCATCCTTTCTGCGCGACATGATGGCCGCCATGTATTCAGCAGGATAATTGGCCTTGAGATAAGCTGTTTGGTAAGCCACCCACGAGTAGCACGTGGCATGACTCTTATTGAAAGCATATTCGGCAAAATGGGTCCAGTCGCTCCATATTTTTTCAAGCGTTTTCTTGGGATGTCCGTTGGCTTGTCCGCCCTGGTAGAACAACTGCTCGAGTTCAGCCATTTTTTCTTTCAATTTCTTACCCATTGCCTTACGGAGCGTATCACTCTGACCGCGAGTAAATCCGGCCAATTCGCGAGAGAGCAGCATGACCTGCTCTTGATAGACGGTCACTCCATAGGTGTCTTTAAGATATTTCTCCATGCAGGGCAAATCGTAGGTAACAAGCGAGGGATCGTGCTTACGCTTGATGAAGTCAGGGATGTACTGCATAGGCCCTGGACGATAAAGGGCGTTCATGGCAATGAGGTCTTCAAAGACCGTGGGCTTGAGTTCGCGCAGGTTTTTCTGCATACCTGTCGATTCAAACTGGAATGTACCCGTTGTCCGGCCTTCCTGATAAAGCTTGTAGGTCTTGGCGTCGTCAATGGGAATGGTCTCGAGATCGATGTCAATGCCACGCGTCTGTTTGATATTGGCAACAGCCTCTTTCAACTCGGAGAGGGTTTTCAAGCCCAGGAAGTCCATCTTAATCAGTCCGGTATCCTCAATCACGTGACCATCGTACTGTGTGCAATTGGTCTTCTCGCCTTTGAAGTCAGGGTCATCGGCCGTGGAAAGCGGAACCCAGTGGCTGATAGGGTCGCGACAAATGATGAAACCACAGGCATGAATACCCGTTCCGCGCACTGTTCCTTCGAGCATCTTGGCATACTTAATGGTGTTGCGTTCACGCGGATCAGCACTGGCTTCGGCATCGCGCAGTTCTTTCGAATGGCGCACGGCATTGACCAGATTGAGTTTTTCTCCGTCGGGAAGAGAATCGGGAAGAGCCTTGCAGAGCGCATTGGCACGGTCAGGGGAAAGACCTTCGACGCGGGCCACATCCTTGATGGAGTTCTTCATGGCCATCGTGCTGTAGGTGATGATATGTGCACACTTCTCGTAACCATATTTTTCCTGCACCCATTGCAGCACCTTTCCTCGTCCATCATCGTCAAAGTCAGTATCAATATCGGGCAGGGAGATACGGTCAGGATTGAGGAAACGCTCAAACAGAAGATCGTATTTCATCGGGTCAATTTGCGTGATGCCCAGGCAGTAGGCCACCACCGACCCTGCCGCAGATCCACGTCCCGGACCCACCATCACGTCAAGTTCCGTGCGGGCAGCATTGATAAAGTCCTGAACGATGAGGAAGTAGCCTGGGAAACCCATGGTCTTCATGATGTGCAACTCGAATCGGATGCGGTCGTCAACCTCCTGCGAGAGATTCTCGCCATAGAGACGGTGGGCGCCTTGGTAGGCCAGATACTTCAGATACTCTGCTTCGAACTTGATGCGATAGAGTTTATCGAGTCCACCCAGATGATCTATCTTCTTCTTTGCAGCAACCTCGTCCAAAGGGTTCTCACCGTTTTCGTCGGTGGTAAATTCGCGAATCAACTGTTCGGGAGTATATTGCTTGCGGATTTCGTCTTCCGTTCCGAAGGTTTCGGGTATCGGGAAGAACGGCATGATGGGGTCGTGGTTTATACTATAGAATTCAACCTTATCGAGAATTTCCAGCGTATTGGTGAGTGCTTGAGGCACATCGTCAAAGATTTCATTCATCTCCTCACGCGTCTTAAACCACTCCTGCTTCGAGTAGAGCATACGCGTGGGGTCGTTCAGTTCCTTCTTTGTGGCCAGACAGAGCAAGTGGTCGTGTGCTTCGGCATTCTCCTGATCCACGAAGTGTGAGTCGTTAGAGCAAATCAGTTTGATGCCGTACTCTTCGGCCAACTGCATGAGCACTCTGTTGGCACGTTGCTGCATGGGGAAGGTTTCACGATTTGCCCGGATTGAAGGATCTTTCACCTCGTGGCGCTGCAGCTCGAGATAGTAGTCATCGCCAAATACGCGATGATAAAACTCTATGGCTTCGCGAGCCCCCTCAATGTCGTCGTGCAAAATTTTGGAAGGAACTTCTCCTGCAATACAAGCCGAGCAGACAATCAGTCCCTCGTGAAACTGCTCCAAATCAGCACGGTCGGTTCGCGGACGCATATAATATCCATCCACCCATGAACGCGAAACAAGTTGTATCAGATTCTTATAACCCGTCAGATTTTTTGCGAGCACAATGAGGTGGTATCCACTCATGTCCCCATGCTCTTTCACTTTATCCTCTTTGCGGTGATGAGCCACATACATTTCACAGCCAAAGATGGGTTTGAATGGTTCTAATCCTTTGGCCTTACGCTCCTTATTTTTTTTGCTTGTATAGTCGAAAAACTCTTTGATACCATACATTGCTCCGTGGTCGGTGATGGCCATGCCGCGCATACCATTGTCGATGGCTTTATCAACAAGGCGCGGAATAGGCGATTGCCCGTCAAGAAGGCTATAGTAAGTGTGAACGTGTAGGTGGATAAAATCGTGCATACGTTTTTCCTTTGTGTGCGAGTGGAAGATTTACGAAAAATTTGAGGACAACAGGGGATGTCCATTGCTGTCTGCAAAGATAAGAAAATCTTCTTTAAAAATTGCAGGATATTTTTATTCTATAATGAATAAAAAAATAACAAAATCTACATCATTTGCGACCCTACAAAGAGCTTTGTTCGTGATATGGGTATAATTAAATCTGAACTGATCCCACACGGCGAAAGTACAGAAGCTAATTGGGAAAAAAACTCAATTCGAGATTAACATATACTAGCCGAAATTATATTCTTAATCTTAAATGTTCTATGACTAGACACAGCCATGCTTGGGTCGTCAATATCTGCAACTAGTTGTATATATTCGTCTACATAAGCACTATAGCAATCTGCTTCAAAGCATCCTGGATAGGGAGAGGATGTAATATTTATTACCTTAAACTGCCTTCTTTCTCCTTGATTATTTTCATAGTCAAGCAACAAGCCTAGATCTAGCTCTCTATTTATTAAACGATCCTCAAGCTCATCCAACAATTGATAAAATTCTCTTGCTTCCATTATTTGACAATATATATGGATACAAAAGTACTACTTTTTTTTTAGAACCAATACCTCCTCGATTTCTTTTTTTCAAAAGTTTCGGAATGTACAGGTTAGTCACCTTTGAATGATGCCATACTGAGAAGATGTTCACGAGATCAAAGTTTATTGCATAAACGCAGAAAGAGGGATATTGAAGCCCTCTTTCTGCGTTTTTCTGTGACCCGTTTGGGGCTCGAACCCAAGACCCCCACATTAAAAGTGTGATGCTCTACCAACTGAGCTAACGAGTCAATCCGTTGCCTTTATTTTCAAAAGCGTGTGCAAAGGTATGGTGTTTTTTTTGATTGTGCAAATTTCTGCGGTGTTATTTTTCTTTTGTTTCCTCTTTTTTATCACTCTCAACGGTGCTGGGCTCATGTTCGTGTGTGACATACCGTTGCCAATAGGCCATGATGAGTGTGGTGGCGGGCAGCGCGATGATCAGTCCGATGAATCCCAAGAGTGCTCCCCAAATGGAAAGTGAGAGCAACAACACGGCAGGATTCAGTCCCATAGCCTTGCCCATCACTTTGGGAGTAACAATCATATCGGTGATGATTTGTACCACGATGAAGAGTCCAACAGCCATGCCGAACACCACCCAGAAACTTTGGCCTGTTTCCGATGCTTTGAGCATGGCAAGAAAGGCGGTAGGAATGAGGGCAAAGGTGTGCAGATAGGGCACAAGGTCCATCAGTCCAATAAGTATTCCCAAGCCGATGGCCATGGGGAAATCCATCAGTGTGAAGCCAATGCAGAACATCAGCCCCATGAGGAAAGCTACGGTGCCTTGTCCGCGTATGTAGTTGTTGAGCGCCTGAGCCACGTCGCTCATCAATTCCGTCCAGAAGGGACGGGTGCTCTTGGGGAATATCTTGATCCACGATTTGGTCAGGTACTCATAGTCCATCAGGATGAAAAACATATAGAGCAGTGTGATCAGTGAGCCGACGATACCGATGATGACCGTGGCGGTCTGACCGAGCAAATTGAAGACGCGCGGCATGGCAGTCTTTATGGCGTCGGAGAAGTCGCGCGAACGGAAGAACCGCTCTATTTCGCTTTGGTTTTGTATCAACCAGTCCTGAATGGAGCGCGTCAGGTTGTTGGTGTGGGTCTTAACCTGTAGCCATTGGGTGATGATATCGCTCACTTTTTCCATCTGTCCGAACATGGGCGGTATGATGAGGTAGATGATGGCTACCACGCCCAGCAGGAAGAGCAACATGGTGAGCAAAATGGCAAGGGCGCGAATGCGTATGTGCAGCCGGCGCTCGATAAAAATCACCATTGGATAGCACAGATAGGCCAGGAACCATGCGATGAAGAAAGGCAGCAACACGCTGCTCAGATAGTTGAGGGCCCAAAGAACGCCACAAACCAGCAGGCCGATGCCCAGCCAGCGGACAAATTTATCGAAGGTAATTTCTGTTCTCATTGATTTTCTGCTTCTATAGCCTTCATGTAACAATCGCGGCAGAGCGGTTCGTATTCGTCTTTTTCGCCGAGCACCACGAGTTTGTCTGATTGCACGAGTCGGTGACTGAGATATGCCAGCGAGCCGCACTTCACGCAGATGGCGTGCACCTTTGTCACATCGTCGGCAATGGCGCACAGGGCGGGAATGGGACCAAAGGGCACACCCTTGAAGTCCATGTCCAGTCCGGCCACGATGACGCGCACGCCGCGGTTGGCCAGCGTGTTGCACACTTCCACCAGTCCTTCGTCCAAGAACTGCGCCTCGTCAATGCCTACCACCTCAATATCGGATGCCAAGAGCAAGATGGATGCCGACGAATCGATGGGAGTAGAGGGAATATGGGTCTGGTCGTGGCTGACCACATCTTCCTCCGAATATCTGACATCGATGGCGGGTTTAAAAATTTCTACTTTCTGCTGCGCGAACTTGGCGCGCTTCATGCGGCGAATGAGCTCTTCGGTCTTGCCCGAGAACATGGAGCCGCACACTACTTCAATCCGTCCTGGACGGTGAAATTCTCCTTGTATTGTTACAGCCATAGTGGGAACAAAGATAAAAAAAATAATAGATGTGCGTACAAACCAGACGCAGAAAATTTATTTATCTTTTTTATCGTTTCAGGAAAAACCGCACGAGGAGGAAATTCACGGGCACGCAGACGGCGAATACTGGCAGCAGGGCCCATTGTTTGGGTATGCCCAGCCAGAGCATGATGAACAGCAAGAGTGTCTGCAACGTATAGTTGACGAGGTGGGCCAGAGCGAAGCCAGCACCACGGCGGGCCGAGGATTTGACGCGGAAGGTGAAGAGCACTGAGGCCACATAGTTGAAGAGGAAACTCACAATGTAGGCCGCGGTGTTGGACACGGCAGGCTGCAGCCAGCGCAGCAGGAGGAGATAGACGCCGTACTGGAGCAGTGTGGCGGCAATGCCGACAATGCCAAAGCGCAGCAATTCAAACAGTTGCTGCCGGTGACATTCAGCGAAACGGCTTATAGTGGCTTTCATCGGCATAGGCTAAGAGTTCTTTGTCGCCCCGACTGTCGCCATAGGCAATGGTTTTCAGCGACGAGGGCTGGGGCGAGAGTTGGGCTATATATTCCTGCGCACGGTGCACTTTCTCTGCGCCGTAGCAGTTGTTTCCGCTGAGGCAGCCTGTGAGCCGGCCATCGGCGGTTTCCAGTTCAGACCCGATGATGTGTACCTGCACATCGAACTGCTGCATCATGGGCCGGACCCACTCCACACACGAGGCGCTGATTATGACCACTGGCTCATGCCGTTCGTTGGCCTGTGCGATGCAGCGAAGCGCCCGGGGACGGACGAGCTGTATGTGCGCTTCGGCAAACTGCTGACAGAGCTGACCGAAACGATGGACCGACATCCGTCCGAAGAAATGGCGCAAGAAGCGTTCCTTCATGCGCTGGTTGCTGTAGAGTCCGAGTTTCATTGCCACGAGCCACGGCATATAGAGCAGGAAGAACAGCACGAGCCGCAGCCGTCCCTTGCGGAAACGGGCCAGGGCCAGCATTGTGTCGTGCGTGGTGATGGTTCCGTCGAAGTCGAAGAGATGTACGATCATATATATATAATAATAAGGAACGCGGCGAACCAGGCCACGACAATGAGTTGGATGAACCGGTCGCGCAGCATGATTTTGGTGGGGTCGCCGCTCTTCTGCTCCACCACGGTGATTTGTATGTATCGCAAGAGGCCGATGAGCACGAAGATGGAAGTGAGATAGAGGTAGTTGGTGTGGAAGTTCTTCACCACTTCGGGCGAAACGGTGTACATGATGTAGCACACCAGGGTGATGCTTCCGGTGATGGTGATGGCGGTATTGATGAACTCCAGGTTGTAGTGTGAGGTGTTCTTGCGGGGTGCTTCGCCCGTGGCGTTCATGCGGAGCACGTCGTCGCGTCGCTTGGCAAAGGAGAGGAAGAGTGTGAGCAGGAAGGTCATCAGCAGAATCCACTGACTGGGCTGCACTCCGCCTGCCACGGCACCTGCGAGGATGCGCAGCACGAAGCCGAAGGCTATGATGCAGACATCGAGGATGGCGAAATCCTTGAGGCGGCCGCAATAGGCGAGGTTCATCACATAGTAGGTGGCGATGATGATGCCCACGCGCTTCATTTCTTCTTGTGTCAGGGCCACGATGCACAGGGCTCCGATGGTGGCCATGAGTACCATCAGCACGTAGGCTTTGCCGATGCTGACGGCTCCGGAGGCTATCGGGCGCTTGCACTTCACGGGGTGGCGACGGTCGGCCTCGGCGTCGGCAATATCGTTGAAACAATAGACTGACGAGGCAACAAACGAGAAGGCCATGAAGGCGAGCAGGCCATTGAGGAACAAGGAGGGCTGAAAGACCACTCCGCCGAAGAACAACGGCAGGAATACGAAGAGGTTCTTAATCCACTGATGGGGACGAATGAGCCGAAATAGGTTTTTCATTGTATGGTATTGATTATAATTTTTCGATTATCGGTTCCAGTGTTTTGTGCAGCAGCCATGCCAGCGGCAGTGTGATTGCGATGCAGAGCAGGGCCGTGGGCCAGTAGCCGAGGTGGTGAGGCGTGAGCCAGTGGAGCACGAAGTTGGCATGAATCAGATACATCTCGAGCGAGATGGTGCCGACAAAAGCGAGCGGGCGACAAATCCATGCGGGTACGCGCTGGAGGAGATGAGCCAAGAGGATGCAGGTGGAAACTGTCAGCGGTATATAGAGCATACGATTGACAAAGAGCGGATAGCGGCCATGGTGGTATTGCTCCATGTGGAGCGATGCCAGTAGCGGCAGGAGCAGGAGCAGCATCACCATGCCCCAAGCGCGGGCGTCGTGCTGTCGCGAGGAGCGAATCCATTCGCCAGCGTTCACGCCGATGAGGAAGATGGGCACCCGACTCCAGAAAATTTCTATGTGACCGACAATCTGATGGACGGGGGTGACCCACTGTACCATGACGCACCAGACCACGGCCACGAGGGGCAGCCAGCGGTATGCCTCGCAGCGGCGGATGAGCTGCATATAGAACGGGGCAATGAGGTAGAAGGCGAAAATGGCCGGTATGTACCAGAAGGTGAGCTCGTCGTGGTGCCAAAAGCCCCAGTTGAGGAGTATATCGCCGAGGAGGTCGGGTATGGACTGGGAGTGGCCGCCTCCGTGAAGGTAATCGGGAATATAGTAGAGCGAAGCCATGATGAGCCATGCTGGATAAATGCGTATGAGACGGCGGCGCAGGAACTGCCAGTAACGATGGCCGAAACTGATGTCGGGGTTGCGCTCGCAGGCTTTCGACCAGGCAAACCACAAGCCCATGCCGCTGAGGAAGAAGAAGATATCTACACCGAGATTGCCGGTGCGCTTCAATCCGAAGAAGGCATCGGTGCGGGGTAAGGCCACGTGGAAGAGTACGATGATGAGCATGGCAAAGCCCATTAATTCTGAGCGGCGGCGGCTAATGGTGTTCCAATTCATAAGAAACTGTGTGTTTTTTCTGCTTGCAGAGCGGGTTGCGGAGCTTTTTTGAGAAGGGCGTTCAAGGGTGGTCTTTCAAAAGCTATGCTTTTACCCTCTAAAAGCATAGCTTTTGGTCGCCGAAAGCATAGCTTTTGCAAGGTAAAAGGATAGCTTTTGGGAAATCAGATTTTTGGTTTTGGTAACTTATTGAGTATCAGGAGGAAGAGATATGCGCAGACGATGGATGCGAGGAGGTAGATGATGAGTCCTGTGTAGGTGTCGCCGTGGTGTGAGATGGGTATGAAGATTTTTCGTAGTATGGGGTGTATGACGAAGAGTGCGGCTGATATGCCGCCGAGCCATTGGCAAGCGGTCAGGAGGGATTGTGGCAGGAGTTTGACGAGGGTGAAGCCTGCGGAGCAGACAAACATGGGCACGAAGAGCCATCCGATGAACGACCCGCTATAATGGAAGATTAGCAGGAGGGAGACGATGAAGAAGAGGAGGTTGTAGGTACGCCCCTGGAAGGTGAGGCCCATGCGTGCATAGAGGAGTCCGATGCCGAAGGGTAGTATGGCTCCGACGCAGTTGTAGCGGAGGTAGTTGAGCGTGTCGGTACCTGGTCTGGCGATGTATTGTGCTGCGGTGCATAGAATAATCAACGCGAGTGTCCAGCCCCAGTGGCGGCGATAGAGTAGCAGGCGATAGACCAGATAGAGTTGCACCATGAGTCCAAAAAACCAATAGGGACCGGGCCAGATGACATGGTGGGGTTCGGGGAGGAGGTTGTTGAACATGAATACCTGTCCGAGAATATCGACCAGGCGATAGTGGTGGGCGCCGGGCGTGAGCCGATCGATGATGAGAAAGAAGACGAAGCCAAGAATCATCATGCGGAAGAGTTTCAGATAGTGGTACCGCATGAACCGCCAGGCTGACGAGAGATAAGCTCGGAGGGATGTAGGCTTGCTGGTGATGGCTTCTAAGAGATGATCGCTCACTGCGGCTGGCGATGTTTCATATTTCATCACGAGCCCATAGGCGCTGAGAAAGAGAAATATGGGCACGCCGTAATGGCCAAAGAAGGACATGATCTGGATGAAGAGCAGGCCGTCGGGATGAGCAAACGCCCGAAGGAGTGCCGCAAAATTGTCGGGGTTGAAGTTGTATTCGTTCTCATGGACCATGCCGTGGAGCCAGTGGCAGTAGTTGTGGAGTACGATGAGAAGAATGGCGATGCCACGCAGGGCGGCACATTCTGTGCGGGTAAGGAGAGCCATAGGGAGGGACGATTATTTTATTTTTACGTTCTTACTTTTTTGTTTTTTTTAGATTTTGGGGTGGTGTAAGTGTGTCGTAGTCGACAGTGTTTTTGATGAGCCGTTGGCGGTGTTGGTTGTATGAGGGCGAGAGAATGTTGAACTGTTCGTGGTAGGCAGGTGTGCTGATGCCAGCGAGGTAGATGAGTGTGTGGCTGATGGCGTCGGTCATGAATGGTTTGTTGCGTGCGTCTTTGATTTGCTGGAAGAGTTCTGGGTGGTTTTGTGTGAATTTCTCGGTGCAATAGAACCAGAAGGGAATGTCGAACTCGTAGTGTGCGAGTTCGTAATCGATGACTGCCTGGTGGTTGCGACAGAAGAATTTCCGGTTGCCCTCGTAACATTCCTCGCCGTGGTCGGGCATATAGATGACCACGGCATCCTGGCCCTCAAAGCGGCTGCAGATGAGATCGACAATGGAGTCGTTGTAGAGCGTAGCATTGTCGTAGTGGGCGAGGATGTCGAGCTGCCCATCTGTGAGATCGTGGCGGATGTTTTTGTAGGATTGTCGTGTGAACTTGCGGCGGTTATAGGGTGTGCGCTGCGAGTAATTCACGTGTTGTCCCATGAGGTGGAAAATGGTGAGGCGGGGTCCGCTATCGGGTGCAATGGCATCGTAGTCGTCGAGTAGTCCTTTGTCGTAGCGGTGTGTTTTCTGGTTGCGGTATGTGAACTGTGCTTGGGAGAGTTTGGGGTTGTTGAGGAAGAATCCGCCGCTGAAGTCATAGACAGCTTCTTTGGCTTTGGGGAGAAATTGATTGGTGAGGAAGGTTACCTGGTAGCCTGCTTTTTTGAAGAGTTGGGTGAAGAGTGGATAGTCGCACCACTCGCCTTGCTGTCCGACGGTGTGGAGGGAGAAGATTTCCTTGAAGACAAAGGATGTGAGGTTCCAGTGGGCTATGACGTCGGTGTAGGGTATGAGGCGGCCTGTTTTTTCGCGGGCTATTTGGCGTGGTGTAGTTGGGAGGGGATAGCCGTATTGCTGTGAGTGGGTTTTGCCGTAGCTTTCGCCGATGATGAGTACGATGGAGGGTACGCGGTAGGAGCATGAGTCCACCTGTGCGCTGTCGAGATTTTCGATGAGCCTGTCGAGCTGTTTGGCGGCGAGTCGATTGGCTTGTATGCTGAAGAGGAGGCGGTCGATGGGTTTATAGAGTTCGGCGTGGTGTTTGCCTGTGAGGAGTCGCTCCATGTCGCCGACATTCTGGCGGGTCATGATGTGGAGTACGGCTTGCTTGTTAAAGGCGGAGTTGACACAGCTGAGGATGAGGAATGGGAGGAGGATGGCTCCGAGCAGCGACTGGAGGCGGCGGGACGGGATGTTGAGTCTGGGGAGCTGAGGCTGGATGTGCTTGGCGGTGAGGGCTGCGCTGATGTGGAAAAGGATGAGGAGGAATATCCAGCCGGTTTTTCCTGTGAGGAGTGTGAGATTGAAGTAGGTGTGGAGGAATTCGCCGGCTTCGCGTGTGTTGGTTTCGCCGAGGAGGAGGAGCATGGTGGGATTGAGTGTGGAGCCGAACTGCTGGAAGCAATAGACATCGACGAGGGCGATGAGATAGAGCAGCAGTGCCAGAGCGGCCCGCACCCAGCGGCGCACCTTGGCGGGTATGAGGGTGAGGAGGAGGCAAAGGAGATAGTTGTCGAGCAGGAGCTCCCAGTAGAGATTCTCGTAGAGGGTGATGTGCTTGTAGGGCAGTTTTGTTGTCCACGCGACGATGCATCCGAGCAGATACATGGCTGCGAAGAAGAGGAGATTGTCCTTCAGGGGGCGCCAGACGAGGGCGGCGAAACGGGAGAGCAGCGTTGGGATTTTCATACTGTGGGGTGGCTATCGGATGGTTATTTCGCGCTCGGATGTTTCGCTGTCGGGTGCGGTGATTTCAACTTGCACAGCATCGTCGGGCAACAGGGGTTCGATGAGTTCGGGCCACTCGATGAAGCAGGGCTGTCCGCTGTAGAAATAGTCTTCGTAGCCCATGTCGTACACTTCGTCGAGATTCTTGATCCGGTAGAAATCGAAGTGGTAGATTTTGGAGAATTGGGGGGAGTTGAGTGCATACTCGTTGACGATGGCGAATGTGGGCGAGGTGATGACTTCGCGTACGCCGAGTGCTTGGCAGATTGCTTTGATGAATGTGGTTTTGCCGGCGCCCATGCTGCCGTAGAAAGCGAAGACGCGGGCAGTGCCCATCTGGTTGATGAACTGTGCGGCGGCTTGGGGTAGTTCGTCTAAGGAGTGTATCTTGATGTGCATAGTGCTGAAAGGGTTGAGTGTTTTTGGTGTTTAGCGCTTGCGGGGTGTGAGGGTGATGAGGGGTATGAGCATTTCTTCCATGGAGATGCCTCCGTGCTGGAAGGTGTCGCGATAGTAAGAAACGTAATAGTTATAATTGTTTGGATAAGCGAGGAAGTCCTGCCCTGTGGCGAAAACATAGGTGGTGGAGATGTTGGGCGATGGGAGCCATGCGCGCTTGGGGTCGCTGATGGTGAAGAGTGCCTTGTCGTTGTAGGAGAGGTTGCGGCCGAGTTTATAGCGCAGGTTGGTGTTGGTGTTCTTGTCGCCTATGATTTTGACGGGGTCTTGCACGCGTATGGAGCCGTGGTCGGTGGTGATAATCACCTTGTAGTCCGAATTGGCGAGGGCTGTGAGGAGTTCGCTGATGATGCTGTGGCGGAACCATGAGAGGGTGATGGAGCGATAGGCCGATTCGTTGTTGGCGAGTTCGCGGACCATCTTTGACTCGGTGCGGGCATGGGAAAGCATGTCGATGAAGTTGATGACTGCCACGTTGAGGTCGTTTTGCTCGAGCGAGGGCAGTTGCTGGAGGAAGCGTTCGGCTGCCACGGAGTCGTTCATTTTGTGATAGGAGAAGCGGTCGTGACGGCGGAAGCGTTCTATTTGTGTGCGAATGAGGGGTGCTTCGTTCAGGTTCTTGCCTTCTTCTGATTCTTCGTCAACCCACAATTCGGGGAAGAGCTGCTCAATCTGTGTGGGCATCAATCCGCTAAAAATGGCATTGCGGGCATACTGCGTGGCCGTTGGGAGGATGCTCATGTAGAGTTCCTCGTTGACATCGAAATGCTCTCCAATCTCTTCGGCCAAGACGCGCCACTGGTCATAGCGGAAATTATCGATTACAATGAGAAAGACTTTCTCGCCAGCGTTGAGCAATGGGAAGATTCGGCTGCGGAAAATGTCGGGGCTCATGAGTGGGCGGTCCTGCTCGGGGTGGTGCTCCTTGGCGGGGTCAACCCACGAGAGATAGTTTCGCTTTACATATTTCACAAAGCCATTGTTGGCCTCCTGCTTTTGCATCTGGAGCATTTCGCCCATGCCTGATTGTGTGGCGGCAAGTTCTAATTCCCAGTGAACGAGTCGCTGATACACTTTGATCCAGTCGGTCCAGGTATTGCTGTCAGCAATCTGCATGGAGATGTCCATGAAGCTCTGCTGATAGCTGGACTGTGTGACCTCAGTAACGATTTGACGCTGGTGGATATTCTTTTTCAGCGTCAACAGGATCTGATTGGGGTTGACGGGCTTGATCAGATAGTCGGCTATTTTGCTGCCGATGGCCTGGTTCATGATGTCTTCCTCCTCGCTGCGGGTTACCATGACCACGGGAGTGGCAGGCTGAATCTGCTTGATTTGCTGCAGGGCTTCGAGTCCGGTGATGCCAGGCATCATCTCGTCGAGCAGGATAAGGTCGTAAGTGCGCTGCCGACAAGCCTCGATGGCATCGGCACCGTTGGTGACAGTTTCGACTTGATAACCTTTCTTTTCCAGAAACAGTATATGGGCTTTGAGCAGTTCTACTTCGTCATCGACCCAGAGGAGTTGGTAAGTCATGTATCGGGAGTATGATAATGTGAAAGTGTAAACAGCGATTAGAATCCGTCGAGATCGTAGTATTCGTCTTCGAGGTCGTATTCAGTGTTGGTGGTTTGCGGTGGGTTTTGCTTCGATGGAGCCTCTGTCGGGGCTGGGGTGATTTCGATGATGTCTTCGACTGGCGACTGAGGCTGATTTGGGGGAGTGGATTCTTCCTCGACAGGAATCTCCAGCGTGGTGCTTTCAACTGGAGCCGCGGTTTCTTCGATGGGTATCTCCAGCGTATTGTTTTCTACTGGTGCGGGGGCTTCCTCGACGGGGACTTCGAGCGTGGCGTTTTCAACTGGAGCCGCGGTCTCCTCAACGGGGACTTCGAGCGATGATGCCGGCGTCACGACTGACGGTTCGGCAGGCAGCTCGATGTCGAGACCATTGTCGATGAAGTCGTTGTCGTCGAGCAGTTGGTCTATTTCTTCCACTGTGGGCAGGTCGCTGTCAGTTTCCACAGCGGACTGGTCTTCACCTTCGGCGGCAGGCTCAGCAGGCTCCATGAGCAGACGGATGGTCGAAACTTGCAGCGGAGCGAAATGTTGCTGATAATAATCTGAATAATCATCGTAGCTGAAGGCGGTGCCCAAGAGCGCGAAGTTCTTCTCGCTAATGATGATGGGGCGGGCCTTGGCTGCGAGCGTTGCTATTCGCTTCTGCTGCGACAGGTTGCGAGCATACTGCAGCGCTTCGTCGTAACTGCGGAAGCCGCCCACCTTCATTCGGTGCAACGACCCGTCGCCGTCGATTTCTATATCGAACGAGCGGACGAGATACGATGTAAAGTTATAGCGGGCCAATTCAAAGAGCAGTTGGTTTTCTTCTATCGAATCCGGCTCGTAGGCATAGAGGAAGAGGAAGGGCGTCTGACGGTCGTTGACAAATGTTTTTACTTCGGTAGAATCATTCGTATTGAGCACTTCGGTGCGCCGTTGCCAGATATTGCCGATGTCGAACCGTCCTCCGCGCAGTCGGCGGCCAGCCTTCACGCCGTTGACAATCATGCCCGCCATTTCGGCCAGTTCGCTTTGCGGATAACGCTTGACCACTTCTTCCATCCGTACCACACACGTATCGGGGTATCCCTCGTTGAGTGCCATCATTCCATCGACGAAGATGAACTTGTCGCGGTGGGCCCCGTCGGGGAATCGCTGAGCCGAGACAGTGAGATTGCCACGAGCCTCAGCGTAGCGCTCCTCTTTGAATGCGTGGTAAGTGGCCTGATAGAGCGAGTCTTCGATATGTACGCCAAAGCGAGCATTTTCAAAGTAATAAGGGTCGGTCACCAGCTGCGTGAGCTCTGACTCGGGATATTCCGCTATCAGGGTTTGCAGCGCATGATTGGCCCGGTCGGGATCATGCTTTCGCGAATAGAGCAGATAGAGGTGATACCACACCTGGTCCATGTTTTCATACGTTGGGAAATCGCGTTGCAGACGGGTAAGGTATTTCTCGCTGAGGAGAAGATTTCCCAGTTTATCCTTGAATATAACGCCAGCATTGAAGAGCCCATCTTGCAGCAAGAGGTTTGACTGTGCGAGTTGCTCTTCGGTGAAAGGTATTTGCTGCAGATAGTATTCGCGGCGCAAGGGATTGTTCTGCACGCTGTCGGCCTGCTGTTCCAGCGAATCGCGCTTCGCTTCTTCGGCTGCTATTGAGTCGCGCTGTGTCTCGGTGAGCGTGTCTTCGGCCATTTCCGAGGCCACCACCGTCTTGTTGCTTCGCCGCCAGTTATCGACATTCTCGCGCTTGCCCCAGAGTTTTTCGAAAGTGAGTTTTCCCTGTTGCAGGGCTTGCGGGTTGTAGAAATACCAGACGGCAGATCCGGGTGTGTTGACAGCAGGCGTCTGTGGAGTTTGCGAGCGCGGAGTGTTTATGTCCTCCAGCCCCGTGCTGTTGGCCTGACGATTCTGCTCGGCTTGATTGCGCCGCTCGGCTTTCTGCTTTCGCTTGTATTCCTGTATGAGCCGGTCAATCACTTTGTTGCGCTCCGCTTCGGGCATCTTGGCTAGGGTCTGGAGAGAGTCTTGCAGGTGAACAGCGTCGGTATGGGGCACCAGCACATCGAGCAGCAGCGAGCGGTCGGACAACTGCTGGTAGTCTTTGCGGTCTTTGTCCAGCAGTCCGATGGCTTCGCTATAGCAGCGATGGGCATGAGAGAATTGTTCTGTTTGCCAATAGAGGTCGCCCAAACGGAGCAACAGCACTCCTTTTTCTATACCCGACCGCGTGGCTTTCTCGTTACCAGTTTCGTAGGCATGGATAGCGCCGAGGGTGTCGCCGTCGGACAGATAGATATTGCCCATGGCGTAATAGACCTGATCGAGATATTCTTTGTTGTTGTCGTTTCTGGCCATTCGCCGCAGGCGGGCAATCATCTGTTTGGCTTTTCCTGCTGCCGAAACCTCCGACATGGCGATACGGGCATTGAACTGGAGCTCGTAGGGCGGGTTCTGGCGCAGCACGGAGCGATAGGCTTTGTAGGCTTTTTGGTTATTGCCAAGGGCCTGATAGATTTGTCCGAGCAGGAACCACTCTCGTGCCCGCTGCTTGGTGCGCATCTCATGGCGAATCACCTGTCGTAGATAGGGAATAGCCTCTTCGTATTTGCCACTGCGAATGTAGTAGTCGGCCAAGGTATAATCCCACTCTTTCTTGGCTCGCCAGTGAATAGAGTCGCGCTGCATATTGCGAATCACGTCTTCGGCATCGTAGAGCAAATCTTGCTCCACATAGGCTTTAGCCAGCCAGGCACGGGCCTTACCATAGATGGCGGGCTGGGTGCGATAGATACGGCTCATGTAGGAGAAGGTAGAAGCGGCTTCTTCAAAATTTCCTTCGTGAAACTGCGAGCGACCCATGAGCAGCCAGGCCTTCCAGAGAAACGGGTTGTACTCTCGGCGATTGAGCCACTCGATGTCGCGGGCGGTTTTCCTTCGGTTCTTGTCCCATACGGGCCGACGGCGAATACTGTGCTGATGGATAGCCTTCTGGGCTTTCTCTATGGCTCGGTCGTAGTTGCTTTTGCCCAGTTCGCGACTGGTTTTATTGCCAACCGTGTAGAGCGGAATGATTTCTGTGAAATTGTCGCGGTTTCCTTTTTCCTTCTCAAGCGAAGCATCCACATAGGCCATTGCACCGTTGTAATAGGTGTTGTAGCGCGTATTGAAGGAGTGCCACCAGCGGGTCTGGGCCGTATTTTTCTTTGTGGAGCAGCTTGCCAGGAGCAGCAAGGCACCGACGATGAGCAGCGGAGCCATGGAGCGCTTGGCGTCGTCGATGATGGCGAATGCCTCATCTTTCAGTGCATTGGGCAATGCGATGCCTCGCAGTGTGAGACTGCGGAGCCACTCTTTCACCTCGGCAGGGCGCATGGTGTAGAGCACATCGGAAAATTCCTGTTGTTCCTCGTCGGTATATTCTTCGGCATCCCGACCGGAAAAGCGGTCGAGTTCCTCGTCGTCGAAATATTCGATCTCTCTCGTTGCGGCTTCCATCATGCAGGTCTGCTCGCAGCGGTCGTTCTCGCCGGTACAGGTGGAGCAATCGCCTTCTGGCTCGACGGGCACATTGGAACCGCCGCGCAGATGGGTAATCCATCCGAGCAGTGCGGCAAAAAGTCCCAGCAGCAAGAGTGCAATTAGAAGAATATACATATTTCAGAGTGAAGAGTGAAGAGTGAAGAGTTCAGAGTTCAGAGTGATAAAATTTAACTTTCAGTTTTCAGCGCAAAGCCTACTTGTTCCAGATGCTGCCAGAAGGCAGGATACGACTTTGACACCACCTCGGGATTGCTGATTTTCAGCCCTGGGAACTTCACCGCGAGCGGTGCAAAAGCCATGGCCATCCGGTGGTCGGAGTGGGTGTCGATAGGCTCATGGGTCGGTTTGCAGCGCGAACCATTCCACAGGAGCTCGCCTGACGAGGGACTCTCAAGCACAAATCCCAGTTTGCGGGTTTCCGCTTGCAGCGCCTCAATGCGGTCGGACTCTTTTGTATGAAGCGATTCGAGCCCCACAAAATGAAACTGCCGCCCCACACCTATGCAGGTGCAGACTACTGCGGGTACCAAATCGGGATAGTGGGTGAAATCGAAATCAAAGGGTGGCAGCACTCCGTGGTCGGCCATGACGAGTGGGGGTGTCAGCACAATGCCGCCCCGTCCGCCTTTCGTCTTAATACCAAACGTGTGGAACAGATACTTGGCCATATCGTCACCCTGCGGCGAATTGAGCTGCAACCCTTCAAGCACCACGCGACAGTCGGGCTCGCTCAGGAGCGTCAGCAATTCATACCAATAGGACGCAGCGGTCCAGTCGCTCTCCAACGGATAATCAACCGCAGTATAACTGGCCGGCTCTACCAGCAATTCCGTCTCGCTGTCGAGCCAACGTACATTCACGCCGAAGGCCTCCATCATGCTGATGGTCAGATCGATGTAAGGTTTCGACACGGGCGGCGAGGAGAGATGCAGATGCAGCCCCTGCTCCATGGTGGGGGCAATGAGCAACAGCGCCGAGATGAATTGCGACGACACGGTGCCCGGCATGGTAATCTCGCCTCCTGAAAGGCGCTTGCCTACAATCTTCAAGGGGGCATACCCCTCTGCTTCGACGTAGGAAATCTCCGCTCCGAAATGGCGCAACGCCTCGACCAGATGCCCTATCGGACGCCGGCGCAAGCCTTGGCTTCCATCAATGACATGCACGCCAGGACGGGCTGCCAAGTAGGCTGCAAGAAAACGGAGACAGGTGCCGGCATTGCCCACATCGATGAGTTCATCGAATGATGCCAGCGCAACATTCATGCGCTGCGTATCATCGCATACAGCGAAGGGAGGCAACACTGCCTGCTGCCCGCACAGGCGCATCAAAATCTGCCACCTGTTCACCATGCTCTTAGAAGCTGGCAACAACAGGTGTGCATCTATGCGCGACGGAGCCGTCAGTTCATACATCATGCTTTGTTCGTTTCTATAGCACATTCTATAGCACAAAGGTACGATTAAGTGAGAGAAATACAAAAGGAAAAATCTTTTTTTCTTTTTAGTTCCGAACGAGAGTACCTTATCTAAAGGTACGATTAAGTGAGCGAAATACAAAAGGAAAAAATATTTTTTCTTTTTATTTCCGAACGACAGTACCTTATTTAAAGGTACAATTAAGTGAGGACAAGGCAAAATGATAGCTTGCTTTTATTTTTCTTACCTGACGCAAGTGGCTTATAAGCAGCGCAGCGCCTCAAGAAAAAACTGGTCGGCTTGCAGCCTCGAAATTAGTTAAAAATTGATATTAAAAATTATTGGCCTGCGGCCTGAAATGTAGCGCTGAATCTTTAATTAATTCTAAACCTTAATTTTTAACCCATTTCAAGCGGAGCGCCCCAAATCAGCACTGGTCGGCTTGCAGCCTCGAAATTAGTTAAAAATTAAAGTAGAAAGTATTGTCTGAACTTTGAACTTTGAACTTTGAACTGACTCTAAACTCTCAACTCTCAACTCTAAACTCTTAGTTCTGAACTCTAAACTCCTGAACTCCCTGGCTTGGCTTATTCGTACGGTTTCCTGCGCGAACGGCCAAATTTTTGCGCCCTTACAAATCGTGCAGATAGACTAAATTTTTCGTTTAGAGTTGTAAATTCTGACCCAAAACGACCGTTTCAAGGGGTGATTTTTGCCATTTTTGACCCCAAAACTCCATTTTTCGCACTCCAAAAGGTACCTTTTTGCGATGCAAAAGCATACCTCTTGCCGACCAAAAGCATAGCTTTTACTCACCAAAAGCTATGCTTTTACACATGGAAAATTCAGCGTTTTCAGGCCGATTCTTCGTAAGCGACTGTTTATCTGTCGGTTATGCATCTTCCTCCCAACTCTCTCCAGAATCGCGTATTTGCGCGCTCGAGAATTTTTTTTTGCAAATTCGCGAAAACAGCGGCAGTGATTTAGACTTCTAAATTGCTTGTTGAAATTCAGACAATGCTTCCTCTGGGCTAAAAAAAATGGGCTACTCTGACTATGCATAAACTCTCCTGCGCCCCAGGCAGAGCAACGCGCAAGGAAGGACGAGGCTGGTGGGAAAAAGAGTAAAAATTTGGTTGTTCGCGCAGGATTCTGTAATTTTGCAGATACTTTATTATTATAATAAAAGAGAGAAGAATCATGACCCAATACGATAAAACCAATCAAGAGTTTGAGGATGTGATGCAGGAGTGCCGGTCGCTGTTCAGCAAGAAGCTGCACGACTATGGTGCTTCGTGGCGTATGCTGCGGCCTTCATCGCTCACCGATCAGCTGTTCATCAAGGCCAAGCGCATCCGTTCGCTCGAGATAAAGGGAGAGTCGCTGGTGGGCGAAGGCATCCGTCCGGAGTTTATTGCACTGATCAACTACGGCATTGTGGGACTGATTCAGCTGGACAAAGGCTTTGCCGACACGATAGATGTGAGTCCGGAGGAGGCCCTGCGCTACTACGACGAACACGCAAAGGAAGCACTCGAGCTGATGAAACGGAAGAACCACGACTACGACGAAGCATGGCGTGGGATGCGCGTGAGTTCCTATACCGATTTCATTCTGACCAAACTACAGCGCATCAAGGAGATTGAAGAGCTACAGGGGGCAACGCTCGTGAGCGAAGGCATCGACTCGAACTATCTTGACATTATCAACTATGCAGTGTTCGGAGCCATAAAACTGAAGTAAACATAAACGCTGCTGCCCTACCCCAACTGGTGGATAAAGAAAATAAAAACAGACCACAGTGAAGATGAATAATCAAAAAAACAACGACACGCCGAAGAGCGCTCCCAGTCGGAGGAGCTGCAAAGGGCTGCTCTTGTTTTGCAGGCTACTGCTGGCAGCAACGCTCATCTTCTCTGGTTTTGTGAAAGCCATCGACCCACTCGGCACTCAATACAAGATGGGCGACTATCTTGTAGCCTTAGGACTCGCCGACATCTTTCCGGCAACAACACTGCTCGTAGCCGCAGTACTGCTCTCAACATTAGAATTCACACTGGGCGTGCTGCTGCTCTTTGCCATCATGCGCCGCGTAGTGACCAAGATAACGGTGGCCCTGATGGCTGCGATGACGCTCATCTCGCTCTGGATAGTTGTGAACAACCCCGTGAGCGACTGCGGATGCTTTGGCGATGCCATACATCTGACCAACTGGCAAACCTTCCTGAAAAACATCCTTCTGCTCGCTGCGGCGCTCTTTGCCGCATTTAATGCAATAAAAATGCGGCGCATCATCAGCAAGCGCAGCCAGTGGATAGTGAGCAACTACTCGGTGCTCTTCAGCATAGGCCTGAGCCTGTACTGCCTCTACGCCCTGCCGCTGTTCGACTTCCGACCCTACCGCGTGGGCAACAACATTGGCCAACTGATGGAAATCCCCGCCGATGCTCCACAGCCGGAATACGAAACGCGCTTCATCATGGAGAAAAACGGCGAGCGCCGCACCTTCACGCTCGAAGATTATCCCGACTCCACGTGGACTTTCATCGACCGCCAGACGCACCAGATAAGTGAGGGTTATGTCGCTCCGATACACGATTTCAGCATCATCGACACAGAAAATCAAGAAGACCTGACCCAGCAAGTGCTCGGGCACGAGGGCTATACCTTCCTGCTGATTGCCCCGCTACTGGAAAGTGCGTCAATAAATGAGTTCGGCGAAATTGACGATCTCTACGAATATGCACGCAACCATGAGATGCCTTTCCTCTGTCTGACTGCCTCGGGCGATGAAGGCATTGCGCAATGGATCAACACCACGGGAGCCGAATACCCTATCTGCAATACCGATGAGACCACACTCCGCACCATGATTCGCTCCAATCCCGGCCTTATGCTTCTCAAGCAAGGGACTATCCTGGGCAAATGGAGCCACAACCAGTTGCCGGACCTCGACCGAATGTCGCAGATTATCAGCAAAGCCGAACAGGGAGAGCCCCTCCAGACAAGCACCGCCCAGCGGTTGCTACTCATCGTGCTGTGGTTCATTCTCCCGCTCGCGCTGCTAAAACTGGCCGACCACTTATGGAAATGGACAGCATGGTTTCAAAGAAAACGACACAAACATCAACCTCATATTCAAACCAATAAAACTTTAACAACAATGAGAAAAAAAATCGTAGCAGGCAACTGGAAAATGAACCTGAACCTGCAAGAAGGCCTCAGTCTGGCCAAAGAACTCAATGAAGTGCTCAAAGCCGACAAACCCAACTGCGGCGTAATCATCTGCACACCGTTCATCCACTTGGCTTCCGTGGCTCAGGCCATCGACAAGAGCGTGCTCGAGCTGGGTGCTGAAAACTGCGCCGACAAGGAAAAAGGTGCCTACACTGGCGAAGTGAGCGCTGAAATGGTGAAATCGACTGGTGCCGATTACGTAATCCTGGGTCACTCAGAGCGCCGCGGCTACTATGCTGAAACTCCTGAAATCCTGAAAGAGAAAGTGCTCCTCGCACTGAAAAACAACCTGAAAGTGATCTTCTGCATCGGCGAAAGCCTTGAAGAGCGCGAAGCAGAGAAGCAAAACGAAGTGGTTAAAGCCGAACTCGAAGGTTCTGTATTCAACCTCTCGGAAGAGGATTTCCGCAAGATTATCATTGCATACGAACCCATCTGGGCCATCGGTACTGGCAAGACCGCTACCGCAGAACAGGCCGAAGAGATTCACGCCTACATCCGCAGCATTATCGCTGACCGCTATGGCAAGGCTGTGGCCGACGACACAACCATCCTCTATGGTGGTTCTTGCAAAGCCAGCAATGCTCCCGAACTCTTCGCTAAGCCCGACATCGACGGCGGACTCATTGGCGGTGCTTCGCTCAAGGTGGCTGATTTCAAAGGCATCATCGACGCTTGGAAATAATAAATCCACTCGGTCATGAAGAAATATATATTATTCTTCTTGCTCTGTGCCAGCCCAATAGTGGGTCTGGCACAGACTTTTACCGAGCACATCCAGCAAACTATCCCTGGACAAGCAACGGTTAAAATCACACAAAGTCAAGAGATTACCAAACTCGTTGACGGGACCATACCTGTCACCCACCCCACTACAACCCCAACCAACAAAGCAGAGTCGGCTGCTGAAGAGAACGACTTGAAGGCTTCTACCAAACAAACACCCGCCACATACCACGGCATCGTATATCGCATACAGGCTTATGCCGGCGGCAATTCGCGACAGGCAAAAGCGCAGGCCTATGCCGTGCAAGCCAAAATCAAAGCCGCACTGCCCAACATTCCCGTGTTGGTAACCTTCAATTCGCCCCGCTGGCTCTGTTTGGCTGGGTTCTGCCAGTCGCAGGAAGAAGCGCAGCAACTACTCCAGCGAATCAAAAACTGCGGTGTGCCTTCGGCCATCATCGTGCGCCGAAACACCCATCGATAAGCCCTAACTCCACACCATGGACACAACAACCAATGCCGGCACACAAGCCCTGGCGGACCACTATAAAGAAATACTCACCCTGCTGGGCGAAGACGCACAGCGCGAAGGATTGCTGAAAACACCCCTGCGCGTGGCAAAAGCCATGCAGGTACTTACTCGCGGTTACAACCAAGACCCGGAGCAAGTGCTCCGCGATGCCCTCTTTCACGAAGACTACAACCAGATGGTCATTGTGAAAGACATTGATTTTGCATCGCTCTGCGAACACCATATGCTGCCTTTCTACGGAAAAGTGCACATAGCCTATATACCGAAAGGCAAAATCACAGGATTGAGCAAGATTGCCCGCGTGGTAGATATCTTTTCCCACCGCCTGCAAGTGCAGGAACGAATGACGCAACAAATTATGGAATGTATCCAGCACACACTCGAACCGATGGGCGTAATGGTGGTTATCGAGGCCAACCATATGTGTATGCAGATGCGAGGCGTGGAAAAACAACACTCACTGACCACCACCTCGGCTTTCTCCGGAGCCTTCAACCAAGCCAAGACCCGCGAAGAATTTATGAACCTCATTAAATAAAAAAAGAAATGAAACGTATTTTCTATTATGCACTCGTAATGTTTCTGCCCCTCCTGGCTGCTTGCAGCGACAACAGCACAAACGATTTTCCCACAACAGAACAAATGAGACAGGCCGTTAGTAATATGAAAGGCAACTATACAGGGAAGGCCGATGTCTATCTGATTGAAAACGGCATAGCCCAGGAAAGCACCACTGTGGAAAATGTCACATGGACTGCAGATGAATCAATCACCATCAACAACTTCCCCGTAGCCAGTCTTGCAGCAGGTGTTCTCTCAAACAATGAGTTGAAAACAGCCATGGCGAACTACACCACAACACAATCGCTGCCACTCAACTATATATACTGCTACAGTGCGGAGACAAACAATTATGCTTTCTCACTTCAACCCAGCACCATTCAATGCACCATGGAATTTGGCGGACTCACGCATACGGTACGCATTGAGTTTGTTGAATATCCCGGCTATTCCTATGTGAAGGGCACTAACAGCACTCAGACTATTCAGGTGGTGATCAACAATATCTTTGTGGATAATGTTGCGACTCAACTCCAACCGATGGGTGTCACATTTACATCCACAAATAAAACTGCTTTAAGCACAGATCTGTAAGAAATGAAACTGATCTCTTGGAATGTGAATGGCCTCAGGGCTGTAGCCGGCAAGGGATTTGCCGATATTTTCCGAACGCTGAATGCCGACTGCTTCTGCCTGCAAGAGACGAAATTGCAAGCCGGGCAATTGAATCTGGAGTTCGACGGATATCAGTCATTTTGGAACTACGCCGACAAGAAAGGTTACTCCGGGACGGCTATATACACACGCATTGAACCCCTCTCTGTGCAATATGGCATGGGCATTGACGAGCACGACCATGAGGGAAGACTGATTACCCTTGAGTTTGCCGACTTTTTTCTCGTGACGTGCTATACCCCCAACTCGCAAGACGGGCTCCGCCGACTGGAGTATCGTATGCGATGGGAAGACGATTTCCGCTCCTATCTGCAGAAACTCGACAAGCAAAAGCCAGTGGTAGTGTGCGGCGATTTAAATGTGGCACACGAGGAAATAGACCTGAAAAATCCTTCGACCAACAGAAAGAATGCCGGATTCACCGACGAGGAACGCGAAAAGATGACCACCTTGCTGGCAGCAGGATTCATCGATACTTTCCGCACTTTGTACCCAGAACAGGTGACATACAGCTGGTGGAGCTATCGCTTTCAGGCACGACAGAAGAATGCCGGCTGGCGCATTGATTATTTCCTCACATCAGCACGAATGCAGTCACAGATTGTCGATGCCAAAATACATACCGATATCCTCGGCAGCGACCACTGCCCAGTGGAACTTACATTGAAGTAACTACAAACTCTGCCAAAGGTATAAGTCAACAACGGATTGCACGGATTAAACAGAAATAGAGAGAACTGATTTTACAGTATCGCCTCGTCTGTTTAATCCGTGCAATCCGTTATTTTATATAAAAGTTTTATTATTCTTCTTTGATGGTAGTAATCTCGCCATCGAACCCGATTGTCTCCTTGTTACGACTGGAAACGGTAAGGTTTACTGAGCCATCGTCGTAAACCAAGAAGTGATACAAATAGAGATTATTACCTGAACCTGCCACAATCTGAACGCGATTAGCATCCTTCTTCGGGCGATCCAAACGATATTCTGTAATAGCACCAACAAAATTCAAACCTTCGTCGTTGCTGTATGACAGGTTGTGAGTCTTACCCACATAAGGAAGATTGGAAATGATGGTGTCGCCCTTGATGGTTACCCCATAACTGAAATCGATGCTTTTGCTGCCTACAAATGAAGAGTGCATCGTACGGGCATTCATTGCCCAATGGTGATTTTTTACCAATTGAAGCACTTCCTGCTGTTTTGCAAGTTTCTTTGCGGCTTTTTCTTCTTGAGTCAAACTGGATGTGCCGCAAGCTACCATCAACATGGTTGCGACCGCAAGGAGGAGAAGTTTTTTCATATCTTTTTCTTAAAGGATAATACGATTGACAGACACACATAGAGGGGAATGATAACTGCCCAGCACTTGATGGGACCGAACAGCAGGATGATGAGCGCCGAGAGTGCAATAAACAAATAGCGCACCTGATTGCCTTGCCAGCCGAAGGTTTTAAACTTCAGTGCAAACATTGGCACTTCGCTCACCAGCAGCCAACAACTCAAAAAAACGCCCAACAGTATCAATCCCGGGAAAGCCGAAATTTGTTGCAGCGCTTGGCCAAATCCCACAACAAGCGAACCCCAGAAGAGGGCATTGGCCGGTGTGGGCAGTCCGATGAAACCCATGCTCTGTCGCTCGTCAAGGTTGAACTTTGCCAGTCTGAGGGCAGAAAAGGCTGCCATGATGAACACCAGGGAATAAAAACCTCCTGTCGCCAGGAATGGAATCTCCAGTGGCGACATGCAGTGTGGCCCTACGGCAGATGATGCCGTTGTCAGGAAACTGAATACAATGGCCGAGGGTGCGAAGCCAAAGGTGATGCAATCGGCCAGCGAGTCGAGTTCTTTTCCGATGGGCGACGATACATGAAGCAGGCGTGCGCTCATACCATCGAAGAAATCGAACAATGCACCCAATATGATGAATGCCAACGCCATTTCGTTGTTGTCCTGAAAAGCCCAGTAAGTGGCGACACATCCGCTTATGAGATTGCAACAGGTGATGGTGTTAGGAATGTGTTTCTTCAGCATGCGGGGTTTGTTTTAATCGGGCAATAATGGTCTGGTCGCCCACGGTCGATTGCCCCATCTTCACGAGCACTTGTGTGCCGAGGGGGAGATAGACATCCACGCGCGAGCCAAACTTGATGAACCCGAGATGTTCGTCAATGAAACAGTCTTCGCCAGGCTGCGCATAGGTAACGATACGGCGAGCCACGGCGCCAGCAATCTGCCGACAGAGAATATCGGTGCCTTCGGGTGTGGTGATAATGATGTCGGCATGCTCATTCTCGGCACTGGCTTTGGGCAGCCAGGCCTTGTGATAATTGCCGTTCTGGTGGTGAACAAATTTCACCTTTCCCTCAACGGGGAACCAGTTGGCATGTACGTTAAAGAGCGACATAAAGATGGAAATCATCAGCCGGCGATCATGGAAATACTCTGTTTCTTCTACTTCTTCAATCACCACCACTTTGCCGTCGGCTGGAGCGATGACGAGATCTTCCACATCGTTGCTCGAGAACTCACGACGCGGACAGCGGAAGAAGTTCACCACAATGGCATAGACCGAACCGAAAATAATCATAAATATCCAGAACGGCACTTTGCTTTCGGGCAGCCGATAGAGCAACAGAGCCACTGACACCAAGGCTATGCCGCCCCATGCCAGTGTGTTGATGCCCTCGTGATGAAAACGAAGTTTCTTGAGTTTTTTTATTTTCTTTAGGTTATCGAGTTTCTTTCCCATGGCTATGCATATATCTTGCAAAAATATAAATTCTTTCTCAAACGGCCAATTTTTTCGCTCAAATCTTCTATCTCAGCGCATTTTTCAATAAATTTGCAGGTAGTTCACACGCATTTCATTCACATGAAAAAGTTTTACTTTGCCGGCTCCATTCGCGGCGGGCGCGTTGATGCCGAGCTCTATCGCCGCATCATCGAACAAATGAAATCCGTCGGTACGGTGCTCACCGAACACGTGGGCGACCTCAGTCTGAGCGCCTTTGAGCAATCGGCCGACCGCGATGCGCTCATCTACACACAAGACACGGCATGGCTCCGCGAAGCCGATATGGTCATTGCCGAATGTACTTGCCCATCGCTCGGAGTGGGCTACGAACTGGCCTATGCCGAACAGCATGGTATTCCCTGCCACGTATTTTACAATCAGGAGCGCACACAACTCTCGGCCATGATCAAGGGGAATCCCTATTTTCAGCTGCATCCGTACCAGTATGAAGAGGAGCTCTTCGAGGCCCTGAAACAAGTCATTTTCCAATAGCTATGCTTTTGCGTCCCAATAGCTATGCTTTTGCGTCCCAATAGCTATGCTTTTGCGTCCCAATAGCTATGCTTTTGCGCTTCAAAAGCTATGCTTTCAGAGGCCAAAAGCATAGCTTTTAGAAAACCACTGAAAAACACCATCAAAACAACATGAAATCAACCACCTTTAAACTCGCGTTTTTCGCTGTCTCGCTCTTGCTTTTCACCGCTTGTCACAAAAGCCTGCGAGAGCATGCCGTGGAAGAGGCACAGGAATACACCCGCAAATTCTGCCCCACTCCTGACAACAATCATGTGCGCACAGACAGCGCCGTGTTTAACATTCAGACCGATGAATACATCTATTACTGCACGCTCACCGGCCCCATCGACTCGCGCGAATTTGTTGATTTCCACCGCAAGGAAATCACCCAGAACCTGCGCCTGGCCATTCGACAGAGCATCCCCCTGAAGCGATACAAGGATGCGGGCTTCAAGTTCCGCTACATCTGCCGCTCTGCCGCACAGCCAAACACCATCTGGCTCAACGTCCTGATCACTCCCGACGACTATCAGTAATCGGCGGAAAATCCATACTGGAAGAGAAATAAACAAAAAAAAGAGGATGTGCCTCCAGTGGGTACATCCTCTTTCTATTCTTATATAATAATGTATATAGCGACGCCGGCAACAGTTATTTATACTGCTCGAGGGCCTGAGCCAGCTGGTCGGGACAGCTGGTGGGCTTATTGCCGCAGCGGATACCGCGCAAACGCTGGCACACTTCTGCCACAGGCATTCCCTTCACCAGCGCACCGATGCCCTGCAGGTTGCCATTGCAACCGCCTACGAACTGCACCTGCTGCACGCGGCCTTCATCGTCCACATCAATATGAATGTGCTTCGAACAGGTGCCGCAAGTGGGATATTCAATATGTTTCATCACTCGGGCTTCATATTGGTATAGACTGTCTGCACGTCGTCGAAGTCTTCCAGTTTCTCCACCATCTTGTCGATGGTTTCGCGCTCTTCGGCAGTCACTTCCTTCAGGTCGTTCGGAATGCGCGTGAACTCGGCGCCAGTCACCTCGAAACCTTCGCTCTCCAGGTGTTTCTGAATCTCGCCAAAAGACTTGGGATCACCGTAGATAGTGATTTCGTTAGTCTCTTCGTCAAGGTCGTACTCATCGTCCACGCCGTAGTCAATCAGGTCGAGAATGAGCTCGTCCATATCCAGGCCGTCCTTCAGTTTGAAGGTAAACACGCTCTTGTGGTCGAACAGGAAAGACAGTGAGCCCTGTGTACCTAAGTTACCGTTGAACTTATTGAACACGGAACGTACATCGCCCACGGTGCGGGTGGTATTGTCGGTCAGTGTGTCAACGAAGATGGCTATTCCATGAGGGCCGTATCCCTCGTAGGTTACTTCCTTATAGTCCGACTGGTCCTTACCCATGGCGTTCTTGATGGCACGCTCAATGTTGTCCTTCGGCATATTCTCGCGCTTTGCATTGGCAATAATAGCACGCAGAGAGGGGTTCATGTCGGGATCAGGACCACCAGCCTTCACAGCAATAGCAATCTGTTTTCCAATCTTTGTGAACGTTTTAGCCATGTGGCCCCAACGCTTCAGTTTCGCAGCTTTGCGATATTCAAATGCTCTTCCCATAGTTTCTATACTCTCCAGAGAGAGGGGACGGGGGTCTGAAACAAGCGATAATCTGCAGACGCTCCCTTTTAATAAAATAATACTTTGTTTATATGTCTTTAAAGGATTGACGGCCTGCGCTTGTTCAGACCCTCAACATCCTAACTTCAGAGGAGACGGATATATTTGTTAACGAAGTTCGGCACCCAGTTGCGACTTCAGCTGTGCGATGAGTTTCTGCATGATGGCATCGATGGCTTTGTCGTTGAGGGTGCGTTGCTCGTCTTGAAGCACGAAGTTTACGGCATAGCTCTTCTTGCCCTCGGGCAGATTCTTGCCCTCATACACATCGAAGAGCGACACCTGCTTCAACAGTTTCTTTTCTGCAGCAAAGGCAATCTGCTCAATCTGGGCAAACTCTACGGTCTTGTCGATGAGCAAAGCCAGGTCGCGGCTTACCGCGGGGAACTTACTCAACTCACGGAATTCAACTTTCACCTTCTTCACTGCCTTCATCAGCACTGTCCAATGTATGTCGGCATAGTACACATCCTGCTCTATGTCAAACACATGAAGCACTTTACGCGAGAGCACTCCCAGCTCAGCAATCACCTTTCCGCCGCGCGTCAGGATGCGCAAAGCAGAGGAAAAGATATTGTTGTCGCTACTTTCCGATACATACATTTGTTGAGACAGGCCCACACGGGCAAAGATATTTTCCACGTATGCCTTCAATTCGTAGAAAGAAGCGTCCTCGTTTTGATGCGCCCACGAACCCTCGACGCGACGGCCTGTGAGCCAAAGACCGAGATGGCGGTCTTGCGTATAGGCGGCAATGGGTTGTTCGTCGGTATGTTTCTCAGCATTATACTGATAGCAATTGCCAAATTCAAACATGCGCAGGTTCTTCATCTGGCGGTTCACGTTGCGCATAATGCTTTCCAGTCCGCCGAAGAGCAGCGTCTGTCGCATCACGCTCAGATCAGCACTCAACGGATTGAAAATCTTCACCAACCGGTCGTCAGGATAAGTGTTCAACTCCGTGTAGTAGGCCTGCTTGGTCAGAGAATTGTTCATGATTTCCATGAATCCACTGCCCACGAGCTGCTCGCCCACGAGATTTTCCTTGCGGTTCTGCTTATCTTCCTCGCCCAGCACGGTGAGCGAAGACTTCAACTGCGTAGGAATCTCCACATTGTTATAGCCATAGATGCGGAGAATATCTTCCACCACGTCGCAGGGACGCTGCACATCCACGCGGAAGGCTGGCACAGTGAGCTGTATGCCTTCAGCCGTCTCTGCATTGATGGTCATACCCAGCGAGCGCACAATGTTCTTAATGGTATCGTGACCAATCTGCTTTCCGATGAGTCGATCCGCATAATCGTATTTCAAATCGACAGCGAAATCAGGCAGCGGTTGCGGATACACATCGTTGATCTCCATCGATATCTTAGCGCCAGCCAGTTCTTTGCACAGCAGGGCAGCCTGCTTCAAGGCGTAAATCACTCCATTGGGATCAATTCCACGCTCGAAACGGTAGCTTGCATCGGTGCTCAAACCGTGACGGCGGGCGCTCTTGCGAATCCATGTGGGATGAAAATAGGCACTCTCGAGCACAACATTGCGGGTGGTCTCGTAGGTACCGCTACCCTTTCCGCCGAACACACCTGCTATACACATCGGTTCTTCGGCATTGCAAATGGAGAGGTCGTGCGAGCCAAGCGTGTGCTCCTGACCATCGAGCGTGATAAACTTAGTACCTTCGGGCTGTGTACGCACCACGATTTTGTGGCCCGTCACCATGTCTGCATCAAAGCAATGGAGGGGCTGACCATACGCCATCATCACATAGTTGGTAATATCCACAATGTTATTGATGGGTCGAAGGCCAATGGTTGTGAGTTTCTCCTGCAACCACTTGGGCGACTCTTTCACTTCGCAATTGGTCAAAGAGACGCAGGCATAACGCTTGCAAGCATCGGTATTTTGAATCTCCACCTCAATGGGCAGGTCGTTATTGTCCACCTCAAAGGCCTCGTCCGATGGACGATGGAGCGATGTTTCATATCCATTCTGTTTGAGCCACGCATAGAGGTCGCGTGCCACACCCCAGTGAGAGAGCGCATCGGCACGATTGGCAGTGATGTCAATCTCAATGAGCCAGTCGCTTTCCAACTGAAAATACTCGGCAGCAGGCTGACCGACCTTTGCGCTTTCGGGCAGTACCATAATGCCGTCGTGCGAGGTACCGACACCTATTTCGTCTTCGGCACAAATCATTCCGCAAGATTCTACTCCGCGCAGTTTCGATTTCTTGATGGTAAACTCTTGGTCGCCATCGTAGAGCACGCAGCCCAAATCGGCCACAATCACCTTCTGGCCAGCAGCCACATTGGGAGCTCCGCAAACAATCTGCGAAGGCTCTTCACGACCAAGATCAACGGTGGTTACATGCAGATGATCGCTATTGGGATGTTCATCGCAGGTGAGCACCTGACCAACATAGAGGCCTTTGAGGCCACCACGAATAGCCTGCACCTCTTCCAGTGCATCTACTTCCAGTCCGCACGACGTGAGGGCATCAGCCACTTCTTGAGGAGTAAGACTGAAATCAACATACTCTTTCAGCCATTTATACGAAACGTTCATATATCTTTATTAAGTTGACGATTTTTATAATTGCGCGCAAAAGTACAAAATTAAATTGGAATACGCGCAAGTGCATATAAGAAAAAAGAAATACGAAGATTTTCTGCACCTAATTTTGACATTAAAGCAGAAATCTTTACTTTTGCCTTTGTTATGGGAACGCTCTACATTGTGCCTACTCCTGTGGGTAATCTGGAAGACATTACGCTTCGCGCCATTCGCATTTTACGCGAGGCCGATGTGATTTTGGCTGAAGATACACGCACTTCCGGTTTCCTGCTGAAACACTTGGAGATAGAAAACCGACTGCTCTCGCACCACAAGTTCAACGAGCACGGCACATCGGCCGCTGTGGTTGAACGGCTCAAAAGCGGACAAACCATTGCGCTGGTAAGTGATGCCGGTACGCCAGGCATCAGCGACCCAGGATTTTTCCTTGTGCGAGAAGCCGCCCGCGCCGGCATCAACGTACAGACGCTTCCTGGCCCGACGGCGTGTATTCCAGCACTGGTCAATTCCGGATTGCCTTGCGACCGCTTCTGTTTTGAAGGATTTCTTCCGCAGAAAAAAGGCCGGCAAACGCATTTGCAGTCGCTCGCTGACGAAACGCGCACCATGGTTTTCTACGAATCGCCCTACCGATTGGTGAAAACGCTGAACCAACTGGCTGACGTTTTCGGTCAAGAACGGCAAGCCGCCGTGTGCCGAGAGATTTCCAAACTGCACGAAGAAACACTCCGAGGCACACTCGCCGAACTTGCTGACCACTACACGCAGACGCCACCGAAAGGCGAAATAGTGCTGATTGTGGCGGGCAAAGAGCCTACCAGAAAAGCCCAACAAAAATCACTTTCAAACCAATAAAAAACATGAAAAAGTTATTTTTCTTTGCTGCGCTTGCAGTGTTAATGCTGACAGCCTGCAACAACAACCGCGATGCCCTGCTCGCCGGACAGATGCGCAATGATTCTCTCCAAAGTATCATCGATGCACGCGATGCAGAAATCAATGATCTTATGGCCACTTTCAATGAGATTCAAGACGATATGCGCGCCATCAATCAAGCCGAACAGCGCGTAATGGTGGCTAAAGCTGGCGAAGGTGCCAACAAGACGGCACAAATAAAGGAGAACATGTTGTTCATTCAAAACACCATGCAACAGAATAAAGAGCGCATTGCCCAGCTGGAAAAGCAGTTGCAGCAGACGCGTTTCAATGGCGACCAACTGAAGAAAACCCTAACCAACCTGCAACTGCAACTGCAAGAAAAAGAGACGCAACTGCAGAAATTGCGCGAAGAACTCGAACAGAAAGACATTCAAATCGGTCAGATGGCAGAGAATATCAACAATCTGAACAGCAATGTTTCGGCGTTGACCAGCGACAACGAGCAGAAGAGCCAAACCATCAGTGCGCAGGACAAACAGCTACACACCGCCTATTTTGCTTTTGGCACCAAGAAGGAACTGAAGGAACAAGGCATCATCAGCGATGGCAAACTGCTTCGTTCAAACTTCAACAGCGGCTATTTTACCAAAATAGATATTCGCACGCAGACTGAATTTAAGCTTTACAGCAAGTCGGCACACGTGCTCACTTCACACCCTGCCAGCAGTTATACACTGACACAGGATGCCAACAAACAGTACATCCTCCGCGTGACAAACCCCAATCAGTTCTGGTCCACCAGCAAATATCTTGTGATTCAAGTAAAATAAGCCGTCAGGCAATCTTCTATAAGATAAAAGCGCAGAAAATTCTTCTGCGCTTTTATCGTTTTTGGCGAAAAAAATCCCGCATCAATTCGCTACATTCTTCGGCCAGGATGCCGGCTGTAACTTGTGTCTTAGGATGCATAGCAGCGGGAGCCAGCCGACTGTAACCGCGTTTTTCATCGACGGCGCCATAGACCACGCGCCCCATTTGCGCCCAGCCAATCGCACCGGCACACATCACACAGGGCTCCACCGTGACATAAAGCGTGCAATCTGTCAGATATTTACCCCCCAGGGCACTGGCCGCGGCCGTGATGGCTTGCATCTCGGCATGAGCAGTCACATCGGTAAGCTGCTCGGTCAGATTATGTGCACGGGCAATAATCCGCCCACCACACGTCACCACAGCACCCACGGGTATCTCCTCGCTACCGAAAGCCTGTTCGGCTTCGAGCAGCGCCATGCGCATGAATTGTTCGTCTATCTGCTGCTGACTGTCCATTGCGTTTACTATTATTTCATCCACAAAAATAAAAATAAATCTCCTTTTTGCGATGAATTTCACGAAAAAACTGTACTTTCGCGCTATGACCATTGAGCGCATTGCTTTTACAGAGATCGACTCCACAAACAATTATCTGCTGCAGCATGCTGACGAGCATCAGGCAGAGATGACTGTGGTGAGCGCCGACCATCAGACTTCGGGTCGCGGTCAAGGCGATCATCGCTGGGAAAGCACCTCCGGCCAGAATTTGCTCTTTTCCATCCTGACGCATCCGCACTATGTGGCGGCTCAAGAACAGCAGTTGCTCTCCATGGCTGGAGCCTTAGCGCTGCGCGATGTGCTGATGCCGCTGGTGGGCGACATTCGGTTGATGTGGCCAAACGATATCTACTGGCGCGAGAAGAAACTCTGCGGCACGCTGATAGAAACGCATCTTGCCGGCAAGCAGATTAAAGACTGTGTGTTCGGCATTGGGCTGAATGTGAACCAAACAGAATTTTTCAGCGATGCGCCCAATCCCGTTTCGCTGAAGCAGATTTTAGGGCACGATGTGGAACGCGAATCCCTCTTGCAGCAGGTGCTTGAGGCTTTCCACCGACGCATGGATCAGCTCCGCAACGGCCAACAAGCTGCGCTCCGACAAGAATACGAACAACTCATTGAATATAAAACAGCATAATCATTTCTTTGCTTTCACTTCGAAACATCATAACTCACATAAAATAAATATGGCTCGATTTAAAAGAATTCTTCTGAAACTCAGCGGCGAGAGCCTGGCTGCAGGCAGCGGCTCGGGCATTGACACGCAACGTCTGAGCGATTACGCTCAACAAATCAAAGAAATCCACGACATGGGCGTGGAGATTGGCATTGTGATTGGCGGCGGCAACATTTTTCGCGGGTTGAGTGGTGCCTCGAAAGGTTTCGACCGCGTGAAAGGCGATCAGATGGGCATGATGGCCACGGTAATCAACTCGCTGGCACTTTCATCGGCGCTGGATGCCGAAGGCGTGAAAAACCGGGTGCTCACAGCCATCCGCATGGAACCCGTGGGCGAGTTCTACACCAAGTGGCGCGCCATAGAAGCCATGAAGCAAGGCTATGTCTGCATCTTCTCAGCAGGCACGGGCTCGCCTTACTTCACCACCGACACGGGCTCATCGCTGCGCGGTATAGAGATTGAAGCTGATGTAATGCTCAAGGGCACACGCGTGGACGGCGTTTATACGGCCGATCCCGAGAAAGACCCGACAGCAGAGAAGTTCACAGAAATCACCTACGACGAGGTGTTGCGCCGTGGATTGAAGGTAATGGATCTCACTGCCACCACCATGTGCATGGAAAACAACCTGCCCATCTATGTATTCAACATGGACAAGGTGGGAAATCTGAAGAAAGTGATTGAAGGCGAACCGATTGGAACGCTGGTGAAAAAATAAATAAAAAAAGCTTCCCGAAACTGGGAAGCTTTTTTTATTATTCAGCCAGTGAGATTGCCTCGTTAGGACAAACACTTGCGCATGTGCCGCACTCGGTGCACATATCAGGATCAATTTTGTAGATGTCGCCCTCAGAGATAGCCTCTACGGGGCACTCGCTGATGCAGGTTCCGCATGCGATGCAGTCTTCACCAATTACGTAAGCCATAGTTATAAATGTTTAAAAGTTAATAAATTCTTGTTCAGCAACAGCACCGGCAGTGCTGCTTTCACTCTGCAAATATATAAAAGTTTTGGAATACCCACAAATTGCGATAAAAATTTTTATATGCATATTTTTCACTAATCATTATTAGGTAGGTCAGAGTTTGTCTGCGGCACACAATAAAAGACCTACACGTGCGTTATAATAAAGGTATGAAACAGAGACTATTGATTATTATCGGCGTCCTGCTGCTCGTTGCCTCTGCGCAAGCACAGGAACGGAAGGTACAAAACAGGCCTTATACTGATTTGCGTAAATTTCACTTCGGCATCCTCACGGGCGTGCACTTCCAGGATTTGGAGTTTCTAAACGTCGGTCCGCAGCTGGTTGAAAACGAAGACGGCACCACGAGCGAAACACTCATTCTGACCGATCAGGACCGCTGGGACGCTGGATTCACCGTGGGCGTGTTAGGCGAATTCCGGCTGAGCCAGACCCTGCAGCTGCGCATTGCCCCAGCCATGTATTTCGGCAACCGTCACATCACCATGATTAACTATGGCAGCCAGGGATTTCCGCAGGAACAGGCGCGACAGCAACAAGACCTGAAGAGCATCTACGTTTCCACGGCGGCCGATCTGATCTATGCCGCGCCGCGCTTCAACAACTACCGGCCCTACGTCATGGCGGGTCTGAACCCGATGCTCAACCTCTCGGGTTCACGCGACGACTATCTGAGGTTGAAAAAGACGGAAGTTTTCGCCGAAATAGGCGTGGGGTGCGATTTTTACCTGCCCTTCTTCAAACTCCGTCCGGAACTGAAATTCATGTATGGACTGATGAACTCGCTCGACGCCAATCATGCCGGCGAATTGCGCGACCGGAACATGGTGCCCTACAGCCGTTCGGTCAAGGAGGCCCACTCGAAAATCATTGCCCTGACTTTCTACTTCGAATAGCACAGCACTGAACATTGCGTCTAACTCGCTTTGAAACAGTGAGTTAACCCACATGTCTAACATCTTCCAAGCACCCTCTTCAACCCCCGTTTTCTAAAAGCTATGCTTTTGGCCTTCAAAAGCATAGCTTTCGGGCCGCAAAAGCATAGCTTTTACAACGCAAAAGGATAGCTCTTGAAAATCAAGGGCTATCCTTTCATTTTTTTAGACACAAAAAAGTATTGTACAAAAGCGCTAAACCAGCGTGTCCAACTGCGATTTCAGCAGTTGCAGCTCATCTCTGACAGAAATCAGCATGTTCAGGATATCGGCTTTCTTCTCCACGCCCTGCCGGTTTTCGTTCAGATACTTGCGCGCGGCTGAGATGCGAAAACCACGCACCTTCACCAGATTGTAGATATTGCGAAGCACCTCGAGGTCTTTCTCCTCATACTGGCGCACCTTCGAACCCGGGCGCGTCTTGGGGTTCAACTGAGGCATCTGCGTTTCCCAGTAACGCAGGGTGGTTTCGCTCACACCCAGCATTTTCGACACCTCCGAGATGGAGTAGTAACGCTTGATATTCTTGTCTGTGTTCAGAGCCATAGAGCTATTTCACTGTTTTAATTCTTCTCAATTCGACGATTGCATTGCAAAAATACGAATAATTATGGATTATGAATTAATAAATCTGAATTATTTTTCTTACCTTTGCGCGATAATTATAAATAAGTCAAATAAATATAGAAAAAAACATATCATGTTAACAGCTAACGAAATACGCGAATCGTACAAAAAATTCTTTGCCGATCGCGGTCATGTGATTGTACCCTCTGCCCCAATGGTGATCAAAGACGACCCCACGCTGATGTTCACCAACGCTGGCATGAACCAGTGGAAAGACATCATTCTGGGCACCAAACAGCCTGAGCCCCGCCGCCGTGCCGACTCACAGAAATGCCTGCGCGTCAGCGGCAAGCACAACGACTTGGAGGAAGTAGGCCACGACACCTACCACCACACCATGTTCGAGATGCTGGGCAACTGGTCGTTTGGCGACTATTTCAAGGAAGGTGCCATCGACATGGCATGGGAATATCTCGTCGATGTATTGAAACTCGACCCAAAAGATCTGTACGTCACCGTGTTTGAAGGCTCGGAAGAAGAAGGCCTGCAGCGCGATGATGAAGCCGCAAAAATATGGGCCAAGCACGTGCCCGAGAGCCACATCATCAACGGCAACAAGCACGACAACTTCTGGGAAATGGGCGACACCGGCCCCTGCGGTCCCTGCTCTGAGATACATCTCGACTCCCGCTCGGAGGAAGAAAAAGCCAAAGTACCGGGCCGCGACCTCGTGAACAAAGACAATCCGCAGGTCATCGAAATCTGGAACATCGTATTCATGCAGTTCAACCGCAAGAGTGACGGCTCGCTCGAACCGCTGTCGATGAACGTAATCGACACCGGCATGGGCTTTGAACGACTGGTGCGCGCCCTGCAAGGCAAGCAGTCGAACTACGACACCGACGTGTTCCAGCCCATCATCCGCACCGAAGAACAGATCAGCGGCATGAAATACGGCGAAAAAGAAGAAATTGATGTGGCCATGCGTGTCTGCGCCGACCACCTGCGTGCCGTAGCCTTCTCCATCGCCGACGGCCAGTTGCCGGGCAATGCCAAGGCTGGCTACGTGATTCGCCGCATCCTGCGCCGCGCCGTGCGATATGCCTACACCTTCCTCGGACAGAAAGAAGGATTTCTTCACCGCCTCTTCCCAACACTCGTCAGCGAGATGGGCGAGGCCTATCCCGAACTGAAAGCCCAGCAAGAGCTCATCCAGAAAGTGATCAAAGAAGAGGAAGACTCCTTCCTGCGCACCCTGGAACGTGGCATCAATCTGCTCAACGGCGAGATGGCTGCCATGAAGGAACAAGGCAAGACCGTGCTCGACGGACAGGCGGCCTTCCGCCTTTTCGACACCTATGGATTCCCCCTCGACCTGACCGAACTAATCTGCCGCGAGAACGGACTCACCGTCGATGAAGAAGCCTTCAACCGCGAGATGCAACAGCAGAAAGACCGCGCCCGCAATGCCGCACAAGTAGAAAACGGCGACTGGGTGGAACTCCTGCCCGGCGAACAGCAATTCGTTGGTTACGACTACACCGAATACGAATGTCACATTCTTCGCTACAGACAAGTGAAGCAGAAGAAACAGGAATTCTTCGAACTGGTGCTCGACTACACCCCCTTCTACGGAGAAATGGGCGGCCAGGTAGGCGACCAAGGAGTGCTCGCCGGCGAAGACGAAACCATTGAAATCATCGACACCAAACGCGAGAACAACCAGTCTATCCATATTGTGAAGGCACTGCCCAAGAACCCCACAGCTCCCTTCATGGCCTGCGTCGATACCGACAAGCGCGAAGCATCAGCAGCCAACCACACAGCCACCCACCTGTTGGACTATGCGCTGAAACAAGTGCTCGGCGACCATGTTGAGCAGAAAGGCTCGCTCGTTGGTCCCAACACCCTGCGCTTCGACTTCTCCCACTTCCAGAAAGTGACCGATGAAGAGTTGCGCCAAGTAGAGCGACTGGTCAACGACCTGATTCGTCAAGACATCCCCCTCGACGAGCATCGCGACGTGCCCATGGAAGAAGCACAGCAAATGGGTGCCATCGCACTCTTCGGCGAGAAATACGGCGACCGCGTCCGTGTGGTTCGCTTCGGCCCCAGTTGTGAGTTCTGCGGCGGCATACACGCCAAGAGCACCGGCCGAATCGGAATGTTCAAAATCGTCAGCGAGGCCAGCGTTGCAGCAGGCATCCGCCGCGTGGAAGCCATCACCGGAAAGAATTGTGAAGAAGCACTCTACCGTCTGGAAGATACCATGCGCTCACTCCGTGCCCTGTTCAACAATGCCAAGGACCTCCAAAGCGTGATTGAGAAATACATGGAAGAGCACGAAGGAATGCGCAAGGAAATTGAACAGTTCAGAGCGCAGCAAGTGGAGCGCACCACCCAGATGCTCATTGAGCACAAACAGCAAATCAACGGCATCAACGTAGTGAAAGCCGTGCTCCCTGTTGAAGCCAACACAGCGAAAGACATCGTGTTCAAAGTGCGCCAGGCCATTCCCGAAAACCTGCTCTGCGTGATTGGTTCTACCCACAACGACAAGCCCCTGTTGAGCATTATGCTCTCCGACGACATGGTGAGCGGACACGGTCTGAATGCAGGCCAGATGGTGCGCGAAGCAGCAAAACTCATCCAAGGCGGTGGCGGTGGTCAGCCCCACTATGCCCAGGCTGGCGGCAAAAACGTGGAAGGCATTCAGCAAGCTGTTGACAAAGTAATCGAATTGGCCAATCTTTAATCAACACGCTCAACAACCCAACCACCAACATACCACACTACCAAAACGATGAAATTCTCAGAAGTGATAGGACAACAGGCACTGGCTGCACGACTCAAACAGCTGGTAGATGAAAATCGGCTGCCCCACGCGCTGATGCTCTGCGGCCCGGAAGGCTGCGGAAAGAAAGCGCTGGCACTGGCACTGGCATCCTATCTGCTCGGCGAACGAGAGGAAAACTTCGATGCCGACGACTTCATGCGAGTGGAAACACAGGAAGACATTGTCAGGAAAAACAACTGCGCAATGCTTCGCAAATGGGAACATCCCGATTTGCATTTCACCTATCCGATAGTGAAACCTGCAGGCACCTCGGCCGACTATCCCATGCTCAGCGAGGAATACATCAAAGAGTGGCGCGAATTGTTGCTGGAAAGTCCGTACTTCTCCTTCGACGAATGGCTTGAACGGATGCGCACAGAAAACCAGCAAGCCCGCATCTTCGTGTCAGAGAGCGATTCTCTCATGCACAAACTCTCGCTGAAATCGAGTCAGGGCGGCTACAAAGTGAACCTCATCTGGCTGCCCGAATACATGAAAGACGACTGCGCCAACAAGATGCTCAAACTCTTGGAAGAACCACCGCAGCAAACAATTTTCATCTTGGTATCGGAGCATCCCGAACGATTGCTTGAAACTATTCGCTCACGGGTGCAGCGCATCGATGTGAAACAACTCACCGTTGACGACATCTGCACAACCCTGCAACAACAGCGAGGCATCGAGGCCGACACTGCACGGCGCATTGCCCGCATGGCAGGAGGCAACTGGCTCAAGGCCGTAGAGATGCTCTCGGGCGAAAGCGAAACGCTGGAATACTTTGAAGAGTTCAAGACCATCATGCGATTGGCCTACCAGCGCCGAGTGAAAGAACTGCGGCTGTGGAGCGAACACATTCAGAAAGACTATGGACGAGAGCGGCAACGCAGCATGCTCGACTACTTCCGCCGGCTGGTGAGAGAGAATTTTGTGTTCAATTTTGAACAACCGGAACTCAACTATATGACCCAAGAAGAGGAAAACTTTGCCAAAAACTTTGCCCGTTTCATCAATGAGGCGAACGTGATCGACATGGATTTGCTCTTCGAGAAAGCACAACGCGACATTGCACAAAACACCACTGCGAAGATTGTACTCTTCGACATGGCGCTGCAACTCATCGTGCTACTGATAAGAAAATAAACTATGGACTATAAAAACCTGAAATATATCGTTGGCGAAGGCTGCGAGCGCGGACTCTGTCGCTGCGGAGTCGGACGGCAGGACAAGCAACTCAACACGTACGACTATCTGGCCGACGTGCCTGGCAACAACGCATCGACCGACCTCGTGGAGGTGCAGTTCAAGCAAACACGCAAAGGCTACTACCACAATGTGAACAACCTCGACCTGCACAAAGGCGACATTGTGGCCGTCGAAGCATCACCCGGACACGACATCGGAGTCGTAACACTCACAGGAAAACTCGTGGAACTGCAAGTGAAAAAGGCTCACCTTAAGTCTGAGGACGATATAAAGAAAGTCTATCGACTGGCTCGGCAAGCCGACATCGACAAATGGAATGAATCCAAAGCCCGCGAACACGACACCATGATTCGCTCCCGACAGATAGCCAAAGACCTCGGACTCGACATGAAAATAGGCGATGTTGAATACCAGGGCGACGGTTCAAAAGCCATATTCTACTACATTGCCGACGAACGCGTTGATTTCCGCCAACTCATCAAGGTACTGGCCGAAGTGTTCCGAGTACGCATCGAAATGAAACAGATTGGTGCCCGACAGGAAGCCGGACGCATCGGCGGAACCGGCCCCTGCGGACGAGAGCTCTGCTGCGCCACATGGATGAAAAACTTTGTCAGCGTCGGCACCAATGCAGCACGCTATCAGGACCTCTCGCTCAATCCGCAGAAACTGGCCGGTATGTGCGCCAAACTGAAATGCTGCATGAACTACGAGGTGGACGCCTACATCGAAGCCGGAAAAAAACTGCCGCCGCGCGATGCCGTTCTCGTCACACAAGATTCCGAATACTTCCTTTTTAAGACCGACATCATGGCCGGACTTTGCTCCTACTCCACAGCCAAAGGCATACCCGCCAATCTCGAAACCATCACCGCCGAGCGCGCAAAGGAAATTATCGAGATGAACCGCCGCGGCGAAAAACCATACTCGCTGCTCCACAATGGCGAAGTCAAGAGCCAACCGGCCAGCAAGGACTTGCTCGACGGGTCTGACCTTAGCCGCTTCGATAAGTCAAGGAAAAACCACAGGAACAAGAAAAACCACCGCCGATAACAACACAAAAGAAGGCATTCAGCAACACACTGAATGCCTTCTTTTTGCAAGCAATTTTCAAAAGCTATCCTTTTGCCCTCCGAAAGCTATCCTTTTGCCGCGCAAAAGCTATGCTTTTAGAAGCCAAAACCTATGCTTTTGAAAAACGAGTAAAAAAGGGTGTTTTATCGACGAATCATATTGCGGTTGGCATCAATGCGCAGAAAGATGAACAACAGCAATGTAAAGCCCCAGAGCGACGAGCCACCATAAGAGAAAAATGGCAGCGGAATACCGATGACCGGTGTCAATCCGAGCACCATGCCCACATTGATGAATAGGTGGAAGAGGAAAATGCTCAACACGCAATAGCCATAAATGCGTCCGAAAGCCAGCGGCTGCCGCTCGGCCATCTTTATCAGTCGGAGAATGAGAGCAAGAAACAGGAGCAATACCGCCGACGAACCGAGAAATCCTTCCTCCTCGCCGACCGTGCAGAAAATGAAGTCGGTGTCTTGCTCAGGCACATATTTCAATTTTGTCTGGGTGCCATTGAGAAATCCCTTGCCCAGCAGTCCGCCTGAGCCAATGGCTATTTCGCTCTGATGCACATTGTATCCCGCACCGGCAAGGTCTTCTTCCAACCCCAGAAGCACATTGATGCGAACGCGCTGGTGAGGTTCCAGCACTTCATTGAGCGCATAGTCGGCCATAGAGAAAAATCCAACAGACCCCAAGGCAAACAAGGCAATCAAGGTATAGTCGGCCATGCGGCGGCTCAAACCCTGATAAAACAAATAAATGATGACGACAACCGTTGTTGCCAACAGCACCCATGAAACATCGAACGCAGGCAGGGCAACAAACTTAGGCAGCAGCCAAGAGAGGAGCAGTGCAACCACAGTGATACCCCAGCAAATCAAGAGCAGATTGCGCGCCAGGAGTTTCTCGCGGCAGTAAATCCACACCATACCCGCCACGAACAACTGTATCAGGCTATAGACGGCTAATCGTCCCACAGAGATGGGCAATCCGAAAAACGATACTTCGGCATATTTTATACCCACAACAAAATAAATGACAAAGGCAACACCCGTAAAGAGGACACTGCCCGGCATTCCTTCGCGATAGAACATCAGGAAAAAGGCAAGATAGACAAGCGCCGAACCCGTTTCACGCTGCCCAATAATACAGAGCATAGGCAACAGAACGACCGCGAGCGATAAAAAGAAATGACGCCGACGACGAATGTCAAAGCCATAGGTTGACATGAGTTTGGCAGCAGCAAGAGCCGTAGCAAACTTGGCAAACTCAGCCGGTTGCAGGCGCAACGGACCAAGCACCAGCCATGAGTGAGAACCTTTTATACTGTGAGGATTGAATATCGTGGCAAACAAAAGGAGCAGCAAAACTGCGTAAATGATATAAGCAAACGTGTCCCAAAAGCGGTCGTCAAGCATCAGTATCAGAAAGCCGAGTACAATGGATGTGCCTATCCATATCAGCTGCATGCCCGAGCGGGTACCGAGCGAGAAGATATCGGTGTCGCCATAGGTATATGACGCACCGCAAACGCTCAGCCAGCCAAACGTAAGCAGACAGAGATAAATGACAATAGTCCACCAATCGATTGATGCCCAGACACTTGTTGATTTACCTGTTGGCCTTTCCATAGACGATGCGTCGTTGCTGGAAGGCTGTCGCGCGCTGTTCAGCAGCAGGCGATAGACTTCCGGTGAGATACTGTTCAATCATTAATCCGCCGATGGGCACGGCATATTCAGCACCGAAACCACCATTCTCAACATACACTGCAATGGCGATTTTCGGGTTGTCCATGGGAGCAAACCCCATGAATACGGAATGGTCTTGTCCGCGGTTCTGTGCCGTTCCTGTCTTTCCGCAAATGACAATATCGGGCCGATTCAGATGTTTACACGTTCCGCCAAGCACAGCCTGACGCATACCAGCCACCACACTTTCGTATGCTTCGCGTGTTGCCATGGTAACGTGCTTTTTGGTATAGACGGTATCGAGCGGCTCGCCTTCCACTTTCCGCACCACGTGAGGCACGTAATAATAGCCGCGGTTGGCAATCGTGGCACCGAGATTGGCTATCTGCAGCGGCGTCAGGTTCACCTCTCCCTGACCGATGGAAATGGAAATGATGGTCAATCCATTCCAAGAGCCGCGGTATGCACGGTCGTAGTATTCTGCATTGGGAATGAGTCCGCGTTTCTCGCCGGGCAAATCAATGCCAAGCTTATAGCCAAAGCCCATGCTCACCATGTAGTCGCGCCATTTGTTCATGCCCTCTTGCACAGTGGGGTACTTCGTTCTGTTGCTCAACATATAATAAAGTCCCCAACAGAAATATCCATTACACGAAGTGCCAATGGCGGGAATGAGAGGCAGAGGAGAGGCATGGCCGTGACAGCCCACATGCAGTCGCTTGAAATTGAATCCGTGATTGCAGGGGAAGGAAGTCTGCGGCGTGATGATACCTTCGCTCAAGAAGGTGAGCGCCTGGGATGTTTTGAACGTGGAGCCTGGCGGATACTGACCCATGATGCTTCGATTGAGCAGAGGTTTCCACGGGTTTTGCGATAATTCGCGATGACTCTTGCCACGTTGTTTTCCCACCATGATGCGGGGATCGTATGTGGGCGACGACACCATGGCCAGCACTTCTCCTGTTTGCGGTTCAATGGCCACGATGGCACCAATTTTCCCTTCAAGCAATCGCTCGCCCAAAGCCTGCAGATCAAGGTCAATAGACAAGGTGAGGTTCTTGCCTGCCACGGGTTTGCGGTCGTAAGCGCCATTCATATAACGGCCTTGTATTCGTCCACGAGCATCGCGCAACAAGATTTGCATTCCCTTCACTCCACGCAGCTGCTTTTCGTACGAACGCTCCACACCGAGCTTGCCAATATAGTCGCCCGACTGGTAATAGTCGTCTTCTTCAATGTCGGCTGGCGATACCTCGCCCACATCGCCCAACACGTGGGCTGCATAAGGGTATTGATATTGCCGAATGCTGCGTCGCTGAATATAAAAACCAGGGAACCGATACATCTTTTCCTGAAGGATGGAAAAGTCTTTTTCGGGAAGCTGCGGCAGGAACAGCTGCTGCGTAAACCGCGAATATCCGGGATTTTTGGAGCGGTCCTTGATGGTAGTCATACGCCGTATGAACTCTTCCTTGCTGATACCTACAGCGTCACAAAACTCCAGTGTGTCAATACGGTTTTTAAGTTCGTTCATGACCACCATGATATCGTACGACGGCTGATTATATACCATGAGTCTGCCGTGGCGGTCGGTAATGACTCCTCGCGCCGGGAACTCCACTTTCTTCAGGAAAGCGTTTGAGTCGGCATTGCGCTTATAGTCTTCACTCATGAGTTGGAGAGTAAACAACCGGACAATGTATATCGCCACAATCGTAATAGCGATGGCAGCGATGACATAACGGCGGTTTTCAAGAATGATTTTTTTCATCTACTCTCGAACTAAAAAGGCCTCAAAAAGAATAACAAGAATCAGCGTAAGCAGATAACTGCCAATAATCGACAGCCACCAGCTAAACCAGTGAAACTGATTGAGTTCATAAAGCGTGAAGAGAACTACCGAGAATGGCAGCAATAAGAGCGTCACATAGGTCACGTATTTCTCCATTCCGAGAGTGCGCAGCGTGGGTTGGAAATTGTTCAGAGTCTCTCTATTGGTGAACAAAGAAAGCACATAGGGCTGAATCAATCCCATGAGTGTGAGGCTTGCAGCCGTGAGTCCCTGCGTGTTTTGAAACATATCAACAGCCATACCGAGGGCAAAACACCACAGTAGAATTGACCATCGGGGCTCATCACGGTGCATCGAAATCACGAAATAGGTGTAAACAAGAGGAGTGACACACCCAAACAGCTGGATATGCTGAAACAGCAATGCGTGCAACAGAAGCAGCACAGCGAAGACGATAAAATGTCGGAAAGTGTCTATACGCATGGATTATTGCTGAGTGATGAGATGAAGCGAGTCTTGCGCGGCACGCATCAATTCGATTTGTTCTTGTTGCCGGCTGTTATCAAGCACGCAGACATCGCGCAGGTTTGCAAAATCTGTGGCCAGTTCTATCTTCAGCCGGTACGACAATCCGTCGGGCGAATTAAACACATAGCGCACCTGACCAACAATCAGTCCGCGGGGGAAAATAGCCGAATAGCCACTGGTCACCACGTAGTCGCCCTTGTGCAGTTTGGCATGACGCGGTATATCGTCAACATAAGCCATGTGGCGATAACCGCCCTCCCAATGGAGAAAGCCGAAATATTCTGTGCCACTAATGGCGCAACTGATGTGCGATTGTGTATTGAGCAGCGGCAATACCACACTGTTGTGCTTACCCACGAGATAGACCACACCAACAATGCCACGCCCACTGACCACACCCATGTTTACTTTCACGCCGTCAGCCGAACCGCGATCGATCGTTATCAGATTGTCGCGACGGTCAAGACTGTTGCTAATCACATGAGCCGGTATCTGCTTCAGAGGCGCCACCGCCGCCTGATATGTAGGCAGCGAGAGGCTGTCGGCTTTTGCGCGCCGCAGTTCCTCTACCAGATTGGCCACGCGTTGCTCCAAATATACATTGCGTTCGGTGAGCTGCTGGCTGGCCGCAGGGAGGAGCATATACTGCTCAACGGAAGAAATGAGACTATAGATACTGCTCACCACAGCATTGGCCGAAGAAAAGGCCACACTTCCTTCGTAGCGCTTATTGTTAAACAATAGCACCAAACTGAACACTTCCAATAGCACAAAAATGAGCCAATGGAAGTGTTTTTGAAGGAATTCTGTGAGGTTATTCATCCTTGACGGTTTAGCAGATCGCCGATAATCCTACCGCATGAGGAACATAAAACGGTCAACGTTCTGCAAAGCAATGCCGGTACCCTTGGCCACACAGTGGAGTGGGTCGTCGGCCACGTGGAATTGTATCTTAATCTTGTCGGACAGACGACGTGCCAAGCCACGCAAAAGCGCACCGCCACCAGTCAGATAGATACCATTGCGAACAATATCAGCATACAGTTCGGGAGGCGTTTGCTCCAAAGCATTCAGCACAGCCGACTCAATGCGGGCCACAGTGTGATCCAGACAGTGGGCTATTTCCTGATAGCAAACAGCCACCTCCATGGGCAATGCTGTGATTTTGTTAGGTCCGACAACGATGAAATCTTCTGGTGCCTCGTCGCCGAGATCGGTCAGCGCCGAACCCACACTAATCTTAATGCGCTCGGCCATGCGTTCACTCACGCGCACATTGTGTTGGCGGCCCATATATTCCTGAATATCAGCAGTCAGATCATCGCCAGCAACTTTGATAGAATTGTTGGCCACGATGCCGCCGAGAGAAATCACGGCAATCTCCGTAGTGCCACCACCTATATCAACAATCATGTTGCCTTCGGGGGCTTCTACATCCAAGCCGATACCCACCGCAGCAGCCATCGGTTCAAAAATCAGATAAACATCGCGACCGCCGGCGTGTTCAGCAGAATCGCGCACTGCACGCAACTCCACCTCGGTGCTGCCGGAGGGCACACCAATCACCATTCGGAGCGAAGGAGAGAAAAGGCGATGACCCGTGTGAACCATTTTAATCAGCCCGCGCATCATCTGCTCGCAAGCCGAGAAGTCAGCAATCACACCATCGCGCAGCGGGCGAATGGTACGGATATGAGGTTGTTCCTTCTCATACATCATCTTGGCCGTGTTGCCCACGGCAATCATCTTGTCTGTTCGACGATCCAAAGCAACCACTGAAGGCTCATCAACAACAATCTCATCGTCGCTGATTATCACTGTGTTGGCCGTGCCAAGGTCCATCGCAATCTCTTGGGTAAATGAAAAAAATCCCATTCTGTTAATTCAAAAATTATAAAGATTATTAATTCGTTTATTTCTCTAAGTGATTGCAAAATTACACCAATTTCCCGACACTTGCAAGCATACATCTACTTTTTCAAAGTAGGAAATAACCTATCTGCATTTGGTATTCTCGCTGAATATCTTTAATTTCGCATCAAAAATATAAATATATGCAAACCGATCTTTTCATCATTGGCAGTGGTCCTGGAGGATATCGCGCTGCCGATTTTGCCCGACGCCAAGGGCTGACCGTAGTGATTGCTGAGGCACAAGACGCCGGCGGTACGTGCCTGAATTGTGGGTGTATTCCCACCAAGGCCCTCTGCCATCATGCAGAACTGGCGCTCCATGGAGTAAAAGAAGATTTCTCTGCCGTCAAACAGCACCAGGACGAGGTGATACTACAACTGCGCCAAGGCGTAGAACAATTACTTTCGCAAGACGGCATCACACTGGTGAGGGGGCGGGCCACGCTGGTCGATGCGCATCATGTGCGAGTGAACGACGAGGTTTACGAGGCTTCGAACATCATCATCGCCACGGGCTCGTCATCGAAAATGCCACCGATTGAAGGTATCCAGTCGGAAATGGTTGTTACCTCAACCGAATTGCTCCAAATGCGAGAACTGCCCAAGCGCCTCTGCATAGTTGGTGCGGGAGTCATCGGCATGGAATTTGCCTCCTGCATGGCAGCCTTCGGCGTAGAAGTGAGCGTGGTGGAATTTCTGAAGGAATGTCTCCCAGCGGTTGACAGCGATATTGCCAAACGACTGCGAAAGCAGTTGGAGAAGCGAGGAGTCAGTTTCTATATGCAGGCCGCAGTGACAAAGATTGCCGACGGACAGGTCTGCTTCGATCGGAAAGGGAAAGCTGAATCCATTCAGACCGACTGCGTGCTAATTGCCACTGGACGGAAACCCAACATTGAGGGGCTGAATCTGGAAGCGCTCGGCATTGAAACCTACCGCGGGGGCATTGCCGTGAATGAACATTTTCAAACTTCCGTGCCTAACATCTACGCGATTGGTGATGTGAACGGGCATATGCTCTTGGCCCATGCTGCCACGATGCAGGGCCGCCACGCGGTGAACCACATCTGCGGGAAGAAAGACAACATCCGGTTCGACATTATTCCGGCCGCCGTTTTCACGCTGCCCGAAGTAGCGACAGTGGGTATCAGCGATGCCGCCTCAACACCCGACGCGGCACCCATCAATACACTAAAAGGGTTCTACCGCGCTAACGGCAAAGCGCTTGCCATGGGCGAGACCGACGGACTGGTCAAACTCACAGTTGAAGACGAGACCAAACGCATTGTGGGATGCCATGCCATGGGTCCTCACGCAGCCGATTTGGTGCAGGAGATAGCAGCACTGATGAATTTCGGAGTAACACTGGAACAACTTTCCGATATTATTCACACCCACCCCACCCTGTCGGAGATTCTACAGGAAATTGCCCTGCAAAACGTGTAAAAGCGCAAATAACGCTTTGACTATATAAAAATAAGGACAAACCAGAATAATCTTCACGCGCATTTTCTTTCTACAGCGCAAGAATTATTCTGGTTTGTCCTTATTCGTTTCGCCTGTTTCCTGCTATTCGGCTTGCAGGAAGCGCTCGGCTTCGAGTGCGGCCTTACAACCAGATCCGGCAGCAACAATGGCCTGCCGATATACAGGATCGGCGCAATCGCCTGCGGCAAACACGCCAGGCAGACTGGTGCGCGGAGTGCCGTCGATGGTCTTCAGATAGCCTACAGCATCCATGTCCAGCTGCCCGCGGAAAATTTCGGTGTTGGGCTTATGGCCAATGGCCAGGAAGAATCCGTCGATGGGCAAGTCGTATTGTTCTTCATCGGGTTCGCCCTTGCGCTTAACCAGATGAGCACCTTCAACGCCCTGCTCTCCATAGAGACCTAAGGTATTGTGTTCGAAGAGGATTTCTATCTTCTCGTGCTCTGCCACTCGGCGCTGCATCACGTCGCTGGCACGCAGGAAAGGCTTCCGCACAATCATATATACCTTTTCGCAGATGCCTGCCAGATAGAGTGCCTCCTCGCAAGCGGTATCGCCGCCGCCTACCACGGCCACGCGTTTGCCGCGATAGAAGAAGCCATCGCACGTGGCACAGGCACTCACACCCTGTCCGTTGTATTTTTCTTCATCGGCCAGACCCAAATACTTGGCCGAAGCTCCGGTGGCAATAATCACCGTCTGGGCCTCGATTTCCTCACCATCGTCGGCCTTGAAGCGATAGGGGCGACTGCTGAGGTCGGCCTCGACAATGGTGCCCATACGGATATCGGCGCCGAATCGCTGCGCTTGGGTATAGAGGTCCATCATCATCTGATTGCCATCCACGCCCTCGGGATAGCCTGGAAAGTTTTCTACCGTGGTGGTTTGGGTCAATTGTCCGCCCATCTGCATGCCGCAGTATTCCACGGGCTGCAGGTTGGCACGACCGGCATAGATGGCGGCAGTGTAGCCTGCGGGGCCACTGCCTATGATCAAACATTTTGTCTTCATTGTCTTAACCCCCTAATCTCGGGGAGAGAGTCTAAATAAAAAATGAAGGTTTTACTCGTGAAGGAGTTTTTCTATTGCTTCAGTAATCTCGCTGAACGGCGCCGTGGGCTCGAAGCGTGCCACCACTTGTCCCTTCTTGTTGATGAGGAATTTTGTGAAATTCCATTTGATGTCGGCAGTCTCTTTATAGTTTGGATCCTGCTTGGAGAGCATATCGTCGAGAATGTGGGCAATGGGATGCTCCATGTTCCAACCGGCAAATCCTTTCTGCTCCTTCAGGAATTTGAAGAGGGGCTCGGCATCGTCGCCATTTACTTTCACTTTCTTGAATCGGGGAAACTCGGTACCGTAGGTGAGTTTGCAAAACTCGTGAATGCTCTCGTCGGTGCCAGGAGCCTGCTGACCAAACTGATTGCAGGGGAAATCGAGGATGCAGAATCCGTCTTTGCGGTATGTGGCATAGAGTTTTTCCAGTTCGTCGTACTGCGGAGTGAAGCCACACTTGGTGGCGGTGTTGACAATGAGGAGCACTTCGTTGGCATACTCGCGCAGGGAAACTTCCTGTCCCTTGCGGTCTTTCACGGAGAAATCGTAGATAGTTTTCATAATCTTTTTACATGATGTAGTTATAGTGCAAATATAGTTATTTTAAACGAAACAGAAAAGCACCTGCCGATGATTTTTATCGGAAAATAGGTATTTCCCTAAACAAGAATAGGGATTTGCGCTTGCCAGTGCGGTGGACTTTCACTACATTTGCATCAGTTAAACCTTTAAATGCTCACAAATATGAAAAAGTTTTACTCTCTCCTCTCTTGTGCATTGCTGTGCGCCGCCTGCTTCTCGCTGTCTTCTTGCGACGACGATGAATACATAGCCGGCACGCTCGAAGGCACTTGGCGCGGCAATATGTATATGCAGCACATCTACAACGGCGTGACTTACGATTCGTCTTACTCCGAAATCTATTTCGACCGCAATCCTTTCCGCAATGCCCGCGGCGACGGCTACTGGGTTGACCACTACGATACCTACGGCTGGGGACGCAACTATGTGGCTAACCACATCACATGGAAGGTGCGCGACAGAGAAATTCAGATTCACTTCGTAGAGGAAAACACCGATCTGACCATCTACGAATATAAGCTGAGAGACACTCGGTTCCGCGGATTCATCTACGATGGTGACACTCGCGTGTACTTTGACCTCTACCACGTTGATTCGCCTAACTGGGATAGTTACTACTACGGCGACTACTATGCACCTGCCTCCAGCAATCTGGGCGAAGCGCAGAAAGGCGCCCGGCAAACAATGCCCGTAAGACAGATAAGAAAGAACTAACCGCTTGTTTATCAGCTGATTGTAAACCAAAAGAAAACTGTCCTCTTGCTCGTCAAGAGGACAGTTTTTTGTATGGATTTCGGGGATTATTTTCGCTGCGACATCGTTGATTTGGGCGCTTTGCCCTACCGCTTGTCAATGATTTTGGCGGTGGGGTATTTCTTTCGGTCGAAAGTGAAGAGCGCGTCGGGATATTCCTGCAGAGAAAAATTGCTGATATTCACGGTGATCCAGATGGTCAGATAGCGCAGTCGGAGCTGTGTGGGATAGTAGGTTTTCTTATCTATGAGCACTTCGCCGCGATTGAAGAATCCCATGCGCGTGCGGGGTTTGAGCGTGATGCGCCAGTTGTTGCCTGCCGAGGCGATGGTCAGGTCGCAGTTGTCAACAATGGCCAGCTGGTCGGCTATGCGGTTGTTCTGCTCATTCTTGGGGTTGCTGATGGTCACCGTGTTCTTGGCCTTGTCCAGCGCCCAGGCCACCTGACCGTTGTTCCAAACGGTGTGTCGCTCGCTGATGAGCATCGACTTATTGTCCTTGATGAGCATATCGCCGGAATAATTGTAGAGCCCGAGAGCCTTGCAGTGGAAATGAAGCCGTACGCCGCCGGCGTGCGACATATAGGCACGGGTGCGGTTCACGACGGTTCGGGCCGACAACTGCGACTGCTGGGCCGAACTCGGAAGGGGATTGACCAGCAGCAGGCCAAGCGGAAGCATCAGCACGCATAAAATAAAATAATGTATGCGTGCGCGCGAAAAGATTTTCATTGTCCTGATAAATTTTGCGACAAATGTACGGTTTTTTCGCAGAAAATCAGCGCGAAAGAGGATTGAAAAAATCACCGTTTGCAAGTGATTGATTTTCAGCGTTTTAACTTTTACCTTCCAAAAGCTATGCTTTTACACGTCAAAAGCTATGCTTTCAGAACGCAAAAGCTATCCTTTTGGAGCCCGAAAGCATAGCTTTTGAAAAACGAGAGTTTAGCACCCCTCTCCGGAGAACACAAAAAAAGGCTCCATCATGTTGATGATGAAGCCTTTCTGTAGCGGGGGTGGGGCACGATCCCACGACCTCCGGATTATGAATCCGACGCTCTAACCAGCTGAGCTACCCCGCCATCGGTTTGTCCGAAAGCGGTTGCAAAAGTATAAAAAAAAATTATTCCCACAAAGAATTCGTGAAAAATTTAAATTTTCAACCTGCAACCTTTGTGTTCAGCAGAGTTTTTTTGTACCTTTGGCTTTTGTTGAACAGACTCCGCGCCGAAATGGAAAGAAAAGCAGCCTTTCCTTTTGCATTTCGCGCGAGTTTTCGTACCTTTGCCCAAAACGGAGGAAACCGGAATGAAAAAAGAACGACTCTATATTGAACACCCCTTGCGCTCACAATCGCTCAGCGCCATTTGGGAGCATATCAGTACGGCTGAAGGGCTCTCGACCTGGCTGGCCGACGACGTGAAAGAAGAACAGGGCTTTCTGATCTTCACTTGGGGCGATCTGCACCGGCACCACGAAATACGCCGCGCACAAATTCTGAAGCGCATCAAAAACAACTATGTGCGCCTGCGCTGGGAAGACGATGAAGACAGCACAGCATTTCTGGAAATGCGCATCAAGCACAACGACCTGACCAACGAGTATCTCCTCAACGTGACCGATTTTGCAGACGAGGAAGACATAGACTCGCTGGCTGACCTCTGGGAAGACAATTTCGACCGCCTCCACCGCAATGCCGGTATGTAAGCAAGTTGAGAGTTGAGAAATGAAGATATTTAAGAAACTCGATATTTTTATATTGAAGCAGTTTCTGCTGCTCTTTGTGGCCACCTTCTTCATCTGCCAGTTTGTGCTGATGATGCAATTCATGTGGGTACACATTGACGAACTGATTGGCAAGGGACTCACCATCGATGTGCTCGGGCAGCTGTTCTGGTATCTCGGCATCATGCTCGTGCCGCAAGCACTCCCGCTGGCCATTCTGCTCGCCTCGCTCATCACCTTCGGCAATCTGGGTGAAAGCAGCGAGCTCACCGCCATCAAGGCCGCCGGCATCTCGCTCCTGCAAGCCTTTCGCGGGCTCATCATCTTCACCGTGGCCGTGACGGTACTGTCGTTCTATTTCCAAAACAGCATCGGTCCGAAGGCCAACAACAAGATTGCGCAGCTCATCGTGTCGATGAAGCAAAAGAGTCCGGAGCTCGAAATACCCGAAGGCGTCTTCTACGACGGCATACCCAACAGCAATATCTACGTACAAAAGAAGAATCTCGACACCGGCAAACTCTACGGCATCATGATCTACCGCATGACCGGTGGCTACGAAGATCAGGCCATTATCCTGGCCGACTCCGGTATGCTGCAGTCAACAGCAGAGAAGAAACACCTGGTGCTCACACTCTGGAACGGCGAATGGTTTGAGAATATGCGCTCGCAGGAAACGGCCGGAACAGCCTCTGTTCCCTATCGTCGCGAGTCGTTCGTGTCGAAGAAAATCATCTTCGAGTTCGACGGCGATTTCAACATGGCCGACGCCTCCTTCCTTTCTAACAATGCGCGCGGTAAAAGTATCGAGACCATACGCAACGACATGGACTCGCTCAAGCAGGACAACGACAGCGTAGGCCGCGTATTCCTCAGCGAAGTGCGGCGAATGTATTTCCACATGGGAGAACTCTCGAAGAAGGACTCCATCGCCGCCATTCAATACGCGAAAGACAACAAAATCAACTTCGACACCCTGCGCGCCCACCTCACTCCCGACGAACAGCGCAAGGCGCTACACGAGGCGCTGCAAATGGCACGCCGCTCAGTGAACGACCTCGAATTCAAGGCGCTCGTCACTTCCACCGGCGACTTCTTCATACGCCAGCACCGCATAGAAGTGATCAACAAAGTGACCGTGGCGCTGCTCTGCCTCATCTTCTTCTTCATCGGCGCACCGCTCGGCTCCATCATACGCAAAGGCGGACTGGGATTTCCCGTGCTCATTGCCGTTATCGTGTACATATTCTATTATGTGCTCGACAACGTAGGCTACCGCATGGCCCGACAAGGACTATGGGCCATCTGGTTCGGTAAATCGCTGGCGCCGTCCATACTCGCGCCTTTCGCCGTATGGATCACTTATAAGGCCAACAACGACTCCGTGGTGTTCAACAAAGACCTGTGGGTCAGCCTCTTCCGTCGAGTGCTCGGACTGCCACTCACACGCGGCACCTACGGAAAAGAAGTCATTATCGAGGCACCACACTATCTTGAAGATGTCAGCAAACTGCAAAGCATCAGTGAGCGCGTGGCAGCCTACGACGAGCACCACAATCTGAAAAAAGCACCCAACCCGAAGAAAGTATTCTTCCAGTATCGCGAAGACAACAAGATAGCCACCATTGCCAATGAACTCGAAGAAGTGATTGACGATTTGGCCAACACACGCAACAGGTTCATCCTCCACACACTCAGCCAATACCCCATACTGTCTGAGAAAGCACACACGCGGCCCTTCGACCACCAATGGATGAACATCGTAGCAGCCATCATCTTCCCCGTAGGAACTATACTCTATCTGCGTATGTGGATGTTCAGACTCCGACTGGAGAAAAACCTGCACACCATTCGCCGCCTGAACGCCAACGTGATAGAAGAAATAAAAGCAAAATATGGAAACAATTAAACTCAGCACAATAGAACAAGCCATTGACGATATACGGGAGGGACGCTTCGTCATCGTGGTCGATGATGAAGACCGCGAAAACGAAGGTGACCTCATTATCGCAGCCGAAAAGGTGACGCCAGAGAAAGTCAACTTCATGCTCAAAAACGCTCGCGGAGTGCTCTGCGCACCCATCACCATGAGCCGCTGCGAAGAGCTGAACCTCCCCCATCAGGTGGCTAACAACACTTCCGTGCTCGGCACACCCTTCACCGTGACCATCGACCTGCTCGAAGGCTGCACCACCGGCGTATCGGCCCACGACCGAGCCGCCACCATTCAGGCACTGGCCAATCCCAACATCAAGCCCGAACAATTCGGACGGCCAGGACACATCAATCCGCTCTATGCACAAGACAACGGAGTGCTCCGACGCAGCGGACACACCGAAGCAGCCATTGACCTCTGCAAACTCGCAGGGCTCTATCCTGCCGGCGCGCTCATCGAAATCATGAACGAAGACGGCACCATGGCCCGGATGCCGCAACTACAAGAAAAAGCCAAAGAGTGGGGCTTGAATATCATCACCATTAAAGACTTGATTGCTTACCGCCTGCAGAAAGAATCACTCATCGAAGTAGGCGAAGAAGTGGATATGCCCACCGAGCATGGACACTTCCACCTCATTCCCTTCCGGCAGAAAAGCAACGGACTGGAACACATGGCGCTCGTGAAAGGCACCTGGAAGGAAGACGAGCCGCTACTCGTTCGCGTTCACTCATCCTGTGCCACTGGCGATATACTCGGCAGCAAACGCTGCGATTGCGGAGAGCAACTGCATCGCGCCATGGAAGCCATCGAAAAAGAAGGCAAAGGCGTAGTGATCTATATGCAGCAAGAAGGCCGCGGCATCGGACTCATGAACAAGATACGCGCTTACAAACTGCAAGAACAAGGACTCGACACCGTCGATGCCAACACACATCTCGGCTTCAAACCCGACGAGCGCGACTATGGGTGCGGCGCACAAATGCTTCGCCACCTCGGCGTTCACAAGATGCGACTCCTCACCAACAATCCCGTGAAACGCGTCGGACTGGAAGCCTACGGACTGGAAATCGTAGAAAACGTACCTATAGAAGTGACGCCCAATCCCTATAACGAACACTATCTCAGGACCAAACGCGACCGCATGGGACACACCCTGCACCTCAAATAAGCCGACAATACGCACAGGGCATTGAGAGAAATAATGCACCAAGAAAAAAAATAAACTGTTAAAACTTCTTAACAAAGTGCGGAATTATGCATTTATTGCTATCTTTGCGTATTAAAGCGCGAAAAATCTGTCGAGCTTACAACTTTGAACAGAGACCGCAAGAAAACCTAATAATCTGAAAATCAAACGTATTTTTTATTTCATCTTTTTTATAAACCTAATTAAATTATTATTATGGCAACAACAACAAAACAAGCTAGCCCAAAGAAATCTCAGGGCTTCCAAGGAGTACGTGGTGCATTCTGGATCATCGTAGTATGCGCTATCATCGCTTTCACATTGTTCTTCACCTGGTTCGGTTCGGAGACTCACTTCGCTGACGCTTCCAAAGCACAGCCTATCGACGTTTGGGGAACAATCTTTAAGGGTGGTATCATTGTGCCCGTTATCCACTCTCTGCTGCTCACCGTGCTGGCAATGGCCATCGAGCGTGCTCTCGCTCTGAAGACCGCCTTCGGTAAAGGCGCTCTGCCCAAGTTCGTAGCAGACATCAAGAAAGCTCTGAACGAAAACGATTTCGCAAAGGCTCAGCAACTCTGCGACAAGCAGCAAGGTTCTGTAGCTAACGTAGTAGGCGCTTCGCTGAAAGCTTACAAAGCTATGGAAGCTCCCGAAAACGCTAAGCTGAAGAAGGCTCAGAAGGTTTCTAAGATCACTCAGGCTCACGAAGAAGCTACTCAGCTCGAAATGCCTACACTGACCATGAACCTCCCCATCATCGCTACCATCGTTACACTGGGTACACTGACCGGTCTGCTCGGTACTGTGGTAGGTATGATCCGTTCATTCTCTGCTCTGTCTGCAGGTGGTGGTGCTGACTCTGCTGCTCTGTCGGCTGGTATCTCTGAGGCTCTGATCAACACTGCCTTCGGTATCGGTACATCATGGTGCGCAGTGGTAGCATACAACTACTACACCAATAAAGTTGACAAACTCACCTTCGCACTCGACGAAGTAGGTTATTCAATCGCTCAGACCTTCGAAGCAAACCACACAGATGAGGCTTAATTTTTGCTAACCCTTTAAAACATTTATCGCTATGGGTAAAGTAAAAGTTAAGAAAAGTGACGTCTGGATTGACATGACACCTATGTCCGACGTTATGACCCTGCTCTTGACTTTCTTCATGCTCACCTCTACTTTCGTAAAGAACGAGCCTGTGAAAGTTAACACCCCAGGATCAGTATCGGAAATCAAGGTGCCTGAAAACGGCGTACTTACCATTCTGGTGAACCCAGAACTGGACCCCGCCGGTAAACCAACCGGAGAAGGTCAGGTGTTTATGCAAATCGACAACACCGACCAATTGGGCAAGGCTCTGCAAGAAATGGTTCCTGATATCGACGCTATGTCGATGGACGTGTTCAAGCGCGAAAGCACATTCGGTGTGCCCCTCGCTGAACTCAAAGGCTACCTTGCACAGTCGAGCCAGAACCGCTCGAAGATCCTGCCTACTAAAGGTATTCCCCTCGACTCCATCAGCGGAGGCATGAGCGAATTCCAGCAGTGGGTACAAGCAGCTCGCACGGTGAACGAAGACATCAAGATTGCTCTCAAGGCTGATGCCAAGACACCATACAAGACCGTTAAGCGCGTCATGAGCGAACTGCAAGATATGGACGAAAGTCATTACTACATGATTACCAACCTCAAAAAACAGGAGGACGAATAATGGCAAAGCAGAAAGAAAGCAAACAGAAGAAAATAAATGTGCGCGTCGATTTCACCCCGATGGTGGACATGCTTATGCTTCTTATCACGTTCTTCATGCTCTGTACCACACTGAGTAAGCCCCAGACCATGGAGCTGACCATGCCCAGTAATGACAAAAACACTCTCGAAGAACAGAAGAACGAAGCCAAGGCTTCTGAAACCGTAACACTCTATCTGGCTGCCGACAACAAACTGTACTACGGCGAAGGTATCCCCGAATACAACAACCCCGCATGGCTCAAAGAAGCATCATGGGGCAACGGCAAGGATGGTATCCGCGAAGTACTGCGCAACCACAAGACTGAAAACGGTACGACGCCTGTGAAGCGCATCGAACTGGCTGTGAAAGAGCTCAAGATGAAACGTCAGACTGACAAATCTCTGCAGATTGACAGCATCTTCAACAAAGAGCTCAGCAAAATCAAAGGTGGTAACCTCGGCGGAGAAAAAATCCCTACCCTTACCATCGTGATCAAGCCCCTCGACAATGCTTCATACAAGAACATGATTGACGCTCTCGATGAAATGCAGATTTTGAGTATCGGAACTTACGTTATCGATAAGATTAGTGCCGACGATGAGCACCTGCTCAAACTCCGTGGTATCAGTCTTTAACCGATAATCCTAACAGAAAGTAAAAACTATGGCAAAAATAGATTTATACGATCCTAAATGGGTAGACATGGTGTTCGACGGAAAGAACCAAGCCTACGGTGCTTATGCACTTCGTAAAGGCACTTCTCTCCGCAACATCAAGGCTATTGTAATCCTGCTCGTGGCTGCATTGTGCATCGGTGGTTTCCTTGTATATAAAGTACAACAGCAGAAGGCTGAAGAGGCTCGCATGGCTTACATGCAGGCCATGGAGCTGAAAGCTCTCCAAGAAGCTGCCAAGAAGCAGAAGAAAGAAGAGCCAAAGGTACAGCCCAAGGTTGAACCTAAGAAGGAAATTCCTGAAGTGCGCCAGACTCAGAAGTTCACTGCACCTGTGATCAAGAAAGACGAACTCGTGAAAGAAGAGAATCAGGTGAAGCAGATGGACGACCTGGACAAGAAGGCCGCTGTAGGCAATGTTGACCAAGAAGGTACACAAAACCGTACGGTAGAAGCCGTTCGTAATGATATTGCTGTGAACACACCACCCGAACCCAAAGAGGATGTGGCTAAGAAAGTCTTCGACGTAGTAGAAGAAATGCCTTCATTCCCTGGTGGTAACGGCGCACTGATGCAGTTCTTGCAGAGCAACGTGAAATATCCCGTTGTGGCTCAGGAGAATGGCGTTCAAGGCCGTGTGCAGATTGGTTTCGTGGTTGAGCGCGATGGTTCTATCACCGATGTGCGCGTAGTGCGCTCGGTTGACCCCTCGCTCGACAAAGAAGCTATGCGCGTAGTCAAGATGATGCCTAGATGGAATCCTGGTAAGCAGAACGGCCAGACCGTGCGTGTGAAATATACGGTTCCCGTATTGTTCCGCTTGCAGTAATCATGAACATTTCTGAAATGAAATAAATCTCTTTAAAATGTTTCGTCAGGGGTGCGTGCAAGCGTCACTCCTGACGAATATTTTTTTACATTCAACCATGCAGAAATACAGCATATACTATCTTATTCTTGCTATTGCACTCACATTGAGCTTCACAGCCTGCAGCAATGGCGACAACCGTGGCGGAAGAACCGACACACCCACATCGGGCACCATCCAGTTTGTGGCCGATGAGAGTCTCGCGCCCATCATCGAAGAACTGCGCGAACAATTTGAATTTGAATATCCCCAGGCTCATCTCGAGCCACTCTATATCGACGAAACCGCGGCCATGGACTCGATCAACAAGCTGAAATCGTGTCTGTACATCACCTCGCGAGCGCTCACCCAGCAAGAAACAGCTTACCTGAAAACGCTCAAACAGCTGCCCGAGGTATTCCCTATTGGCTACGACGGGCTCGCATTTATCTCCAATCTCTCTAACCCCGACACCTGCATAAGTGTGAACGACATCAAACGCATTCTCTCGGGCGAGGTGACTAAATGGAGCGAACTGAACCCAAGTTCGACCAAAGGCGACATTGAAGTGGTATTCGACAACAAGCTCTCGGCCACACTGCGCTATGTAGTCGATTCCATCATGGAAGGCCGACAGATAGAGAGTCCGAACATCGTGGCAGCCAAAACATCGAAAGAAGTGGTGGAATACGTTGACCAGACGCCTAACGCAATCGGTGTGATTGGCAGTAACTGGCTGAACGACCGCCGCGACTCGACCAACACCACCTTCCGCAAGAACATCCACGTGATGTCGGTGTCCACCCAGGAGAAGGCCACTTGGGAAAATTCGTGGAAGCCTTATCAAGCATACCTGCTCGACGGGCGCTACCCCTTCGCACGAACCATCTACTGCATCCTTGTCGATCCGCAGCGCGCACTGCCCTACTCTTTCGCCAACTGGATTGCCAAGCCCAAGGGCCAGCTCATCATTTTCAAGGCCGGACTGCTGCCCTATCGCGGCGACATCACCTTCAAGCGTGTAAGCGTTAAAACGCAATAATCCCACGGAAACAGCAACCGAAGCAAAGGAAACACAAAAATCTGAAGCAAAACGGCAACAACAACTAACAATACAATAAATCAGGAAAAATGAAAGCAATCAAATTTCTCCTTGCGGCTGTGCTGGCAATGGTATTGTCCACTCCGCTCTCGGCTCAAGAAGCCAACTATCAGGAAATGATCAAGCCTATCGACAAAGCCCTTAAAACCAACAATGCCGACCAACTGAAGGCACTGGTGAAGGATTACAACAAAATCTTCAAGAAGAATCCCAAGGCTCTTGTTGCACTGGGCAACACCTATCTGCTCAACAAGCACTTTGACGAAGCCAAGCTCGTGGCCGAACAGGTTGTAGCCAAGAACAAGACCTACGGCGATGCCTACTGTCTGCTCGGCGACATCGAGGCCATGAAAGACGAAGGCGGAAACGCTGCCATGTGGTACCGCCAGGCCATGACCATGGACCCCAAGAACCCTCAAGGCTATATGTCGCTTGCTAACGTGTACCGCAAGCGTGACCCCGAGGAAGCAGCCAAGGCCTACGAAATGCTGAAGCAGGTGCGCCCCGACTACCCCATTGAGGCCGAAGCAGCCCACACCTTCTATCAGGGCGGTCAGTACAAGCGTGCCTACGATGCTTTCGCCAAGACCGACAAAGCACAGCTTGAAGACTGGCGACTGGCTGAATTTGCCGTATCTGCCTACATGGACAGCAAAAAGGAAGAAGCCCTCGAACTGGCCACCTTCGGTGCAGCCAAGTTCCCCACCAACGTAACCTTCCGCCGCATCGGGCTCTGGGCAGCTGCCGACACCGAGAAATATCCCGAGGCACTGATGAATGCAGAGGCTGTGATGGCCGACACTTGCAAGAAATCAGCTCGCGACTATATCTACTACGGTCAGGCCCTGAAAGGCAACAAGCAGTTTGAAAAAGCCATCGAGCAGTTCCAGACAGCCTTCGCCATGAACGACAAAGACTTCAAGCCCTACCAGTATATCTCCGACACCTATGCCGCTGCCGGCGATGAGGACAAGGCCCTCGAATGGAGCGAGAAATACATGAACAGTGCCAGCACCACCACTCCTTCCGACTATGCTAAATTGGCAGGCATCTACCTCCAGAAAGCAGGCAAGGGCGAGAACGTACAGGCCAACTACGACAAAGCTTTCTCCATCTACGAAAGCATGGGCAAGAAGTTCCCCTCCATCTCCTACTACGCCAACCTGCAGGCAGCAAACGCTGCTTTCCAGGCTGAGCTCGACGACCAGGCCATGATCTACTACGGCCGCGTGATCAAAGAACTCGAAGCCAAGCAGTGCGACGAATCTGAACTCGGTGCCCTGAAAGCAGCCTACAAGAACTATGGCTACATTATCTGGAACACCAAGAAAGACCTCAACGGTGCATATCCCTACTTCGAAAAGCTCTTGAAGCTCGACCCGCAGAACGCACTCGCCAAGCAGGCCGTAGAAGCCAAGCATGAACTCGACTCCATGCCCGCCGAAGAAGAGGTTCCCGCTGAATAAACTCCCGCTGAATAACACAGCTGAAACGCCATTGGCGCTGACAGAAATATCACAAGAGGACAGTCCCCCGAAAAGGGCTGTCCTCTTTCTTTTATACACCCCATTTCCAAAAGCTATGCTTTTACGCTCCAAAAGCTATGCTTTCAGATGCCAAAAGCTATCCTTTTGAAGGCCAAAAGCATAGCTTTTGAAACTGATTTTTCAACCCGCTGACATTCAATGAGTTAGTAAATCGGTTTTTACACGTCGCCAATTTTGGTCCCGGAACCATTAAACACACCCGAAAATGGTAAAATCGTCAAATCGTGAAATCGTAAAATAGGCTAATTGTCAAATAATCAAAACGCCCAATAAATAAGGGCCTCGCGCTCGACAAAGAAAATAAAAGCAAGCTTTCATTTTGCCTTGTCCTCACTAAATCGTACCTTTGCACCCTGAAAAAAATCATACAACAGCAAATTGTCAAATAGTCAAATACAACTATGATCACACTGACTAATCTTGCCATCCAGTTTGGCAAACGCATTCTCTACAAAGACGTAAACCTGAAATTCACTGCCGGCAATATCTACGGCATCATCGGCGCCAACGGAGCCGGCAAATCCACCCTGCTCCGCGCCATCAGCGGCGAGCTGGAGCCTAACAAGGGAACCGTGGAAATGGGTCCCAACGAACGACTCTCCGTCTTGGAACAGGACCACTTCAAATACGATGAGTTCTCGGTGATGGACACCGTGCTGATGGGTCACCAGCCCCTCTGGCAGAACATGAAGCAGCGCGAAGCGCTCTATGCCAAACCCGAGATGACCGAAGAAGACGGTAATCTGGCTGCAGATCTGGAACTGAAGTTTGCCGAGATGAACGGCTGGGAGGCTGAAAGCGAAGCTGCCCAACTGCTGCAGAATCTCGGTGTTCAGACAGAGACGCACTATAAGCAGATGGGCGAATTGTCAAACAACGAGAAAGTACGTGTGATGCTGGCCAAGGCTCTCTTCGGCCATCCTGACAACTTGCTGCTCGACGAGCCCACCAACGACCTTGACCTCGACACCGTGCAGTGGCTTGAAGAATACCTTTCGTCGCTCGAGCAGTGCGTGCTCGTGGTGAGCCACGACCGTCACTTCCTCGATGCCGTGAGCACACAAACAGTAGATATCGACTTCGGCAAAGTGACCATCTTCTCGGGCAACTACTCGTTCTGGTACGAGAGTTCGCAGCTGGCACTGCGCCAGGCACAGAACCAACGCCTGAAAGCTGAGGAAAAGCGCAAGCAGCTGGAGGAATTCATCCGCCGCTTCTCCGCCAATGTGGCCAAATCGAAACAGACCACCTCGCGCAAAAAGATGCTTGAGAAGCTCAACATCGAGGAAATCACCCCATCCACACGTAAATATCCAGGCATCATCTTCCAGATGGATCGCGAGCCAGGCAATCAGATTCTCGAGGTAGAAGGTCTGAAAGCCGTTGACAAAGACGGCACCGTACTGTTCGACAATGTATCGTTCACCATCGAGAAAGGCCAGAAAACCGTGTTCCTCTCCCACAATCCGAAAGCCATGACGGCACTGTTCGAGATTATCAACGGCAACCGCGAAGCCGATGCCGGAACCTACAAGTGGGGCGTAACCATCACTACGGCCTACCTGCCGCTCGACAATACCGAGTTCTTCCAGTCTGATCTGAATCTCGTCGATTGGCTCTCGCAGTACGGACCAGGCAACGAAGTCGTTATGAAATCATTCCTCGGCCGTATGCTCTTCAAGCAGGAAGAAGTGGAAAAGAAAGTCAACGTGCTCTCCGGAGGCGAGAAAATGCGCTGCATGATTGCTCGTATGCAATTGAAAAACGCCAACTGCCTCATTCTCGACACGCCCACCAACCACCTCGACCTTGAGTCCATTCAGGCCTTCAACAACAACCTCATACAGTTCAAGGGCAACATTCTGTTCGCCTCACACGACCATGAGTTCATCAACACCGTGGCCGACCGAATCATTGAACTCACCCCACGCGGCACCATCGACAAGCTCATGTCTTACGACGACTATATCTACGACCCGCAAATCAAAGAACAAAAAGCCCGCCTCTACGAGGCATAAAAGCCCGCTTTTCAACTTTGCCCCGATGCCTGCCTCCAATTTGGCATGGTCTTTGCTGAGAGATATATAAAAAATCTAACCATTATGAGTAAAAAAGAACAAGAAGAAATCCTTGACGAAGAGGATAAAGAAATAGTTGCTGAACAACAACCGGAACAAGAAGCCACCACAGACGACAACGAACAAGCCGACAGCGACCCGCTGGAAGCAGCCCAAAAGGAAATCGAAAGCCTCAAAGACCAACTGCTGCGCAAGGCCGCTGAGTTTGAAAACTTCCGCAAACGCACCATCAAGGAGAAGACCGAACTCATTCTCAATGGCGGCGAATCGACTGTGAAGGCAGTGCTCCCCATCCTCGACGACTTTGAGCGTGCACTGGCCGACCAGACCGACGATGCCACAGCCTTCAGAGAGGGCATGGAACTGATCTTCAAAAAATTTGTCAGCACCCTCGAAGGAATCGGAGTGAAGAAGATAGACACCACCGATCAGGATTTCAACGTCGATTACCATGAAGCCGTGGCAATGGTTCCCGGCATGGGCGACGACAAGAAAGGAAAAGTGATCGACTGCATACAAACCGGCTACACGATGAACGACAAGGTGATTCGTCATGCCAAAGTGGCAGTGGGACAATAGAAAAGATATGGCACAGAAGAGAGATTACTATGAAGTGCTCGGCGTTAGTAAAAACGCAACAGAGGACGAGATAAAGAAGGCATATCGCAAGATTGCCATCAAATATCACCCCGACCGCAATCCAGGCAACAAAGAAGCCGAGGAGAAATTCAAGGAAGCAGCCGAGGCCTACGATGTATTGCACGACCCGAAGAAGCGCCAGCAGTACGACCAGTTTGGTTTCGACGCACCTGGCGGATTTGGAGGATTCTCGAGCGGAGGATTCTCCATGGACGATATCTTCTCGCAGTTCGGCTCCGTGTTTAGCGACTTCTTCGGCGGAGGCGGCGGCGATTTCTTTGGTGGAGGTGGCCACAGAAGCTATGCCCACAATCGCGGCAACGACCTGCGCTTGAAGGTACGGCTGACGCTGCAAGAGATTTCCACGGGTGTCACCAAGAAGTTCAAGGTGCGCAAGGATGTTGCCTGCCCCCACTGCCACGGCACTGGCGCTGAGGCAGGAAGCGGCTCTGAAACCTGTCCTACGTGTCATGGTCAGGGCTTCGTGGTGAAGACCATGCGCTCCATTCTGGGCATGATGCAAACACAACAAGAGTGCCCCACTTGCCATGGCGAAGGCAAAGTGATCAAGAACAAGTGTAAGGAATGTGGCGGCACAGGTGTGCAAAAAGGCGAAGAGTTGGTAGAAATCAACATTCCTGCAGGTGTGGCCGATGGCATGGTGGTAACAGCCCAGGGCAAAGGAAACGCTGGACCTCATGGCGGACCGAACGGCGATATTCAAGTGTTTATCGAGGAAGAACCCGACAACACCTTCATTCGCGACGGCCAGAACCTCATCTACAACCTGCTGCTCGACTTCCCCACGGCTGCACTTGGCGGTGCAGTGGAGATTCCGACGGTCGATGGAACGAAAGTACGCATAAAGATTGAGAGCGGCACCCAGCCAGGCAAATCGCTCCGTCTGCGCGGAAAGGGCTTGCCAGCCGTGCGCGGATATGGTCAAGGCATAGGCGATCTGATTGTAAACATCAGCGTCTATGTGCCAAAGACCCTCTCGTTCGAAGAGCGCGAAGCCATTGAACGGATGCGCCAGAGCGACAATTTCAAGGGCGACAGCGCCACCAAGAAATCAATTTTCGACCACTTTAAGAAACTGTTTTTATAGAGCGAAGAGTGATACGTAAAGAGTGAAGCCTTCAGCTGAGATGCCCGCCGGACATTATCCTGCTCAATTCCCTGTTACAATGAATTACTCCGAAACCCTACAATATCTCTATCGAAGCACTCCCGTGTTTGAACACGTGGGTGCTTCTGCGTATAAGCCCGGGTTGGGCAATATGCTGGTATTGGACGCATGGTGCGGACACCCGCACCGCCAATACAAAATCATTCATGTGGCTGGCACCAACGGCAAGGGGTCGGTATCGCACTCATTGGCTGCCATCTTGCAGCAAAAAGGGTTGAAGGTTGGTCTCTACACTTCGCCCCATCTTGTTGACTTTGCCGAGCGTATCCGTGTGAACGGTCAGCCCATCGCGCACGACTACGTAATCCAATTCGTGGAGCAATATACGGAAGCCGCACTCGCCGCGCCCGAAGCCGAGGGAATGGAAAAGCATCTGGCTCCCTCGTTTTTTGAGTTGACCACGGCAATGGCCTTCAGCTATTTCGCCCAGCAGAAGGTTGATGTAGCCGTTGTTGAAGTGGGACTGGGCGGTCGCCTCGACTCTACCAACATTGTCAGTCCCATGCTCTCGGTCATCACAAACATCTCGCTTGACCACACCAATCTGTTAGGCTCCACCCTCAGACAGATTGCTGCAGAGAAGGCCGGCATCGTGAAAAGAGGAGTGCCCGCAGTGGTTGGCGAAACCACACCCGAGACCAAGGCCGTATTTCTGGCCAAGGCCCATGAAGAACAAGCGCCTATCGTTTTCGCTGAGGAGCAAGAACTGTCAGACCTTGAAGCGCTAACGGCAGACTTCCAACTGAAGGGCAACTATCAGTCGAAAAACCTGCGCACCATTCTCTGCGCCGTTTCGCAACTGCCTGAACAGTTGCAGCCATCGGCCGCTGAACTGCGCCAAGCGCTCGCTCATGTCTGCGACCTCACTGGTCTGCAAGGCCGCTGGCAGGAACTTTTCCTTGAGCAGAAAGAATCAACAGACAAATATCCAAAGATATTCATCCGTTCTTCATCCGACAATGAAGCGGCGCGGCGCGTTGTCTGCGACACGGGCCACAATGCCGCCGCGTGGGAGTATCTGGCTCCTCAACTCACAACACTCGCGCACCACCCGTCAGCCCGATTACACATGGTGTTCGGCATGGTCGATGACAAGGACCTCACCACCGTGCTGCGCCTCATCGGTCAACACCTATCGCCCAACGATTCTTCGCAAAAACAATCGGGAGCAACCGCTGAAACTTTGTTCTACTGGACGCAGGCCGCCACACATCGGGCCATCGCAGTTGAAGAACTGCAGCGCCAAGCCGCAGCCCTCGGCTTGCAGGGTGAGGCCTACCAGTCCGTTCGCGCTGCATTCAGCGCAGCGCTCGCCGCAGCCGGTCCGCAGGATGTAATCTTCGTCGGTGGCAGTTCTTACGTAGTTGCCGACTTCCTCACCGCCATCAGCACGCCGCCCACACAGCAATAGCAGCAACGAAACTTCTACCTTGCTGCAAATCTCCAAATTTCGATTTTATAAATCTTTGATAATCAATCATATAGAAACTGCGTTCCAAAAGCTATGCTTTTGCCTTGTAAAAGCTATGCTTTTGGAGCGCAAAAGCATAGCTATTGGACGCTAAAAGCATAGCTTTTGAAAATCGGTCTTTCAGCTATCGGATTTCAGGGGGTAGTTTTTAGGAAAATTCCGCTTCAAACTTGCACAAGTATTTTTGGCAAATGCATCATAGTTTGTCGGCTGCAATTTGTCAGTTTCAATCTTTCCCCTTAAATTTGCATCCAAATAAAAACAATACTATGGACAATTTCAAAGATTTATTCGAGAGTAGATATACGTGGATTGAGGGTTTCATGCGCAATGTGCGCCGCTACGGCACACGCCTGGCGCTGATTGACCCGCCCACCCGGCGGCAGTGGACCTACCAAGAGGTGAACGCAGAGGTAAACCGCCTGTGCAACAGACTTCAGGCCGACGGCGTAGGCCGAGGCGATGTGGTGATGCTTCAGTTGCTGAACTGTCCCGAATTTGTGTTTGCCTATGTGGCCTGCCACAAGCTGCAAGCCGTATGCTGCCCCATCAACTTCCGCACCAGCGTGGGCGAGATGGCTTGGCTCATTGACGACTCCCGGCCGAAGGTACTCATCAACAGCGTGAAGACTTCGCCCATAGCGCTCGAAGCCTTGAAGCAAACCCGGCACAAGCCGGCGCGCCTGCTGAGCACGGCAAACGAGAGCACCGCCGATGTGACTGCCTACAGCGACTATGTGAGCGAGGCGTCTGCCGAAGAGCCCGTGCTCACCACTCCCTACAACATCTATCTGGAAAGTGCCCGCCTCTACACCAGCGGCACCACCGGCCGCCCAAAGAGTGCCTGCATCACCAGCATAAACGAGGTGCTCTCGGCCCATGACATCATGATTCATTTCCCCATGAGCTATCTCGACGTGACGATGAACACCACTCCGTGGTTCCACCGTGGCGGACTCCACTGTGCTGGTCCCTGCCCTGCGCTCTATGCTGGAGCAGCCATGGTCATCATGAGCAAGTTCGACGGCACCACAGCGCTTAAATACGTTAGTCAATACAAGATTACGTTCATCGTAGGCGTGCCCACCGTCTTGGAAGAACTGGCCGACCGCCAGGAGCAGAACGGCTACGACCTGTCGTCGCTCAAAGGCATTGTCACCATGGGCAGTCCGCTGGAGCGTGCCGCCTGCATCCGCTACCAGAAAGTGCTCACACCCAACATCTTCAACGGCTACGGCACCACCGAGACGCTCTGGAACACTTTCCTCCGCCCGTTCGATCTGCCCGCCCATGCCGGCAGCGCTGGCCGCTCGTGTGTCGATGACGATGTGCGCGTGGTGAAAATCTTTGAAGACCGCCGCGGCGAACCTGAAGAACTGGCGCTGCAGGACGGCATCGACGTGGGTGAAGTAATCATCTCGTCGCCAGCCAAATCTCCATTCATCTACCACAACAATCCCGCTGAAACCGAGCGAAAATACTACAAGGGATTCATCTATACCAACGACTTGGCCACATGGGACAGCGAAGGCTATATTACCATTGTGGGCCGCAAAGACGATATGATCATCTCCTCGGGCGAGAACATTTACCCGACGGAAGTGGAGGCTGTGCTCAATCTGCACCCCAAAGTGAAAGACTGCATCGTCACCTCCGTACCCGACAAACTGCGCGGTCAACTCGTCACAGCCTATATCGTGCCCGAAGACGAGAGCGTGACAGCCGAAGAACTCGACCAGTTCTGCAAAGAGAGCAAAGAAATTGCCAATTTCAAACGCCCGCGCTACTACCGTTTTGTGAAGCAGATTCCATTCAATGCCACCGGCAAGAAACTCCACGTCAAAATCAAGGAAACAGCTCTCTACGACTGGAAGAATGGTGTGCTCGAAAGCGTCTAAGCGTTTTACAATGCGCAATTCTACGATTGCACCTCTGTAACTAAGATAAAAAGTGAAACAATACAATGGTGAATTAGCCAAATCATGAAGGCTTTCAATACATCCAACCCCACCTACGACACCTACCGAGTAGAGCAACCGCAACCCCTGCTGGAATGGTTGCTCACGCATCTGCATCTGTCGAAAACAAAAGTCAAGGCCACCCTGCAGGGGCGTGGCATCAAGGTGGATGGCCGGCAAGTGACACAATTCGACTTCCCGCTGAAGCCAGGCATGAAAGTGCAGGTGAGCCGCTCGAAACGTAACGACACGTTTAAGAACAAATTCGTGAAACTCGTTTACGAAGATCAATATCTCGTTGTAGTGGAGAAACGCGAAGGTATTCTCTCTATGGCAGCAGGCCACGCCTCGCTAAACGTGAAACAGGTGCTCGACGATTATTTCCAGAAGACCCACCAGAAATGCCGAGCCCACGTGGTACACCGGCTTGACCGCGATACCTCTGGACTGATGGTCTATGCCAAAGATATGCAGACCGAGCAGATTCTGGAACACGAGTGGCACCAAAT